>NZ_JBVJVY010000021.1:0-146813 GCF_055603265.1 Streptomyces sp. NPDC037288
TGGAAGTGATGAGTCGCATCGATACGTCGAAAGGCCTCAAACTGGCACAGCGACAGAACTCTCATACCGGCATGAGGCATACCTGAACGCCCACTGAGGAAGCGTTTGACCGCCTCCGGGGGGAGTTTGCGCAGTTCCTCGCGGGCGGTCCGGGTCACCTTGCCCGGTGAGCCCAGCTGGGCGTAGAACTCGATGCCGACCGGCGCCAGCCGCTTGTCCCGCAGGAGCAGCTCAAGCAGTTCATCGGCCGCCCCTGGGGACTCCCGGGGCACCAGCTGCCCTGCCACGGCTGCCAGGACCAGGTCGTCCGGGTGCTTCAGCATCCGTTCGATCAGCTCACGGCCTCGATGTGCGGTCCGCAGATAGTCGGCGACCATGTACTCGAAGAACGTCTGGTGGAAGAAGCGGACCGAGGACGTCTCGGGGATGGCCGCGACCAAGCCACGACGCCGGAGTTCGTCCAGGTCGATGTCGATGTCGTCCCATGACTTGTCCGGGAGCAGCTCCTCCAGGTGGTGCCCTTCCCTGCGGACATCCACTTCCAGGGTGTTGGCTGCGAGCATGTACCGGGCCAGCGCTCTTGCCGTGTCCAGCACACTCCGGTCTGCGTACCGGCCTGCGGTGTGGTCCCCTTCCCCGGCCCTTGAGTCGTGGTGCACGCGCCGCCGTCGAAGCTCGTCGAAGAGGGAAGCGACGTCGATTTCCTTGATGGGCGGGTCTGGTGCGTAGATGTCGAACAGCAGCCGCAGGTACAGAGGGTTGTCGCACACTTCCCGCAGCGGAAGGTCCCGGTAGACGGCATCTGTGAGGTCCTCTTCCAGACGCTCTGCGGCGCCCGCCCCGTACAGACGGTCCGGGCAGAACACCCGGCTGTGCCGCCCGATGGCGTCGCTGCGCTCACTGGGGCTGTACCAGCCCAGCATCAGCTGGGGCCGCAGGTAGGCATCTCTGCGCTGGGCCGGCGTCACGCTCGGCTGCGGCGTGGGCGCCTCTGCCGCCTCGGCTGCGGTCTCGTCGCCGTCGAGCGTCTCGAACGGCAACTGCATGGCCTCACCCGGCCGGCAGGAGACCACCACCGAGATCCCGGCCCGCCTTGTTGCCTCCAGCAGTTTCGCCACGAGCTTCTGCCCATCGCTGCTGTGCATCAGCAGGTCGAGCGTGTCAACGAGCAGGACAGGCGTCACATGCGTCGCTTCGCAGAACCGAACCGCTTCGATGATCTCGTCGACGGTCAGCGCCGTGGGCACGCCAGCCGCATCCGTCCGCAGACCGTCGAGAAGATAGGTCGCCTTGATGAACAGCGCTTCCAGGCCGGGCTGTCGGGACAAGGTGCGCTGCAGGCTCCACAGCACGGTGGTCTTGCCGGATCCGGGCTCGCCGGCCACGAGTTGGGCGCAGCGCTCGGGAATGGCGGCGAGAACGATGTCTTCCACGCCTCTGACCACGTGGAGCTCCTCAAGCCGGATTCCCTGCCGGAACCTGGGACCGGGCTCCATCACGATCGCCAGGTCACGCATCGCCTGCTCCGTCAGTCGGCGAAGCCGGCTGAGGGAATCCGCTCCAGGAGCATGCGCCGCCACGCGCAGGCCTTCCAGGTACTGCGGCGTGAGCCTGCGGTACCTGGCCGTCTCCTCTGGCGTCCAGCCCTTGTCCAGCCCTTTGTCCACGATCCTGCGCCGCAGGGCGACAACGACCTTCTCCAGCGCCTCGGCCTTCAGCGGGACGCTCTTGCCTTGGAACCAGTCACCGACGGTGGAGTGTCCCACGCCCGTCTCCTGGCTGATCGCCCGGTACGTGGGCCGGTTCGCCAGCTCAAGCAGGGACGTCAGCGCGGTGACGAAGTCTTCCTGCACGGTACGGAAACCCCCTTTTCTCTTGGCCACCTCTTCCTACCGCACCGCCGCCCCCGTCCGCTCCGGATCCGGCCGGAAAATCCGGGCTCCGCTGTGACCTGCGGATTCGGCTCCCGATACGGGGCGTCCGGCGCCGGACGCCCCCGGAAACGGCCGGATGGGTGTCAGACGCCGCCCGGCGTCCGACACCCGTCATGGAAGGAGCGCCACCGTGCTCGACTTCGCCGTCGCCGCTGCGCCGTCGGCCACCTGCCGCGCGTCACAGCCCATGGATCGGCTTCTGGCCGTGCTGCCGTGGATCGCGATCGTGATCCTGATCAGCGTCGTCACCGGCCTGGCCGTTGCCTGGATGAGCCGCAAGGCCGGCGACAACCGATGGGAGGCAGCGCGGCACGGGCTGACAGCCGCCCTCGCGTCGGTCGGACCACTGCTGGCCGTGGTCACGCTTGTGAGCACCTTGCTGACGACATGCCGCTGAACGCGGTCGATCCGCATGCCAGGAGATCCGTAGCCCTGGGTCGGTCATCGGGTGCTCCCGGGTGACCACCTTGCCACTTCGTGAAACCCGTTGGCGTTCCTGCTCATTGCGAGGAGAACACGGCGTCTGATCACCGACGGCGATGTGGGCGAGCGCACGCTCCACGACCACCGGCCCCGCCGTGCTGCGGCCCGACGCCCAAGGCGCGGTCACGCACTGCCGGATGCGGGTAACGTCGGCGGCTATGGACGTGGAACTGATAGACGGCGAACCCGAGTTCGGGCGCCTGGTCGCCGAGGTCGAGGAGACCGGCGAGCGCGTGCGCCTCAACGCGGACGGTGAGCCGGCGCGAGTGCTGCTGCCGGCGGTCGAGCTGGCCGCACTGGAGTACTGGGCCGCACGTCACAACAAGGGCGCGCGACCGAAGGACGAACCGGCACACGAGTACCCGCCGGGGCCGACGGTGTACGGGCCCTATATCGGCTACCGCCATCCGCACGGGGCGATGACGCTCGTCCGGGGCCGGGTGGTCGTCGCCGAGCTGCGCGACGCCGAAACGGTGGCGTGGCTGGAACAACAGGCGATGTACGGACGTCAGGGATACATGGGCCCAAAGCAGTCGGCGGCGTTCGCCGAGTTCCTCGCCCGTCAGACGCCGGTAGGCGACGAGCACTGAACGGCGAACCGGTCAGGCGACACTTGCCGGGTGAGCGGTAACCGCCGCACCCTCCGCAGCTGCCGCAGGCGCCCACACGGGCGCCTGCGGGACCGACGCGACCGACGCGACCGACTGAGCATCCTCATCCCGAAGGCCCCGCCTTCATCCCCGCCTACTACGGACCGTCAAACAGCCGCTGACCGCCGGAGGCTCATCCATTCCCGGTGACCTCTATACGTCGGCGTCGCCGATCCGCGATCCGCGATCCGCGATCCGCGATCCGCGATCCGCGATCCGCGATCCGGGCGAAACGCCCGTTGACCCGACAGGGTGACTTTGCGTTAGTTCGCGCAAGCGTTGCTGCAGGTCAGAGGCCCGTATGGGGAGCACGGGGAGTACATTTTCCACCAGCCGTGTTTTTAGTCATAGCTAAAGGTGGCATCCTCATGGGGTGGCAACGAGCGTTGCCGCTCATTGAGTTGGGGGTGCTGCACCATGGGCATTTTCGCCCGTGACGAGAGCCGGACGAACTTAGCGGCTTCCCGGATAGCGAGGGAGGCCACGGCCTCCCTGGCCGGCCTGCTGACGGGGCTGGGAAAGACCCGCTCCGACCTGGCGGCAGCGATGGGCGTCAGTCCGGGCCGCGTCAGCCAGATCATGTCCGCTGACGCGAACCTGACGGTCCGGACACTGGCCGCGGTAGCGGAGGCACTGGATGCCGACGTGCAGATCACCTTCCGTCCCCGACCTCAGTCAGCGGACGCCAGTGCCTGCGACAGCACCGACACACAGCCCTACAGAAGCAGCGGGCTGCCCGCCCACCGCTGAGCGTGTGAGCCGACGCCCGGGTCCCAGGCCCAACCCTCCGTGGCGGATCACGGGTGCTGCCTCTTCAGCGGGTCAGCCAGCGGTCGAACCAGCGGCGCTGCGGTGGCAGCGCCGGATGGTGGAAGGCGTCGTTGGACGTCGCTTTCGCCCGCAGGGCCCGGAGCTCTTCGTTCTCGCTCCGTCGGCCGTGCACGTATGCGAAGCGCAGCAGGTGTCCGCACTGCGCGAGAGCGGTGCCGAACGCCTGTCGGCGGGCGATGAGTTCATCATCCGTCGGCTCACGCCCGGCCTGACGGCATGCCTCGTCGAGACGGGTCTGCACGTCCAGCGCCGCATCGAGCGCCTTCTCGACGTCCGCGTAGATGGCGTTGACCGTCTTGGTCTCAGCGGCGAGCGGATGCCGTTCCAGCAGGTACAGCTTGAGATCGTGGACGAACACCCGGAGCTGCGCCGAGGTCTCCACACCGTGAAGGAAGCGGTCCGACCAGGTACAGGCGTCGAGGTGGACACGCTGCACCAGCCGCTCCCGGGCCAAAGCGATACCCAGCGTCATGAACTTGACGTACGGCTGAGCGGTCTCGTCCTGTCTGCGTCGGGGCAGCGCGGTGGCCCCCGTCGCAGCACCCGCGATCACAGGAGGAATCGACGCCGCGTGCGGCAGCAGCACCACCGCGCCGGCCGCCACCGCACCCATCAACGCCAGCACGAGCAGCATCAGACCAGAGGACGCCCAACTGCCCAGCAGCCGTCCTTTGCCCGAGAACTCACGCGCCAGCCCGACCCACGCGATGACCACGCTCACGGCGGCCGGTAACGCGTAATCAGCCAGCCAGGCATGATGCCAACTCATCGACGGCGCCCCCAGGACATTGCACGGACAGGCCGGACCGTCATCAGCGTGCGCAAGCCAAGCAGAGCTCCTTCCCGGCACGTCACACCAGCGCACAGTCCTCTCGCCGCACACCAGACGTCGAGAGCTGCCGCGAGTAGAGCTGATGATGTCAGTCGGCGCGAGACCGCGCCGTTACTTTCAGCAACAATCGGCCAGCGTGTCCGAGCATCGGACCGCGTCAGCCCGGTCGACGGACGGCCGGGCTCCGGCTCCGGATCTTTGCCGAGGACGTCTGTCTGTTGTTACTCGGTCGGGAACTGTCACGGTGAGCCGAGCGTCTGACATGTCGTAGTGGGGACATTGCGCTGTCATAGCCAGTGACTGGTGCCCCTCCCGCCGACCCCGGGCGGTGGCGCTCTGCCATGAGCGCCAACTTGGTCTCTCCCAGAGATGGGAGGGGCTTAGTGAGCGGATGAATAGATGATCAACGACCTTTGTCACGTCCTGCAGTCGGTCCCATGGGACTCGCTGGCTCAGGTGATGGCTCCGATTCTCACGGCATGGCTGCAACGCAAGAATCACTCTGGCGTTCAGATCGTTGAGGTCAGGTGCTCCTCAAAGGACGAGGAGGGTGAGGGCCCATGCCCTCACTGCCGCCGGCACCGATGACACACAGAGTCCCGGGTTCGCCCCCGGGACTCTCTCTTTGTCATCCGCTGCCGGGTGTTCAACCGACAGGTGCGGCGAAGGTGCGGCTGGCATCGCGGGCCGGACACCGAGTTGTACGCCGACGCGGTTCGGCTCTCGTTGAAATGATCTCTTCTGACTTGCAGGTCGTCTTCAAGGTGTGCCAGTTGGTGACCTCGATCACGGGCTGCACATGAAAAGGTGGGCCCCCGGGCGGGGCCCACCTTCGTGGTGCATGACGGTGCCCGCCGTGGCGGTCGGCGCCCCAGCCGCTCAGAGAACGGCGACGGTCGCCTCGCGGGCGTAGCTGAACCCGTCGTTGTCGAAATAGAAGACGGTGACCTTGACCTTGTCTCCCTTGACGAAGTACGAGCCCTGGGCCGGGCGCATGGTCACCTGGGCGATGTGGTCGCCGGCGTCGCAGACCAGCTTGTCCTTCTTGATCGTGCCGGCGGCGTTGCCTTCACGATGGGTGCCCGTGCCGAGCGTCCTGGCGTTGGCGACGAGTTCATGGTCCATGCCCGGATCGCAGGAGTAGGTGACCTTCACCTGTACGTTCGGCTTGTGGAACGACACCTTGTCGATGGTCAGCAGGTTGGCCTTCGCCGCTGCCGAGGGGGCAGCCGCGAGGACACCCGCACCCACCATCAGGGCAGTGGCCGCGGTCCCGGCAAGGCGTCGCCGGATACTGGTCGACTTCATCGATTCTCTTCCTTCCCCCCTGCACGATCACCCTTGGTCTGAAGCGTGGAGAAATCTCCAACTTGGCGGATGACTGCAACAGTTGATCGATTCTGGACCTGAATCCTACGTGATCTTCCGGCACAGTGCAGGTCGTGGCCTGACCGTCGGCGCCGCACGGTCGTGCACCGCGTCTGGCCAGGGTTTCGGCGGATCATGTGACTACTAGGCTGCGACGATGGAACACATAACCGACGTACCCGAGAGCTCCCGGTCTGCCGATCCGGTCCCGGCGAATGACTACGACAGATTCGCCGAGGCTTACTCGGCGGAGAACGAGGACAACCTCGTGAACGCGTACTACGCCCGGCCCGCGATGCTGGCCCTCGCCGGAGAGGTGGCCGGCCGTCGGATCCTGGACGCCGGCTGTGGCTCAGGCCCCCTGTCCGCCGCACTGCGCGACCGCGGTGCGGTCGTCACCGGCATCGACGCCAGCGGCGGGATGCTGGCGCTGGCCAGGCGGCGGCTCGTGTTCTTCGTCGTCGAGGTACCGCCGTCGCCTGCGGGCGCGGGCGACTAGGGGCTGTCCGTCGGCTCCGCGGCGCCGGTCACAGCCGCGGCCATACCGCCCTTGACGATCTTGGACTTGAAGCTCATGAGACCTTTCCCGCCTGCGAGTTGAGGAGCCCCCCAACCTCTCGCCTGTCACGAGATTCGCGCAAAATGATCACGGGATCAACACGCGTAGCTGATTGAGAGATGAACAACCTATACCGGGTCCCAGGCGGCGAGGCGGTTGAGGCTTGCAGTAGCAGAGGCCGGCAACCAGGACGAAGGTCCAAGCATTTGCGGGGACTTCGTTCGCGGCGGTTGGGGACTGAGGCGACAGTAGCCGGGCAGCTTCGACATGGTGCGCTCGACGGCGGCCCAGCGGCACCACCCTCATCGTGCGCCTCCGGGTCTCTCGCCGGAAGCGGCTGCCGTATCGTTACGGCTCATGTGGCCAGGAGAGCAGTCGCCGAGGGACGGACAGAACCCGCAGCAGCCCCCGGTGGGAAGTCAGTCGAACCCGTACCAGCAGCCTGGCCCACCGAACCCTTACCAGCAGCCCGGTCCCGGCCCGTACCAGCCGAACTCCTACCAGCAGCCCCATCCCTGGCAGATGCCCACGCAGCCGGCCGCCGGCGCACCCGTGCCCCCACCGACGGGTGGCGGCCGCAACCGGACCGGACTCGTGGCCGTCATCGCCGCGGCAGCCGTCGTACTTGCCGCCGGCGTCACCGGATTCCTGGTCCTCGGCGGCCACAGGCACGACGAGCCCGGCCCGAAGCCGACCAACGCGACATCACCGTCACAGAGTTCCGCCAACCCACGAGGGCCGGGCACCACAACCGCCACGGTCAAGGGCTGGCAGGTAGTGACGAACCCGACCCAGCACATCGCATTCGATGTCCCGCCCCAATGGGAGATCCAGTCCCCCGGCTGGGTCACCTACGTCTCCAAGGACGGGGACCCGGATGACAAGCCGCTCATTGCGATACGCAATGTCGCGATGCTGCAGAAGAAGTGGTGTTCCTCGGACGACAACCGGGACGGCACACTGGAGAACACCCCACTGGCCCAGGTGGGCACGAGGGGCAACAACGGGTACGGAAGCACGCAGGAGATCGCCGGCTCCGACTCGCAGACCTGGGTGTTCGGAGCGTATGCCCAACCGGACAAGAAGAAGGTGAAGACCGGCACCGTCGAGTCGTTCACCACGAACTCCGGCCTCAAGGGCACTCTGGGCACCGCCTGGTCCGTAGGCACGAAGAAGTCCGAGAAGTGCGCCACGGACGGGAAGGCATGGGTCTTCGGCTTCAAGAACACTGCAGGGGATCTGGTGTCCTGGTCGTTCTTCGGCGCAAAGAACGTGAGCGCCGAGGTACCGGACGCGACCATTCGGAAAATCGCCGCCACGGTACGGCTTTACGACGGCCCGTCGGGCTCCTGATCCCACACAGACCCCGGCGAAGGCGGACCGGTCAGCCCCGCCCAGACGTACGCGCGGACTTCGCTCCTGCATGCGGCCTCCCTGTCGGGCAGACGCCGGTCCGGCCGTACGCTCCGGTCCGATCAGGTGATGCACACGGTGTGCGACACCAGGTCGCTTGCGATGCATGATCACGAAACTCGGCGCGCCGAGGGATGATTTCGGAGATTTCTCACTAATCTCCGTTTGCTGTAAGGAGTCGATGCTTCACTCATCGATCCACCTCGCCTCACCGGAGATGACATGTACAAGCTTCGCAAGGCCGCCGTCCTGGTCGCCGCCCTCAGCAGCGTCGGAGTGCTGACCGCCGGCACCACCCACGCCGCCGGCTGGGGTCGGGGCGACGGCCACGGGGGCAACCGATACAGCGTCCAGCAGAGCACCCAATGCAAGTCCCATGACCTGAACATCGACGTCCTCGGCGCGGTCGGGCTGATCAACGGCCTGCTGGGCAACGGGCTCAACGGCGAGGGCGACGCGGGCAGCCAGAGCACCCACCTCGGCTCGACGATGGGCTGCAACAACAGCGCCTTCTAGACGGGCCTCTGCCGCCACCAGAGGTCGCAGGCGGTCAGCGAACGGCTGACCGCCTGGCCGGACGCACGGGGACGGCAACCTGGCCACCGTCGACTACAACGGCGACTCCCTGACGGGCACCCGTCCGGTGGCTCCGTCCTCGGGCGGTCGCAGAGAATGTCAGGTCGTGCAGGCTGATGATGTCAAGGGGTCAGTTCTGGTTCACCGGCCAGACTGCCGCCGGATCGCAGTGGTCCGGACAAGCCAGCAGGTAGACCTCGTTGCCGAGAAACAGCCAGTAGGTATCGGCGCTGATGCTGTAGGGCTGCTCTGGCCGGCCGGGCCGGATGGCGAACCGCATGTGCTCAGGCACCTGGCAGATGTAGACCAAGTCGGCGCCGCACGAGCACCGGTAGTACTCGGGATCCTGAGCCCAGGACGGCCTACCGCCCACCTTGAACATCGGGGCTCCCAGTCCTCGCGCGTCAGGGGTGTCGGCGAAGGGGTGCAGGGTCAGCGGCAGGGCGCACACGGACGGTTCGAGCTCCGCCGCCGGCGTCGTCGCACTGCGCTGGAGCAGCACGCGCCAGAACGGACGTGGGTAGGGCGGCTGCGCAGCGTCCCAGTACCGTGGGACCAGCCGGCCGTCGGCGGTCTCGGGCTCGGATGCGTCGTTGTGCATGCTGCAGTGGAAGACCAGGAGGTGGTCTCCGCCGAAAGGCTCCAGGTCCGAAGGCAGGTCGAGCTGGAAGAACAAGGCCATTCGAATGCCGCAAAAGCACTCCGGCCACTCCTGGGCGTCGTCGAAGAAGGGCCAGCCGCCCACCGAGTTCCGCATCGGCTGCTCCAGCGGATCGGTTCCGATCTCGATCGCGTAGGCAGGCAGCACCGCCTGGGTCTTCCTCACATCAGGTTCGAGCATCCACTCACCCTAAGGGTGCCCTTCCGCGGGTTGGTGACCGTCCTGCGGCGTGCACCAAGTCGTCACGACGGCAGCCGGCCACCGGCGACGGCCATCCCTGTCACCGCGTATGGACGCTCCAAAAGCCTGCCGTTAACCTGCAATCAGTCATGTCGGGGGCATGCGGGGGGCTGGCTGTATGGACATTGATGGCCGCATCGACTCGTTCATCGGCCACGACCCTTCACGAGCCGTGGTGCTGTCGTCCCTGCGCGGAAGAGATCTCCGCGTTCACCGCAACGCCCACCGGGTGTTCCCTGCCGCCAGCCTGATGAAGGTACCCCTGGCCCTCACCGTGCTGGAGCGCGCGGACGCCTCGCGCGTGGTCAAACGGTCCGACTTGGAGCGCACGGCCTACCCGTCCCTGCTTGAGGTGTTCGATCCTCAGCACGAGTTCACGCTGGCCGAACTGTGTGGTCTGATGCTGGCCACGAGCGACAACCCCGTCGGCGCCTTCCTGACCGAACTGGTCGGCATGGACGCGGTAACGGACACAGCCACACGAGCCGGAGCACAACACACGTACATGCGAGTGGGGTTTACCGACGCCGAGTTGGGACCGAAGGCCAGAGACAGCACCACGACAGCCCATGACATGGCCGCCATCCTGCGCTACGCAACCACTCAACCCCGACTGCACGACATGATCAAGGCCATGCGCAACAGCATGCGCAACTTCCGTCTGCCGCTACGCCTCCCTGACGACCTGCACGTCGCTCACAAGACCGGAAGCCTGCGTGGCCTCGCCCACGACGCCGGCATCCTCTACGGACGCGACAGTGACGTGATCGCCGTGTTCCTCACCGACGACCAGCAGGACACCGCCACCGTGGGCATCCAGATCGGCGACTGCATCGCCGATGTGTGGCATCAGCTCGGCGAAACCGCGTAACCGGGCTCGCGGACGGGAGTCCCCAGATGACCGACCAGCGCAATGTCATCGCAGAAGTCCGGCGCACGGTGCGCATCTACAACCTTCTGATACTCGTCGTGGGAGCGATTGCTCTCGTCATCTCGGTGAACCGCGCCCACGACGACGTGATCGTCAAGTGCCTGGAGGTGATCGGCAGCACCCTCGTCTCGGCAGCCGTGGTCAGCATCATCTTCGGCCAGATCACGATCCGCGACACAACGCTGCAGGTTGATCAGGCCATCGACCACGCTCTGCGTGAAGTCCTCGAACCCATACGGGAAAACCTCTTCGCCGGAGCCCTCGCCCGCTACCGGTGGGACTGTCACCTGGACGGCCTCGCAGTCGACGGATACGCCGTCCAGGCCATGCGCATCTCCTACCAGGTCTCGACCCTGCCCACAGAACTCCGCTTCGTATGTGTCTCGTCACTGTCGGACGAACCCTTCAGCACCCTGGCTGGCGACAACAGATATGTGTTCCGCTGGCAGATCGACGAGGGGCTCGCGCTGACGGACCGAAACTGCTTCCGCGTCGATCACGTCCGCGTCAACGGCCAGGAACTCCCCCAAGAGCCACCGCGCCAGACCGTCCTGCATGGATCTCCCGCGATCGAATACCGATTCCCGCTGTCGGAGCAGCGCCGGCATCACGGTCTCCACTACGTTGAATTCCACGTCGTTGCCCGCAAGTACCTCGGATCCGACCGTGAAATCCGGGTCCAGGCCACCACCTTCAAGCCCATCCTGGATGCGGAGTACCGCCTCACTGTGGGCGAGACCATCGGCTCTCAGATCCTGAACACACAGGTGTCCGGACTGAGCCGACTCGGTGCGAGCGGACTGACCCAGCACGGCCGAACCTACCCCGAGGCGTTCGGTCAGGTCGCCGCCCACGCCATCTTCACCACGCCGCTGCAGACGGGAAGCACCGTCGTGTTCACCGTCGACCGCGGCAACCCGCGCCGGACGAGCCCGAGCGGCGGAGCGACCTGAGTCAGCGAAGTGCGGTCCGGGGATTCGTGGCACTGCACCCATAGCATTTCAGTGGCGTGTGACATTGCATATGGGACTGACCGGTCCCGACCCCCTGCCGGAAGCTCCCCGGGCTCCCTACCATCCGCGCCATGGATCTAGAGGTACGGCACTTGCGAGTGATCTGCGCGATCGCGGAGGCCGGAAGCCTGACCCGTGCCGCCGCGTCGCTGTGCATGACCCAACCGGGGCTCAGCGCCCAGCTGCGGCGTATCGAGGCCATGCTGGGCGGACCGATCTTCGCCCGGGGGCAGGCCGGTGCCGTGCCCACCGCGCTGGGTGAGCTGGTGCTGCCCCGGGCGCGGGCGATCCTGCCGGGCATCGACGGCCTGCTCTCCGACACCGCCCGTGCCGCTCACTGCGGGACGGCCCCCGGCCGTGTCCGCCTCGGATCGGTGGGCGCCCCGTTGCTGGCCGATCTCGTCCTGGCCACAAGGGAGTTGGTTCCCGGATCGGCCGTGACGACCCGATGTCAGTACTCCCCGTCGCCGCTGGTGGACGACCTCTCGGCGGGGCGTCTGGAGGCGGCGGTCCTCGGGGACAGCCCCGGGCATGAGCTCGCGCCGCGCGAGGGAGTCGTGCTGCGCCCGGTGGTCACCGAGCCCGTCTTCGCACTGCTGCCGTCCGCCCATACCCTGGCCGGCCGCGAAGAGGTGGGTCTGGAGGAGCTCATCGCGGAGGACTGGGCCATGCCGCATCCGGACAGTGACCGTACCCGGGAGTACTGGGCGTCCGTCTTCTCCCGGACGGGCCGTCAGCCGCACGCCCCCTACGAGGCGGAAGGCCGGCAGCTGATCGACATCGTCCGGGCGGGCCTGGCCGTCAGTCTCTGTCAGGCCACCTTCATCGAGGTGCCGGGCGTCGCCGTGCGCCCGCTCACCGGTGATCCTCTCTGGTACCGCCACGTGCTCGGCCTGCGCCACGACGGACCGCTGGCCGCACACGGTGACGAGGTCGTGCGCAGGGTGGCCGCGGGGTATCTCGCCACCGGTGCCGCCGCACCGGCCTACGCGCGTTGGCGCCGGCGCCGCCCCGAGACGCTGTGCCTGCCCGGGTGAGCCACCACGCGGTGAAGACCGGCTCTCACTGCAGGGCGACGGAGATCTCGTCGTGCAGGGGGGCGCTGCTGTCGACATCGATCCGGACTCCCGTGGCGGGATCGGTGAAGGTCTGACCGGGGTGGAGTGCCGCCATGTCCAGTGCCCGGCAGCCCGAGGGGGGCGTGGCGCCCGGGTTGCCGTTCACCACCTGGACGGGGCCGTAGCCGGTCTGGGTCGAGGTGTCCACCTTGTAGACGAGCACGCCGGTGGAACAGGCGTGACGGTCCGCGCCGACGGCCCTGCGGGACTCGGCGACGTAGGCGGTGGTCTCGCCGGTAGGGATCACCGCGATCTTCGTCCCGCCGGGGCTTTCGACCGCATTCAGGCGGACGGTGCGGCGTCCGGCCGAGGGGAGGCAGGTGACCTGGCGGTCGTCGATCCAGCCGAGCTTCCATCGCTCCCAGCCGAGGTGCTGCGGGGCGGCCCCGGCGATGTCGCCCATGAGGTCCCAGCCGCCGGCGAAACGGTGGTAGTCCGTGCCGGCGAACGCGTAGAGGTCGGGCAGGCCGAAGGTGTGGCCGGTCTCGTGGTCGGCGACCTTGAAGCCCCAGTGCCACATGTCCTGCCCGAACGTCACCGCCCACTTGAGGCGCTTGCCGTCGGCGGTGACGCCCGCGGTGGTGGGGTCGTACAGGTACGTCGGCGAGAAGCTGATCGCGGCGGCGGACCTGGCCGGGACGAGGTAGACCATGTCGTACCGGGAGAAGTCGGCGTACGGGTCCGCGGCCGCCACCGCCTGCCGGACGTACGCCTCGTGCTGCTCGAAGGTGATCCCGCGCTGGAAGCCGTAGCTGGTGGAGTCCTGCGGCATCCGTATCCACCGGTCCAGCGGGGTGATGCCGAGCGAGGTCCGGCCGTAGGAGTCGTGCTTCATCCAGTCGGCGGCCGGGGCGAGTTGCCGGTAGTAGTCGGAGGTGGGACCGGAGGCCTGGGCGTCGGGGAAGTCGACGAACAGCATGAGCACGTGTTTGGTGCCGAGGGGCCGCTGGAACCGGGTGTAGTCGGTGGCGTGGCCCTCGTCCGTCCAGCCGGTCCTGCCGGGCAGCGCGCAGTCGGCGGCCGGGGCGGTGCTCCGCGCCGGCGCTGCGGTCGCGGCCGGGACGGTGGCTCCGAGCGTCAGGAACGCCGTCGCCGCCGCACCCGCGGCCAGGGCTCTGAGTCTCTGGGGTGATCCGGACATGTCTCCTCGTGTCTGTCGTGGGGACGGGTGCGGGGACGTCAGACCCGTCCGGCGGCCAGGTCCATCAGGCGGGACAGCACGCCTTCGCCGGAGGCGGCCACCCCGTCGTGCTCCCACTCGTTGGTGACCCAGGCGCGCAGCGCGCCGACCGAGCGCGCGGTCGGCAGGGACAGTTCCGTGGGGACGTACATGTCGTCGTGGTAGACCGCTGCGGCCACCGGCACCTGGTTGGCCGCCAGCCGCGACGGCGCGTACAGGGCGGGCCAGTCGGCAGGCTCGGCCAGCATCTGGGCGGCGGCACGGAACGGCCGCAGCCCGGCGATCTCCTCGTACATCCAGGGATAGAACATCTCGCCGGTGAACAGCAGCGGGTCGGCGTCCTCGGCGAACTCGGGGCGGCCGGCGATCGCGCGGGCGGCGGCCCAGTCGGTGGGCTTGCCCCCTTGCGCGAAGCAGGCTTCCTGGAGCACGGCGAAGAGCGGGTTGTCGACGAGTCCGGTCAGGTGCGTCACCTGCTGCAGGAAGGTCGCCGAGAGGTCGCCGTCGGCGCCGACGGCCTCGTCCAGCAGCCAGTGCAGGCGCTCGGCTCCGTCGCCCATCCCGAGCATCAGGCCGAGCGTGCGCAGCCGCCGGACGGTGAGCCGGTCGCCGTCCGGCAGGTGGACCCTTCGGCGGTCGAGCAGGTCGGCGACCCGCCGGACCAGGTCGCGGTCGCCGGGGTAACGGGCGTAGAACGCGGTCACCTTCTCCCTGACCCGGGGATACGTGGCCGCGTAGACGTCGTCGGCGGTGGCGTCCAGGCCGGGCAGACCGCCGGTGATGTAGCAGGCGCGCAGGCCCTCGGGGGCCTGGGAGAGATAGGTGAGGGTGATGAAGCCGCCGTAGCTCTGGCCGAGCGTCTCCCAGGGCTTGTCGCCGCACAGTTGATGCCGGATCAGCTCCGCGTCGGCGACGATCGAGTCCGCGCGGAAGAGGGCGAGGTGGTTGGCCAGCTCACGGGGGTCGGAGAACCGTGCGGCCGACCGGGCCGTGATCGGGGTGCTGCGGCCGGTGCCGCGTTGGTCCAGCAGCAGCACCCGGTGGGTCCTGAGGGCGCGGGCGAGCCACCCGGAGGTGGCGTTCAGCGGCCGGGGCGACTTGCCTCCGGGGCCGCCCTGCAGGAACAGCAGCCAGGGCAGTCGCTCGCCGGCCCGGAGCGGGTCGGAGACTTCCCGGGCGAACACCTGGATCGAGACTCCCGCAGGATCGGTGTGATCGAGCGGTACGGTGAAGTCGTGGTCCGTCACGGCGAGTCCGGGCAGGCGGTAGGCGCGGCTCATGCGGTCCTCTCCTCGGCAGACGGCTCGGAGACCGGCTGGGTCAGCGGTTCCGGGTAGTGGCAGGCGACCTCGTGCCCCGAGGCGATCGGGTGGAGTACGGGCCGCTCGGCGGCGCAGCGGTCGGCCGCCCTCGGGCAACGGGTGCGGAACGGGCAGCCGCTGGGCGGATCGAGCGGACTGGGCAGGTCGCCG
Source organism: Streptomyces sp. NPDC037288 (assembly GCF_055603265.1). Classification (NCBI taxonomy): domain Bacteria; kingdom Bacillati; phylum Actinomycetota; class Actinomycetes; order Kitasatosporales; family Streptomycetaceae; genus Streptomyces; species Streptomyces sp. NPDC037288. The sequence goes on from NZ_JBVJVY010000021.1 coordinate 15,262, forward strand.
CTCAGCACGATCCGCTCACGGGACCGTTCGGCGTCCGGGTCGGGCAGCGGTACGGCGGACAGCAGGGCGTGGGTGTAGGGGTGCGCGGCCTGTCCGTAGAGCGTGTCCCGGTCGGCCGTCTCCACCACCGTGCCCAGGTACATCACGGCGACGCGGGTGCTGATCTGGCGGACCGCGCCGAGGTCGTGTGCGATGAACACATAGGCGAGCCCGTAGTCCTGCCGCAGGTCCTTGAGCAGGTTGAGGATCTGGGCCTGGACCGACACGTCGAGCGCCGAGACCGGCTCGTCGCACACCACCAGTTTCGGCCGCAGCGCCAGTGCCCGGGCGATCCCGACGCGCTGCGCCTGGCCGCCGGAGAACTCGTGCGGATAGCGCGCGGCGTGCTCCGGCCGCAGGCCCACCCGCTCCAGCAGCTGCTCCACGGGTTCGTCGGGGGTCAGCCCCTGGTAGCGGTAGGGGGCCGTCAGGATCTGCCGGACGGTCAGGCGGGGGTTGAGCGAGGAGAACGGATCCTGGAAGATCATCTGCAGGTCGCGCCGTACCGGCCGTATCAACTGCTCGTCCAGCGTGGTCAGGTCCCGTCCGGCCACGGAGACCGTGCCCGAGGTGGGCTCGATGAGCCGGGTCAGCAGCCGGGCGACCGTGGACTTGCCGCAGCCGGACTCGCCGACCAGGCCCAGCGTCTCCCCCGCGTCCACCCGCAGCGACACCCCGTCGACCGCCCTGACGTGTCCGGCGAGCCGCCGGGTCAGGCCGTGCCGTACGGGGAACCGCTTGACGAGGTCGCGCGCTTCGAGCAGGGGCGCGTTCACGCGGTCACCTCCGGTGCCGACAGGGTGGGCAGGCGATCGGGCAACGGCCCGTCGACCCGGGGTACACAGGCGAGCAGGCCCTTGGTGTAGGTGTCGCGCGGCCGGTAGAACACCTCGCGTACCGTGCCCCGCTCGACCGCGCGGCCGCCGTACATCACGACGACCTGGTCGGCCAGTCCCGCGACCACGCCCATGTCGTGGGTGATGAGCATGATGGCGGTGCCGGACCGTTCCCTCAGCTCCCGCAGCAGGTCCAGGATCTGGGCCTGCACGGTCACGTCGAGCGCGGTGGTCGGTTCGTCGGCGATGAGCAGGTCGGGTTCCAGACACAGGGCCATCGCGATCATCACGCGCTGGCGCATGCCGCCGGAGAACTCGTGCGGGTACGCGCGGGCGCGCCGCTCGGGCTCGGGGATGCCGACGCGCTCCAGCATCCGCACGGCGACCCGGCGGCCCTCGCGACGCCCCGCCCGGCGGTGTGCCCGGTAGGCCTCGGCGATCTGGAAGCCCACCGGGTAGTAGGGGTTCAGGCAGGATAGCGGATCCTGGAAGATCATCGCGATCCGGTCTCCGCGCAGCCGGCGCAGCGCCCGCCGGTCCAGACCGGTCAACGGCTCCCCGTCGAAGCGGACTTCGCCCGTGATCCGGGCATCCGGCACCAGGCCCATGATGGCCAGGCTCGTCACGGACTTGCCGCTGCCCGACTCGCCCACCACACCGAGCACCGCCCCGGCGGCCAGGTCCAGGTCGAGTCCGTCCACGGCGCGTACGCCACCCGGGAAGTCCACGGTCAGCTCGCGTACGGTCAGCAGGGTCATCCCACGGCCCTCACTCTCGGGTCCAGGAGCGCGTAGACCAGGTCCACTGCGACGTTGGCGATCACCACGAACCCCGCGGCGAAGAGCGTCACCCCGAGGATCACCGGCTGGTCGGCGCTGTTGATCGCGTCGGCCGCGAGCTTCCCGACGCCGGGCAGACCGAAGACCGACTCGGTGATGAGGGCGCCGCCCAGGAGGGCGCCGAGGTCCATGCCGAAGATCGTCACGATGGGCATCAGCGCCGGTCGCAGCGCGTGCCGGCGCAGTACGGTCGGCTCGGGCAGGCCCTTGGCGCGGGCGGTGCGGACATAGTTCTGGCCGAGGCTGTCGAGCATCTCGCCGCGGGTGATCCGGGCGTAGATACCGGCGTAGAGCATCGCCAGCGTGATCCACGGCATGACCATGGACTGAGCCCAGCCGACCGGGTCCGCGGTGAGCGGGATCGCCTGCGGATAGGGCAGCAGACCGAGCTTGACGACGAGCAGGTACTGCAGCATCAGGGCGGTGAAGTAGACCGGCAGGGAGACGCCGCCGAGCGCGGCCGTCATCGCCGCCCGGTCCCACAGGCTGCCGCGGCGCAGCGCGGAGATCACCCCGGCCGTGACGCCGACGATCAGCCACAGGACCGCCGCGCCGACGGCGATGGAGATGCTGACCGGCAGCCGGTCCGTGAGCATCCGCCACACCGGCTGATCGGTCTGGAAGCTGAATCCCAGGCACGGAGCGGGGCAGTGGACGGCCTGCGCGCCCGTGCCGTAGCCGCGGCCGGCCACGATGCCGACCAGATAGTCACGGAACTGCACGAACACCGAGTGGTTCAGGCCGAGCGTGGTGCGGATCTCGGCGATCCGCTCCGGGCTGCACGCCTTGCCGCAGGCGCCCTGAGCCGGGTCAGCGGGCATCAGATAGAAGATCGAGAAGGTGGCGGCGCAGATCACCAGCAGGATCGCCGCCGTCGCGGCCAGTCTGCGCAGGACATAGACGATCATCGTCGGCGGCTCCGGGGATCGAGCGCGTCCCGTACCGCGTCGCCGAGCACGTTGAAGGCGAGCACCGTGACGAACAGGAAGGCGCCTGGGACGAGGAAGTAGACGGGGTCGGCGGCGTACCAGGGCACCGCGGAGGCGATCATCTGGCCCCATGAGGGGGTCGGCGGGCGCACTCCGATGCCGAGGAAGGACAGGCCCGCCTCGGTGGCGATGTAGCCGGGGATCGACATGGTCGCCACCACGAGGATCGGCCCGCTGAGGTTGGGCAGCACCTCCCGGACCAGCAGTGCGCGCCGGGAGGCGCCCAGCACCCGGGCCGCGGCCACGAACTCGCAGCGGGCCAGCACCATCGCCTGCCCGCGCACGATCCGCCCAACGTAGGGCCACCCGAAGAAGCCGAGGACGACGACCAGCAGCAGCTGCCGGTTCACCCCCGGTGCGGCGGAGATCAGCGCGATCATGAAGATGAGGGCGGGAAAGGACATCAACAGGTCCATCAGCCTGCCGACGACCGTGTCGGTCCAGCCGCCGAAGAACCCGGCGGCCAGCCCGAGCGTCGTGCCGAGCACCACCGACAACGCCGTGGCGAGCAGGGCGATCAGCAGCGAGACCCGGGCCCCGTAGACGACCCGGGCGAGGATGTCCCGGCCGCTGCCGGGCTCGACACCCAGCCAGTGCGCGGCGCTGATCCCGCCGCCGGTGCCACGCGGCAGTCCGCCGAGCGCCGGGTCCACCGCTTCGGAGTGGAACTCGGTCGGGGACGTGCCGGCGGCCCAGGTGATGAGCGGAGCCGCGAGAGCGAGCAGCACCAGGAGAACGACCACCGACAGCGCGACCGTCGCGGCGCGCTGGGCCAGCAGGCGGCGCAGCAGGGACGTCTCGTGCGGTACGACGCGAGGCGGTGCGTCGGCCGGCACCGGGGCCGGGAGCGTGGCGGTCACTTGCGCAGCCCCAGGGAGACCAGATCCAGTCGTCCCACGTAGGCGATGTGCCCGTAGGCACCGGTGACACGAGAACCGATCAGAACGGCCGCCTTGTCCCACAGGAACGGCACGACCGGCGCGTCCCGCATGATTTGCCCGGCCAGTTGGCCATAGGCGGTCGCGGCGGCGGCCGGGTCCTTCATCCTGGCGATCTGGTCGATACGGGCGTCGGCCTTGGCCGAGGTGTACTGGGCGTGGTTGTTGTTGCCCTCGGGGGTGATCAGCCGGCCGTCGAACACGAGAGGCAGGTAGGTGGAGGCACCGGGCCAGTCGGGTGTCCAGCCGTCGATCACCAGGTCGTGTTCCTGGGAGGTGTTGCCCACCGTGCTGTAGAACGCGGACGAGCTGATCGCGTTGATGGTCACCTTGATTCCGGCCTTGGCCAGGGAAGCCTGTACGGCCTCGCCCTGCGCCTGGCCGCCCGCGGTGGCCGGGGTGTCGAGCGTGAGGGCCAGGCCGGAGGCATGGCCCGCCTGAGCGAGCAGCGCCTTGGCCTTGGCCGGATCGCCCTTGCCGCCCGGGCTCGGGAAGGGATCGTCGGAAACGGCGCCGGGCAGTGACGGCGGCAGCAACGTGGTGGCCAGTCGACCGGCGATCGGGCCGCCGCGAGCGGTGCGCAGGGCGTCCTTGTCCAGCGCGTAGGCGATCGCCTGCCGCACCCGGACGTCGTCGAGCGGCTTGTGCCGGGTGTTGATGCTCAGGTAACGCGTGTTGATCGACTCGCCGGTGACCAGTCGCCTGCGCACCGCGGGACTGGCCATCACCGGTCCGACCGATGCGGGGCCGACCGGCTCGAAGGCGACCGCGTCCGCGTCCTGCCCCTGGGCGGCGATGAGCCGCTGGTCGACGACGGCCGGGTCGAGGTTGAGATCGAGCACGATCTTGTCCGGCAGGCCCTTGCGCACCGTGTCGGTGGCCGGACTCCAGTGGGTGTTGCGGACCAGCGTGAGCTGCTTCTTGGGCTCGAAGGTCCCGATCTTGTACGGACCGGAGGAGAAGGGCCTGCTGTCGTAGCGGACACCGGTGTCCTTGTCCTGCGGAACCGGGGCGAAGGCCGGCAGCGAGACCGCGGAACCGAAGTCGGCCACCGGGCGGTTGAGCTTGAAGACGATGGTCCGGTCGTCCGGGGTCCCGATCGAGGTGAGCCCGTGCCTGTCCTTGTAGGGGCCCTTGTAACTCCGGCCTCCTGCAAGCCACATCCGTGCGTACGGCGGCCCTTCGGGGAGTTCGGCGGCGAACGTCCGCTCGACCCCGTACTTGACGTCCCGGCTGGTGACGGGCCGGCCGTCCTCGAACTTCACCCCTGCCTTGAGCGTGAAGGTCCAGGTCCGGGCGCCGTTGCTCGGGCGACCGGTGTCCGTCGCCAGATCCGGCACGATCTTGCCTCCGGCCGGCCCGGGTGCCGCCGCGTACGTCGTCAGCGTCCGGTAGACGAGGCGGCCCACGTCCTCGGAGGAGGTGACGTAGTTGCGGGCCGGGTCGAGGTGCTCCAGGTCGAGGCTGGAGAGCACGTGGAGTGTGCCTCCCTTGCCCGCGGCCCCGCCCCGCCCGTCGTCGCCGGCTCCCCCGCAGCCGGCGACGGTGACGAGTCCGAGGGCGGCAGCCATGACCATCCCGGAACGTCGTGCTCTCACGATGGCTCCCTATGCGATGTGACATTTCACTGGCTGGGTCAAGGTTGTGGGCGACCGGCCCTCGCAGCCAGCTCTCAGTTGCCCAGAACATCGGGTTATGGACGCTGGTCTTGGCGCTGTGGAGCGGACTGTCGGCGGGAGAGGCCTACGAGCGCCCGGCACCGCATCGCGTCTGTGTGACCGCGACGTACGGAACGTGTCACAGGCCCCCTACCGCCAACTGCCGCCGCTTCCCCGGAGCCCCGCCGGGTGGGATGTTTACCGGCCGGAGCGGTCCGCAGCGGGCCGCAGGGAGGGATCAGGGTGGACACCTTGAAGCGCCAACAACACCGCACGGGCAGCGGCAGATCCGCCGGAACGGATCGGAGAACCGGCAGGACCGGCGGAAACGGCGCAACGCGGCGCCGCCGGGCGGCGGTGGCCGCCACGGCGCTCGCCGTGGCCGTACCACTCGCCGTCGGCGCCGCAGGAGACGCGGGGGCGGCGGGTGACCGTCCGATCGTCTTCGCCCGCTACACGGCGGCAGCGCCCACCGAGGACCTGTACGCGGTCTCCCCCGGTGGCGGCACGCCCGTCGGACTCACCCACACCTCCACCGTCAGCGATGTGATGCCCACCTGGTCCCCGGACGGCAAGCGGGTGGCCTTCGTCCGCTACGGATCCGGCGGTGCCGTCGACGGCGTCTGGACGATGAAGACGACGGGCGGCGACCTGAAGGCCGTCCCCGGCACCAAGGGCGCCTCCGACCCGGCCTGGTCCCCGGACGGCAAGCGGATCGCCTACTCCAGACCGGTCGGCACCCAGCGCGAGATCTACGTGTCCGACATCGACGGCACTCCCGCCACCCGACTCACCCACGCCGCGGCGGACGACCTCCATCCGACGTGGTCCCCGGACGGCAGATACCTGGCCTTCAACCGCGCGGACACGGGCGGACACAGCAGGGTGATGCGGATCCGGCTGTCCACCCTGACCCAGACGGCGGTCACCGGGGTCAGCTCCCACGACTGGACGCCCGACTGGTCGCACAGCGACCGTATCGCCTTCAGCCGCGTGGACTCCTCGGGCTTCGCCCACCTCTACGTCGTCCGCCCCGACGGCACGGGACTGCACCGCATCACCGCGGCCCGCCTCAACGACAAGAGCCCGTCATGGTCCCCGGACGGCAGCCGCCTGGTCTTCACCCGGGGCGGTGCTGACGACGCGGACCCCGAACACCTCTACCTGGTACGGGCCGACGGCACCGGACTGACGCAGCTCACCAAGACCGACTCCCATGACCTGGAGGCGGACTGGCGCCCGTAAGGGCCCGTCAGCGGACGGTACCCGCGCCCGGGTCCGGCGAACGCGTCCTGCGGCCAGGCCGCGTTCGTCGCGGGCCAGGTGCCGGCGCTCTGCCGACGACCCGGGGAAGCCGCACCGCCGTTCCTCGCCGACGTACCGACCGGCGGATCACCTCTCGTCGCGCCGTCCCCAGGGAGCACCGTACTCGGTGAGCAGGTCCAGGAAGGGGCGCGGGGGCAGGGCCTCCGGGCCGAGAACGCCCTTGCCGGACCAGTCACCGGTGGACAGCAGTTCCAGCGCGACGACCGGGTTGACGGCCGTCTGCCAGACGACGGCCTGCGCGCCGTACTCGCGCATCGACCACTGGTTGTCGACCACGTGGTACAGGTACACCTCGCGCGGCGCCCCGTCCTTGGTGCCCTTCACCCATGTGCCGGCGCAGGTCTTGCCCGTCATCCGGTCTCCCAGGCCGGCCGGGTCGGGCAGGCACGCGGCGACGACGTCCCGCGGCGAGACCCTGACGGGTCCGTCGTCCCCGGGCACCGTCACACCGGCCGTCGCGTCCAGGCCCAGCTCGTGGAGGGTCTTCAGCTTGGCGATGAAGTCGTCGCCGAGCCCGTACTTGAAGGTGACACGGCGCGCATCCACCCAGCGGGGTATCAGCAGCACCTCCTCGTGTTCGACGTTGACGCACTCCACCGGGCCGATGCCCTCGGGGAAGTCGAAGACCTCGGGCTCGCTGAAGGGGGTGGTGGTGAACCAGCCGCGGTCCTTTTCGTAGACCACCGGAGGGTTGAGACACTCCTCGATGGTCGTCCAGATACTGAAGGAGGGCGCGAAGTCGTAGCCGTCGACCGTCAGACTGGCGCCGTCCCGCACCCCGATCTCCTCGATGTCGTCGAAGAGCTCGTCGGCCGCGTACCGGGCGAAGACGTCGGACAGGCCCGGCTCGACGCCCATGCCGACCAGCGCCAGCCGTCCGGCCTCCTCCCACCGCCCGGCCAGGGCGAACTGTTCGTCGCCGAGCTTGACACCGCACTGCTCGTACGGGCGCGAGCCATGCGGAACGGACAGCGACATCGCCATGTCCAGGTAGTGCACACCGGCCTCCAGAGCCGCTGTGAAGAGCGGCATCACGAACCTGGGGTCGGTGGCGTTGAGCAGCACGTCGCATCGCTCGTCCACGAGGATCCGGAGGACAGCGTCCTGGTCGGAGGCGTCCAGCCGCTGGGCGCTGAAGCGGGTTGCCCGGTCCCCGAGGGCCGCGACCGCGGCCTCGGCACGGGTGAGGTCGTAGTCGGCGACGACCATGTGGGTGAGGAACGCACGGCGAGCGGCGATCCGGGTGACGGCCGTCCCCACACCACCCGCGCCCACGAGAAGTACGCGCATGTCACAGGCCTTTCTTTCCGGCAAGGCGAGGCGCGCTGCGGAGCGCCTCTGGGACGGGGTCGATGCAACGCGACGGCCGGATGTAAGGTCAACCCTGTTGGCGTAAGCCCTCGGACCAGGGGGCCGTGGCCGGCGACGGAGGAGACGACCGACATGGCGAAGCACGTGGTGCCGGAGGCGGCACGTCGGCGGCGGCGGCCCACGCGCGGCGGCACCGTGCTGTCCGAGGAGATCATCGTGCGGACCGCCCTGCGTGTGCTGCGCGAGCACGGCAGCACCGGGCTGACGGCACGCCGCCTGGGCGCGGCGCTCGGCGCCGATCCGAGCACTCTCTACCGCTACTTCGCGGGAATGGACGATCTGGCCCGGGCCATCGGGGACGAGCTGATGGGGCGGGCCCTCGACAGCTGGACGGCCACGGGGGACTGGCGTACGGACCTGCGTGCTCTGGGCCGGGCCATCCACGCCTCCTACCTCGCCCACCCCCAGGCTGCCGTCCTCACCGCCAGCCGGGTCACGGGCAGACCGCGCGAGATCGCGGTGGACGAGACCATCCTCGGCATCCTGCGCGGTGCCGGGCTGCCCGATCCGGTGGCGGTCCGCGTCTACCACGCGTTCATCGACCAGAGCCTCGCCTTCGCCGCGCTCGACGCCGGATCCCTCGCGCTCGCGGACGAGGCCCGTGCGGGAGACGAAGACGTGTGGCAGTCCACTTATGCGCGCCTGCCCGCCGCGTCACACCCCAACATCGCCGCTACGGCCCGGCTGCTCGCCCGGCGTATGCCGCACAGTGCCTATCCGGCCGCACTGGAGATGCTGCTGGAACACACCGCCGCTCAGCTGTCAGGGCCGACGTAGTGACGCTTGCGGCCAGGGCGATGGGCCCCTCCGAAGGGCCACCCCCGACCGGGCCGTGAGACCCGCTACCGGTGCTCGGGGTTCTCGTAGTCGCGGCGGCAGCCGGCGTCCCAGGCGGTGCGCTGGTTGCCGTAGGCGGGGATGCCGCCGAGGTCCTTCAGCGCCCGGGCCAGGTGCAGGAGGTTCCAGGTCATGAAGGTGGTGTTGCGGTTGGTGAAGTCGTTCTCCGGGCCGCCCGAGCCGGGGTCGAGATACGAAGGCCCTGGGCCCGCCTCACCGATCCATCCGGCATCCGCCTGGGGCGGGATCGTGTAGCCCAGGTGCTGCAGGCTGTAGAGGACGTTCATGGCGCAGTGTTTGACGCCGTCCTCGTTGCCGGTGATCAGGCAGCCGCCGACGCGGCCGTAGTAGGCGTACTGGCCGGCGTCGTTGAGGAGGCTGGAGCAGGCGTAGAGGCGTTCGATGATCTGCTTCATCACGGAGCTGTTGTCACCGAGCCAGATGGGTCCGGCCAGCACCAGGATGTCAGCCGACTGAACCTGCTGGTAGAGGTCCGGCCAGGCGTCTGTCTCCCAGCCGTGCTCCCTCATGTCGGGCCACACGCCGGTGGCGATGTCGTGGTCCACGGCACGTACGACGTCGACATGCACTCCCTGTGCGTCCATGATGGCGGTGCTCCGGTCGATCAGGCCCTGGGTGTTGCTCGTCTCGGGCGAGCGTTTCAGGGTGCAGTTGATCACCAGTGCGCGCAGGTCGTCGTACCGGGCCGGCGGCGCGTCGGCGGCAGGCGGCGAAGCGGTCAAAGGGGCCTCCCAGAGTGCTGCAGCCGCGCGGTGCAAAGCGGCGCAGCCGTATCCACATCCACACCCAGCGTGCGCACCGACTGTCGCGGGCGCCATCGCAACGCTTCCGAATGGCCCTCGGGTGTCCACCCAGGGCAGGCACGACCGCTTCAGCCATCCGTCTCACAGGTCTCGTAGCTCACCCACGCACCTCGAAGCCACCGCGGCCGTCGAACCGCACCTCGCGTACCTCGTCGAAGCCGTCCGCCCGGGACGGCTTGCGCAGCCGTTTCAGTGTGGCCAGGACGCCGACGTCCGGGACGCGCTCACCTCCCTCGCGGCCGGCGTTGCGGCGCAGCGAGCCGGCCACGTCCGGAGGGAACCAGTAGGCCGTCACCGTCGCGCCATGGGTGTGGGCCACCTCCAGCAGCGGGGCCCACTCCTGCGGCGACGGATTGGTGTTGTCCACCGCCACCGCCCGCTCGGCCGCCAGGTGCTCCGCCAGCAGCCGCAGCTGCCGCAGCTGCTTGTTCCTGGCACCTCGCGGAAACAGGTCCTTGCTGACCAGCGTGTACCGGTCGGACAGACACTGCGCGTAGAACGTGGACTTCCCGGAAGCCTGCAGCCCGACCAGCACGGCAACATCCACCCCAGTCACCATGGACGCCACGATGTCACGCGACCGGCGGGTCTCCCACGGCGGCCAGGCGCCCGTGACCGCAGAGAGGAACAGTGCTCTGGTACGGAAGCACCGAAATGGGGCACATAGCAGACGGCCTGCCTTCCGGTTCCCGCATCGCGGGAGCACTTCTGGTGAACGTCGTGAGGGAGCGGTCATGGACGGCACAGGCAGCGTCACCGTGGGCGTACTGGGCTCCTACGGGGGCCGGAACGTGGGTGACGAGGCGATCCTCACCGCCCTGCTGGACCGCGTGCGGGCCGGGCGGCCGCAGACGCGCTTCGTGGTCTTCTCCCGCGATCCCGTGCACACCCGCCGCGTCCATCCGGATGTCGAGGTCGTCGGCTGGGAGGGCGTGTGCAGGGAAGGCATCTCCGCGTATCTGGGCCGGCTGAATGTGCTGGTGCTCGGTGGCGGAGGGATCCTTTACGACACCGAGGCGCGTCGATACCTGCGGCTGGCCCGCACGGCCCAGGATCTCGGCGTACCCGTGTTCACCTACGCCGTGGGGGCCGGTCCGCTCACGGACGAGGCGGACTGCGCGTGGGTCCGTCAGGTGCTCTCCGACGCGGTGGAGGTCACCGTGCGGGACGAGGAGTCGAGACTCGTACTCGAAGAGGCCGGACTGGCCCGGCCCGTCTCCGTCACCGCCGACCCGGCGCTGCTGCTCGTCCCCGGCGATCACGGCGGGGAGCTCTTGCGGGCGGAAGCCGTGCCGGACCGGGTGCGCCTGGTGGGGATGAGCGTGCGAGAACCCGGGCGCGCGGCCGAGCATCTCGACGAGGACGGATACCACCAGCTCCTCGCCAGTGTGGGCGATTTCCTCGCCCACCGGCTCGACGCTCACATCGTCTTCGTCTCCATGGAACGCGGCGACATCCGGCACGCGCACGCGGTGGTGTCCCGCATGGCCTCTGCGGACCGCTGTACGGTGCTGCGCGGCGAGTACGCACCGCAGCAGGTCCTCGACATCGTCACACAGCTGGACCTGGCCGTCGGCATGAGGCTGCACTTTCTGATCTTCGCCGCTCTCTCCGGCATTCCCGTGCTGCCCCTCCCCTACGCGGGCAAGGTCTTCGACTTCGCCCAGCAGATCGGCGCGCCGGCCCTGCGCGGTGTGATCAGGGAGACGACAGGGCTGCTGCTGGCGGAAGTCGATCGCCTGTGGGACGAGCGGCCCGCCCGCGCAGCGGACACGGCAGCGCGTACGGCGGCGCTGCGGCTGCGGGCGGCGCAGACCGCCGACCGGCTCCTTGCCTATCTGGACGAGACCGCTTCACACCATGTCATCCGAGACGGCACGCCGGTGCCCGCCTCCACAGCGGGCTGAACCCGACGGCCACCGGTTTCCGAGGGAGTGACCGTGTCCTACCTGATGCCGCCCCGCGTACCCAGGAAGGTGGAGCTTCCGCCGCGTCAGGCCCTGCACGCGGGGTCCACCCAGGTGCTGGTGATCGGCGGCGGGCCGGCCGGCATCGGCGCCGCCCTCGGCGCCGCGAACGCGGGCGCCGAGGTGGTCCTCGTCGAGCGCTACGGGTTCCTCGGCGGCAACGCCACCGCGGCACTGGTGATGCCGCTGATGAGTTTCCACAACGAGGTCAAGCAGGCCGTGGCGGGCGACACGACGCGCCTGCTGCCGCCCGACCACGGCGAGGGCGAGCCGGTCGTCGGCGGTGTGCTGTGGGTACTGCTCGACCAGCTCGTGCGGGCGGGCGCGGCGGTCCGGCCTTCCCTGGAGACCGGTTACACCGTGCCCTTCGATGCGGAGCTGTTCAAGCTGGTGGCCTACGAGCTGCTGGAGAACCATGAGGTCCGTACGCTCCTCCACGCCTTCGCCTCCGACGTCCTCAGCCTGCCCGAGCGCGCCCGTGCGGTGTTCGAGACCAAGTCGGGTCCCCTCGTCATGGACGCCGACGTGATCGTCGACTGCACCGGGGACGGGGACATCGCCGCGGCGGCGGGGGCGGCGTACGAGATCGGCCGGCCCGAGGACGGCTGGACGCAGCCCATGACACTGATGTTCCGCATGGTCCGCTTCGACCACGAGGAGTTCACCGCCTACACCCGCGCCCACCCTGACCAGTGGAGGGGCGTGCACGGGCTGTGGGACCTGGTCCGCGCCGCCACCGACGCCGGGGAACTGGACCTGCATCGTGAGGACATCCTCTTCTTCGCCACCCCGAACGCCGGGGAGGTGGCGGTCAACTCCACCCGCGTCACCGAAGTGCTCGGCACGAGCGTCTGGGACCTCACCCGCGCGGAGTTCACCGCGCACCGGCAGATGGCGCAGATCGCCCGTTTCCTGCGCGACCGTGTACCGGGCTTCGCCGACTCCTACGTCGTCCAGAGCGGTGTCCAGGTGGGCGTCCGTGAAACCCGCCGGATCCTGGGCGAGTATCAGCTGACGGGCGAGGACGTGCTCACGGCCCGCAAGTTCGACGACGCCGTCGCGCGCGGCGCCTACCCGGTGGACATCCACAACCCGAGCGGCCGCGGCACCATGCTCAAGCGGCTGCCGCGCGGCGAGTCCTACGACATCCCCCTGCGCTGCCTCCTCCCCCGCGGCCTGGACCGGATTCTGGTCGCGGGCCGCTGCATCTCCGGCGACCACGTGGCGCACTCCTCCTACCGCGTGATGCCGATCTCCATGGCCACGGGACAGGCGGCGGGCGTCTGCGCGGCCCTGGCGGCAACCCGGGGCCGACCGCCCCGGGACGTCCCGGTCAGCGCCGTCCAGCGCGAACTCCGCTCACAGGGCGCAAGCCTCCGCTGACGCCCGGCCGCCCAGCCGTCCCCTGCCTTCGGCTCGCCTCCGGCCGGCGTGTTCCCCGCGAACGCCGGCCGCGACGGGCCGTCGTCCGGAGCGCCCCTGTCATCTCATCGCGACAGAGCCGAAGTACTCACCCCGGGACACAGGGCCGCACGCTTCAGCCTGCCCAGCCGCCGGGGGTGACGGTGACCGGAAGCCGCACCGGGCCGCGGAGTCCGCCGGGCCGCCAGCTCAGCTCGGCCGGCGGCACGGCCGCGGTCAGGTCCGGAAGGCGCCGCAGTACCGTCCCGATGGCGATCTGGCCCTCCAGCCGGGCCAGTGGCGCACCCAGGCAGTAGTGGATGCCGTGCCCGAAAGCCAGGTGGCCGTTGTCATGCCGGGTGATGTCCAGCCGGTCGGGGTCAGGGAACCGCGCCGGATCACGGTCGGCGATCGCCGAGGCGACCAGCACTGTCGCCCCGCGCGGGACGGTCACGCCCGCGATCTCGACCTCTTCGCGTGCGAACCGGGCGATGCCCGGACTGACCGGGCCGTCGTAGCGGAGGAACTCCTCGATCGCGTCGGGCAGCAGTTCCGGTCGATCCCGCAGCAGGGTCAGCTGGGTGGGGTGGGCGAGAAGCGCGGCGATGCCGCCGCCGATCAGGTTGACCGTGGTGACGTATCCGGCCACCAGCAGCAGGAAGGTCATGGCGATCAGCTCGTCATGGCTCAGCCGCTGTTCCTCGTCGTGGGCGCTGATCAGCTCGCTGAGGAGGTCGTCGCCCGGCCGGGCGCGCTTGGACTCGAGGTGCTTCGTCACGTACGCGCGCATCTGTTGCCACGCCTCGTTGACGACGCCCGGGTCGGGCATCGTCTCCCCGCGCACGAGCATCGCGTCGGTCCACCGCTGGAAGTCGTGCCGGTCGTCCACCGGCACGCCGAGCAGCTCGCTGATGACGGTGACCGGCAGCGGCAGCGCGAAGTCCGCCACGAGTTCGGCCCGGCCGGCCGGGACCACGGCGTCGAGCAGCCCGTCGGTGATCTCCTGGATACGGGGTCGCAGTTCGGCGACCCGGCGTGCGGTGAACGCCTTCGAGACGAGGCGGCGCAGCCGGGTGTGGTCGGGCGGGTCGCAGCGCAACATGTTGCTCGTCATCGATTCGCGCTCGAACTCCGGCAGCTGCTCGATGAGGCGGGGGTCCGAGGCGTCGCGGACATCGCTGCTCAGTCTCGGGTCGGACAGCGCGGCGAGACCGTCCTCATAGCGTGTGACCAGCCAGACCTCCAGGCCGCCTGCGATGACCGCACGCCGGACCGGGCCGTCCTCGCGCAGCCGCCGGTAGAGCGGAAAGGGATCCGCCACGAAGGCCGGGTCGCCATAAGGGAGAAGCACCGGCTGCTGGCTCATCACGCCTCCCGGACACACACCGACCACATGCACGCCTTTACTAACATTTAGGGCCGCATATCCCTATTGTCCGATACCACAGCGGTCATCGCCCTCTTCGGCGACCGCACGCACGCCCGCCGGCCCGCCGGAGAGCGCACACTTCCTCCATGTCACTGCGGGGAACCGACGCCTACCAAGACGACGACAGACTGCCCACGCTGGTCCAGCGGGCCGTGGAGGCGGCACGCGGACACGGATTCGCGTTCTCGTGCAGGCCCGAGCAGGGCCGCTTGCTCCAGGTGCTGGCCGCCGGAGCACCCCACAGCATCGCCGAGACCGGAACAGGCTGCGGCGTCGGCCTTGCCTGGCTGGCCTCCGGCGCACCTGAAGGCACCCGTCTGGTCAGCGCCGAGCGGGACGCGGTACGAGCCCGCATCGCCGCGGAAGTCTTCCGGGACTGCGACCACGTCGAGGTCCTCCACGGCGACTGGCGACGCATCGAAGAGTACGGCCCCCACGACCTGCTCGTACTCGACGGCGGAGGCCAAGCCAAGGGTGACGGCACCGCAGATCCCGCACGCCTGCTCGCCGCGGGCGGCACGGTCGTGATCGACGACTTCACCCCGGCCACGACCTGGCCACCCCTCTTCAACGGCGTGCCCGACCATCCCCGACTGCACTGGCTCGAACACCCCGAACTCCGTGCCGCCGAGCTCCGCCTCGCAGCAGACCTGAGCGTGATCGTCGGCACCCGTCTGCCGAACAGCTGAGACCAGCCGTCACGACCGAACGCGACGGCATTCGACCGAGCCTCTTCCAGCGCGCAGAAATGTCGCATGGCGGAAATACAATGCCGCCTAGCGGAAGAAACGGTTGGGGGTTGGGTATGCGGCGCCACGTGCGGGTGAACGTGCTTGGTCGCGGAGACGCGTCCGGGGAGGGGTGGAGCGGCCGACCGCCGACACGCCCCCGCCGGTGGTCTCCATGGCGCACTGTCGAGTTCGGGGCGTTCGCGCTGCGCGGCGTGGCCCAGGTCGTGTTCCTCGACAGCGCTTGGGCAGGCGCTGTCTTCGGCCTGGCGCTGTGGACGGCGGACTGGCGGTACGGCGCCTACGGTGTGGGTGGCGCGGCCCTTGGCACCGGCGCCGCGCAGTTGTTGGGCGTGGCCCGTGACCGGGTGCGGACGGGGCTGGAAGGCTTCAACTCCTGTCTGACCGCGCTCTGCTTCGCCGTGTTCTTCGATGCGGACAGGCTGTCCACGGTGCTGCTCGCCGCCGCGGCCTGCCTCGTGGTCACCGTCGTCGTGGCGGCCGTGGTCCGGCTGCTGCACGTGTGGGATCTGCCGGCGCTGACCATCCCTTACTGCCTGCTGGCGGGCGCGATCACCCTTGCCGCGCCCGCCTTCCGGCGGGTCTGGCCGCATGGCGAGAGCGTCGCGGCGCTGCCCCGCGCCGCCTCCGGACCCACCGTGCTGCGGCTGAACGACGTCGGGCCGGCGTTCTTCCACAACGTGGCCCAGGTCTTCTTCCTGGATCAGTGGTACGCGGGGGCCCTGCTGCTCGCCGGCCTCTTCCTGGCGAGTCGGGTGGCGGGGTGGGTGGCCTGTTCCGGCAGTGCGGCAGGCATCCTGACGGCCTGGGCGCTCGGGGCGCCGGCCGCACGGATCACCGACGGCACGATGGGCTACAACGCGGTGCTCGTCGCCCTGGCGCTGTGCGGGGTGTTCCTGCCCGCCACCCCGGCGACCCTGTCGTACGCGCTGCTCGGCGCCGCGACCGCCACCACCCTCACACCGGCCCTCGCCCATCTGCTCGCCCCGTCCGGCGGCCACCCGCTCACCTGGCCGTTCGTGCTGACGACCCTCGCCTTCCTGTTGGCCACCCGCTCCTTTCCCCACCTGACCAGCCACCAAGCACCTGCCGCACACCGGACCGAACCGCCGCCCCCATCCGCAGCGGCCGGGCAACGGCCCGCCACCGTCCCCGTGCCGAGGCCGCGCCCTCGCCGGGGACTTCTCCCGTCCTGGGGAACGGACCGCGGAGGCCGTCCGGAGGGATGCTCTCCTCAGTGAGACGGTCGATACGTCCCTCCAGAGGGCCGCAGAGGTACGCGACGGCAAGCCGGACGCCGCCTTCGCACGGCCGCCCCCCTGTCCCGGTGACCACCGAGAGGCCGCCGTCTTCCGCCCAGGGCAGCCGGGGGACGGGGTCCGCCCCCGGTTGAAGTCGCCGACGGGCTGGCTGACAGTGGGAGACATGAGCCGTCACCGGCGCCCTTCCAGGAGGGCCCCGTGGATCGCGGCCGGTGCTGCTGTGCTCGTGCTCGGCGGCCTCGGCGTATGGCTGGCGATGCCGAACGGCGGAACGCCCAGGCCACACCCGACAGCCTCGGGAAACCTGTCCCTGCCGACGCCCAAACCGCCTCAGTCCCAACCGCCCGCACCGGAAACATCCAGCACCGCAGGGCCGACACCGACACCTACACCGACGCGGACACCGACGGCAACGAACCAGCCCCCGGGGACACCGACCAACCAGCCGACGCACCACCCGACGACGGCTCCCCCGTCAGCAGCACCGACGCCGACCGCCCGGACCCCGCAGGCGACACCAGGACCCACCCGGTCCAGCGCGCTCCCGCCCCCGGCACGACCCTCGCGGACCGCCACGTCCCCGGCGCCCACACCCTCGAGGCCCTCGACCCTCACGCCGTCCCCCACCGCCACCCCGACGGCCGGTGGCACTGGCGCGCCGACCACGACGTGGTACACCTCCGCCCCGGCGGTCGCCGCCGCTCAGCGCATGGCCGCCGCCGGGGCGGTCGGGGACCTCGCGTGCTCGTTGGCCGCCGTGGGCCGGCCCGACCCGGGTCTCGTCCCGCAAGGCATCCGCATCGGAATCGGGAATCACGGCAGCTATTGGTGCCTGATCTGGTAGGACCCCGAGGTTGCCGACTGCCCACTGCGGCGGATCGACAGGGGCCCGTAATAAGGCACCATGCCTCAGGCCAGTGCGGGTTGCGGTTCCGGTTGCTGGGCTGTGGGAGCGTTCGTTTCCCACCGTCTGGTGGTCCGCACATAGCCGTAGACCACCGAGGTCATCGCCAGAAGGAGAAGTGGCCCGAACACCCACGGATATCTGGCCATCTCCACCGGAAGGCAGCGGTATGACACCAGGAGCGTGGCGAAGACCGTCGCGCCGTAGCCGACCAGCTGGATCCCCGACCGGTCCCAGCCACGGTCGAACGAACGCAGCGCTGCCTCGACAGTGAACGCGAACACCAGACCGGCGACGAGGTCCACGCCGTAGTGGTAACCGAATCCCAGCGTCGCGGTGAGCGTGGCGACCAGCCAGAAGGTGCCCGCGCAGCGCAGGATCCGCGGGCCCTTGCGGGAGTGGATGAAGATCGTGGTAGCCCACGCCGTGTGCAGGCTGGGCATGCAGTTGCGGGGGGTGATCCCGTCGTACGGGATCGGGTGCGGGGGGTTGACCGGCGGCGGCGTGTGCGGCCACAGGTCGGCCACCGCCCAGTGCAGGCCGCCGGTGCCGAAGGCCCCGGGGCCGTAGGCGAAGACGGGTCCGACCACCGGGAAGAGCATGTAGATGCCGGGCCCGAGGAGGCCGATCAGCAGGAAGGTGCGCACCAGATGATGGCGCGGGAAGCGGCGTTCGACCGCCACGTTGCGCAGCTGGTACAGCGCGACGACGACGGCGGCCACCGCGAGTTGCGCGTAGACCACGTGGAGAAGAGGGGGGCCGACCGGGGCGGTGGCCGTGATGATCCGGCCCATCAGCCATGACGGGCTGCCCAGCGCGTGATCGGCTGTCGCCACGTACTGGTCGAGCACCGACGGACGGGTCTTCGACGTGATGAGCAGCCAGGTGTCGCCCGTCTTGCGGCCGGTCACCAGCAGCAGGCCCAGCCCGACGCCCTTCAGCAGCAGGGCGCGTTCGGCGCCGGTGCGGCGCGTGACGGCGATGACCGCACAGCCCAGCATCACCCACAGCGCACCGTTGCCGAAAGGGTGACCCTCGGTCGCCCTGACACCGACCACCCACCGCACAAGCCAGAAGGCGACGTCGATGCCGATCGCGGCACCGGCCGCGATGAACCGTTGCCGCCAGGTGAGCACGACCATCATCAACGCCATACCGGCGTACAGCAGCGGCCCCGACTTCGGAGCGAAGATCACCTCTTGAGCCTGGGTGGTGATCGGCCCCGGCAGGCCGTAGCGACGCGCGGCGATCTCCAGCGCGACGAGGAACCCGAGGGCTGCCACAGCCGCCGCAGCCCACAGGATCGCCCGCGGTCGGCACCACGCGGCGAACATAATTCTGTAGTTTTGTCGCGAGAACACCCGCGATGCTTTGGATATCAATTTTTCAGCCGATTTGTCAGTTTTCGAGGCGATCGTTCATGAGTTCGATCATGCTATCGGAACGGAGTGGGCGGGTTTCACCGGTCAAGGGTGGCGCGCAGGCCGGTCCACGCGCTCCACACTCCTAGCACGTTGAACGACGGCTCGTGGGGCATCGCGCTTGTGACGCCCGATCGGGACGAGCCGCGGCACGTTCGATGTCCGCGCCGCGTGGACGAGTCATTGCGGAACCGGCCGGCGTCCGAGGCGCGAGCGAAAGCGGACGGTCCGATTGCTGCCGGTCGTCACATACAGGGGACCGGCGAGCCCGTGTCCCGCGGCAGTGATCGGGAACACGTGCGGGAGCAAGCGCCGGAGCTGACGCCGGTGTTGACGCCGCTCAGGCGTTGCACCGGTCCGGAATGAGCGGCGGTACGGTGTGCCGCAGACAATCACCGGGCCGACGCCCTATGATCAACCAGGGGAGTTCCATGCCACACCGCCGTCCGCGCCACCGCCACAGACTCATAGCCCGTGCGGTCGGGACCGCGGGTGCTCTGGCCGTCGCGGTAAGTGCCGGAATGACCCCGGCGACAGCCGCCGAGAAGGCACCCCACAAGCCCACGGCCACCGCGCCCTCACCCGATCAGGCCGCGCCCTGGGCGCCCGAGAACGACAGCGTCCCACCGCAGAAGGCCGTCCACCCGGCCGTCAAGCCCGGCATCGGGCGCAGTCCCGCCCTCCATCTGACGCTTCCCGCGCCCAGCGGGCGCTACCCGGTCGGCACGTTCAGCCAGCACCTCGTCGACAAGTCCCGCAACGACCCGTACGTCTCCGGCAACAGGGCGCGCGAGTTGATGGTGACGTACTGGTATCCGGCGGCCTCCACGTCCGGGCACCCTCAGTCACCGTGGATGCCCTCGATCTCGGGTGATCACTTCCTCTACTCGCGCGGCCTGTCGCCGCAGCAGGTCACGCTGCCGCAGACCGCCGGACACGCCCTCGCCCCGGTCGACACCCAGCTCGGCAAGCTGCCCGTTCTGCTGTACTCGACCGGGCTGCACTCGGACCGCGCGATGGGCACCGCGCTCGCTCAGGACCTCGCCGGCCGCGGCTACCTCGTCGTCACCGTCGATCACACCCACGACGCCAACGAGGTCGAGTTCCCGGGCGGGCGGCTCGAGGTCAACAGGATGCCGTCCGGCGCACACTCGTCCGACACCCTCAACGTGCGCGCTGCCGACATCCGCTTCGTCATCGACCAGCTCGGCACCATCGCCAAGGGCGGCAACCCGGACTTCGACCACGCCAAGCTCCCCTCCGGTCTGTCGCACGCCGTGGACACGACCCGTATCGGGATGTTCGGCTGGTCGCTGGGCGGCGCGGCGGTCGACACCGCCATGCAGCTCGACCGCCGTATCGGCGCCGGCGTCAACCTGGACGGCCAGTTCTTCGGTTCGGCGCCCAGCAAGGACCTGAGCCGGCCCTTCATGCTCTTCAGCTCCGGCACCCACAACCGGAACAACGACTCGTCGTGGCGCAAACTGTGGCCCCATCTCAAGGGATACCGGGTCGACATCCAGCTCCACGGCTCGAGGCACCGGTCGTTCAGCGACAACGAAGCCATGGTGCCGCAGGAGGCGGGCCTGCTCGGGCTCTCCCCGGACCAGCTGAAGCAGCAGTTCGGCACGATCGATCCCAACCGGGCGATCGAGATCCAGCGCGTCTACCTCGCCGCCTTCTTCGACCAGGAGCTGCGTCACAAGCACAGCACCCTGCTGGACGGACCTGCCAAGAGCTACCCGGAGATCTCCTTCGTCCGCTGACCGGACGTCCCGACCACGCCGAACGGTCCGCTCGGAGGCATGCCGCAGGGACGCAAAGGTGACGGTTGCCTGATCCCGTGCGGCTAAAGTGTGCGCCTGTCGAACATTCGAGCGCTCGTCGCCGGTTGAGAGAGGATCCACTGCCCTGCCCACCGCTTCCCGGGCACCGCGCCGACACCGCACCCTCCGCCCCACCGACATGCCGCTGATCAGCGGGGGTACGCCCGCCGATCGCCCCGCTCGTCGTACTGCCGCCGCCGTTGGCCGCTCTCACCGTGGCGGGCTCCGGCAGCGGCAACTCCCAGCGTGTTCCGCGAGCCTTGCGGACCGGAGAGCAACAACTCCCCGCGGAAATCCCGCTGCCACAGGCCATCACGAGCGACGCCCGGACGACCGTGGGACGCCGCACGGCCGACGCTGGTACGACGCCCCGCACATCTCCTCACGCGGCCCCGCGCAACACGCCGATCTCCGCCGGGAAGGTGACCGTACTCGGCAGTGCGCTGCTCGCACCGGGCACCGGCGCTCCGCTGCCGTGCCGCCGTGCGTCGGTGTCGCTGATCGCCTCGAACGTCGCTGCTGTGGCGTCCGGCCGCGGCATGGTGCAACCGCGCCCGGTGGCCTCGGGCGGAGGACGCCGCGCGCCGCACTCCGCGAACGTCACGCTGTCCGCGCACAGCGTGTACCAGCAGCAGCCCCCCGCTCGGACAGCGCGCCAGGGCAGCTCGCCGCCTCGGAGAGGCCGGCCCCGGTTGCAACCAGGACAACTGGCACACCGTCTACTTGCTCGAAGCCTACGGCGACGTCGCCGACCGCGGCCGACGAGCAGCGCGTCGTGTCCATGGGCCCCAACGACCGGAGCCGCCACCGCTTCTCCTGCAGCCGCTCTGCCGCCAGCGGCCCGGCCACGCACGATCTGCCGGGTCGCGTACCGCTGGAAGCCACCGACCATGCCTGCGATCTCCGAGCCGCCCGCCGCGTGACCCGCCGCACCGCCTGACCACTGATCCGAGGACCCACCCCATGGCCACCATCCCCACCGCCCAGCCCACCGGCTCCCCCGGCCGCCGCCGGGCATCGCGCCGCAACGACGGTTCGCCGGAAGCTCCCTTGCGCTGGGAGCGCCCGGCGCTCGCCACGGTCCTGGTCGTCGCCACGGTCCTGTACGCCTGGGGCATGGGTCACGCTGCGATTCACCCCTACTACAGCGCGGCGATACGCTCGATGGCCGCCGGCTGGCGCGCCTTCCTCTTCGGCGGTCTGGACCCCAGCGGTTCGATCACCCTCGACAAACTGCCCGGCGCCTTTTGGCCCGAGGCCGCCTCCGTCTGGCTCTTCGGCCCGCACACGTGGGCGGCCGCGTTGCCGCAGGTCATCGAGGGTGTGCTCACGGTCTGGCTGCTCCACCGGATCGTACGGGCCTGGGCCGGGCCGTTCGCCGCGCTGATGGCCGCGCTGACGCTCACCTTCACCCCGGTCACCGTGGTACTCAACCGGGCCACCATTCCGGACACCGCACTGACCCTGCTGCTGGTGGCAGCCGCCGGAGCCCTGCAGAAGGCAGTGCGGACCGAGCGGCTGCTACCGCTGATCACCTGTGGCGTCTGGGTCGGGCTCGCCTTCCAGGCGAAGATGCTGCAGGCCTGGCTGGTGCTGCCGGTCTTCGCCGTCGTCTACCAACTCGCCGCGCCCGGAACGCCGTTGAAACGAGCCCTGCGCTCCCTGCTGGCCGGAGTGGTCGCGCTGGCCGTCTCCTGCTCGTGGGTGCTGCTCGCCTGGGTGACGCCCGCCGCGGACCGCCCCTACATCGACGGCACCTCCAACAACAATCCGTTCAGCCTGGTCTTCGGCTACAACGGCATGAGCCGCTTCAGCGACGATCCGACCGCGTTCGGCGCCGTTGCGGGCACGGCCGCCAGCCGGACCGACGGAAACACCGGCTGGGGAATGCTGGTCAACCACACGATCGGCCCGCAGATCGCCTGGTTCCTGCCGCTCGCCGTGCTCGCCGCCGTACTGGGCCTCGTCTGGCGCGCCCGGGAACCGCGAACCGACCTGCTGCGTACCGGTTTTCTCCTCTGGGGCGGCTGGCTGGCCGTGCACGCCGTGGTGTTCAGCGTCTCCAATGGCAATCACCCTTACTACACGGCCGTCATCGCCCCGGCGCTCGCCGCGCTGGCCGGCGGGGGGCTCGCCCTCTTCCGGGCCGAGCACGAGGCGGGCGGTCGACGGCGCGTGGCGCTGCCGTCGGCCATCGTGCTGACGGTGGTCTGGGCGCTGGTGCTCGACTGGCCGACCGGATTCGTCTCCTGGCTGCTGGCGCTCGCCGTGGTCCTCGCGGTGTGCGGCGCGCTGGGCCTGTGGATCCGTGGGTCGCGCGCCTCCCTCCGGCTGGTGCAAGGCTCCCTGGCCGCCGGAGTCGTGGCCACCCTGCTCGTGCCCCTCGGCTGGGCCGCCTCCTGCCTCGATCCGCTCTACGCGGGCGCCTCCACCTCGCCGACGGCTGGTCCGGTCGGCAAGGTCTACCGCAACGCCCTCGACCACCGGTCCGCCCTCCGCCGGGTGGGACTCGACGAGCCCAGCCGCCGCGACACCGCCTTGCTCGACTACCTCACCACGCAGCGCCACGGCGAGAAGTACCTCCTGGCCACCCAGGCCGCCTACCCCGCGGAACGCCTTCTGCGCGCCGAGTCCCGGCCCACGCTCGTCATGGGCGGCTTCACCGGCAAGACCCCCTTCCCCACCGCCCAGC
This sequence comes from Streptomyces sp. NPDC037288, assembly GCF_055603265.1. Lineage (NCBI taxonomy): Bacteria > Bacillati > Actinomycetota > Actinomycetes > Kitasatosporales > Streptomycetaceae > Streptomyces > Streptomyces sp. NPDC037288. Next base: position 38,570 of record NZ_JBVJVY010000021.1, read on the forward strand.
AGCTCGGCACCCTCGTCACCACTCACCAACTGCGCTATGTGCTGCTCACTCCCCGGCGGCCCGCGACTCCCGCCACAACCTGGGTGAAGTCCCACTGCACGCGCCTGCGCTCCAAGACCTACGGGTGGCGCACCAGGGGCAGCTTCGCCCTCTACGACTGCGGCCGACGGGACTGAAGCGGGGACGGGCTTCGTCAGGCTGCCACCTGGTTCCGACCACCCGGGCAGCCTCGGCGGTGGTGGCGACGGCGGGGTCGCGGCCTACTACCAGTCGGTAGCGCCGGTTGCGCAGACGGTGACGGGGAGGGCGCGGGCTTGAGGCCGGGGGTGGTGGTCGGAGCTTCATGGGTACTCGGCTCCAACAGCAGACCGACGCAACGGAGGCACACTGATGAGCACGGTCAGGGAAACGGTAGAAGTCGACGTGCCGGTCCACACCGCCTACAACCAGTGGACGCAATTCGAGACGTTCCCGGACTTCATGGAAGGCGTGGAGGAGGTCAGGCAACTGGACGATCGTCACAACCACTGGACCACCAAGATCGGTGGGGTCCGGCGGGAGTTCGACACCGAGATCGTCGACCAGCTCGCCGACGAACGCATCACATGGCGCACCACCACAGGCGACACGGCCCAGAAGGGCACGGTCCGCTTCCAGCGCATGGACGACATGCACACCAGGGTGGAACTCGTCATGGATGTCGAACCCAGCGGAGCCGCGGAGAAGGTCGCGGACATGATCGGAACGCTCGACCGGCGCGTCAAGGGCGACATGAAGCGCTTCAAGCAGTACATCGAACAGCGCGGAGAAGAGTCCGGGGCGTGGCGCGGACGCATCCGGCCCGGGGAGCAGGGGTAACTCCCTGAAGCCACGGCCCGCCCGCCAGCGCCTCGGGCATTGAGGTGGGCGGGTCCCATCGGGCCAGTCCACCCGAATTCGCCGTCGGCGAGAATGCCCATGCACTTCCCTCCGGTCAACCGCCGGTCTCAGCTGGGATGTTGAGCCGTATGCAGTTCCCGGTCGGTGCGCAGGCGTACGTGACCGCCCGCACCGTGTCCGTGGTGCTGCGCCCGCCGACCGGACGGCTGACTTCTGGTCAATAACTGGCCGACGCGCCGAGGTCTCCTTCCCCCCGTCGCTCACGGCGGGTGATGCTCTGCTCACCGGGGGAGATCAGTAGCCGCCAACCCACGGAGGGAAAGACGATGCCTCTCGGAACAATCGCCGTGTACAACAGGGCGGACGGCGTGGGCGTCATCACCGACGAGGACGGCGAGAGGCGCCCGTTCTCCGGCATGGAAACGCAAACCACCCGCGAGGGTCAGCGCGTGGTCTTCGACGTCGTCGGCCACAAGGCCACGAACGTGATCGCCGTTCGGTGATCGACCGCTCACCAGCGCCCCGCCCCGGCAGAATCGGGAGCGGGGCGTGCTGCTGTCCGGACGAGTGACACGTCCGCGCCCCACGATCGGCCCATGCGCGCCGGGACCGCGCGGTGGCTACGACCGCCAGCCGGGGACCGGGCAGCCTGGGCCAGGCGGTGTTTCGCGGTACGGGCCAGGGCCGCAGTCCCCGTGCCTGGCAGGACGATCCGCAAGGTGGGGACGGGGTTCAGCCGAGCATCTCCGCCAGGACCGCGGCCACGACCGTGAGCACGGCGACCGGCAGTATGACCATGCGCAGTTGAACCAGTCGGCCGGTGAGGTCGCGGCCCGCGCGGGCCGACGCGTGCCGCTGGTCGCCATGTCCGAACAGAGCCCGGCACCAGCGGCAATCCCCTCCCCTGTCGTCCGGACGAGAGGCATCGGTCAGCTGAGCGAAGGCCATACTTTCTCCGTCCTCCATCGCAGCGCTCATGCCGGATCAACGACGCACACCGGCCCCGGGCCACCGTCAGGGGTCGGCTCGTGATCCCTCCGCCGCAGGATCGTGACCGACGGACGGAGGCCCCAGCGGACGGCGGGAGCACCCGGATGCGGCGTAGGTGGTCCATGCGTCGGAAGCGGAGCCCGTTTCTGGCGGCACGCCGACCGGCCGTAGACGCGGGGGCAGCGTCACCCGCCCACCAGGACCGCATCCGAGGTACGTCACTGCTTGGCGCCGAAGTCCTGCGTCCACCAGGGGCCGCCCGTGCCGTTGTGGACGCCCACGCCGATGTCCTTGAAGGAGCAGTTGAGGATGTTCGCTCGGTGGCCCGGACTGTTCATCCAGGACTCCATGACCGCGTCAGCGGTCTGCTGCCCCTGGGCGATGTTCTCGCCGTAGGTGGACCAGCGGTAGCCGGCGGCTGTGATCCGCTGTCCGGGGTTGGCACCGTCCGGGTTGGTGTGGTCGAAGAAATGGCGGGCTGCCATGTCGTCGGACTGGCCCTGGGCGGCCTTCTGCAGTTGCGGATCCTCAGCGAGCGGACCACAGCCGGCGGCGGCCCGCTCCTTGTTCACCAGAGCAACCACCTGGCCGACCGTGTCGGTGGGGTGCGAAGAACTCCGCGTCGTGTTCGCCGGGGCCGGAGCCGGTCGAGTGGACTGCCGGGCAGTGGGTTTGCTCTTCCTGGCGGGGCTCGCTGTCTTGGCGGGGCGCGGCTTCGGCCTCTTCGTCGCGGACGGAGACGGAGAGGGCGACGCCGACGGAGACTTGACGTCGGCAGTGGACGTGGAGAGGTCCGGGACGGGTACGGCTGCTCTTTGCTCGGCGTTCGTCCGGTCGGGGCCGCTACCGGCGTCCGTACCGAAGTACCACAGGCCGCCTCCCGCGACGCAGGCCGCGACGACGGCGCCGCCGAGGGCGCGGCGCCGCATGCGGCGGCGTCGGCGGGACTGGCTGCGCGAGCCGGCGCCCGTGCCCCGTGCCCCGCGTTGTCCTGTGCCGGGCCGCGATCGGGTGCCGCCACCGACGCCGTCGAGGGGTGCGGCAGAACCAGCCGGGACAAGCGTCCCGGAAGCGGAGAACTGCTTGGCCAGCAGCGTGGACGACACCGCGACCAGCGCCAGACCGGCCAGCAGCCCTTCCGCGGGCATCAGTCCGCTCCACAGTCCGCTGCAGCGGGTGCAACCGCGCGCGTGCCGGGCTATTCGTTTGCGCCACAGTGCCGAGGGGCGGCCGTCCCAGGAGGCCAGCACGATGCGGAGTTCCTCGCACAGCGGCCGTGCGCCGAGCGCTCGTACCACCACGCGGGCCGCTTCGAGCTGTGCCTTCATCCGTTGCACCCGGACCGCTGTGTGCTGGGGCGACAGGTCCAGGGCCGCGGCAACCTCGGCCCGGGTGAGTTCGCCGGCGCACTCCAGCCACCACAGGGACAGCAGTCCCCGGTCGTCGGGCTCCAGCCAGCGCGTCGCCTGCGCGGTCTCCTGGCGTTGTCCTGCGAGCTGGAGCTGCACCACGGTCAGATCGACGAAGTCAGCACCGGGATCGGCCAGGTCCTCGGCCTCGTCCACCGCGCCCGGGGCGAAGCGCCGATGCTCCCAGTGCGCCCGGACCTGGTTCATCGCGATCGCCACCAGCCAGGACCGGAAGCGCTCCGGCGTCCGCAGTCCGTCCAGCCCGTCCAGGGCGCGCAACATGGTCTCCTGCACCACGTCGTCGACATCCACCGAGCCGTTCAGCGCCCGGCCGACGATGTTGTAGACCAGCGGCAGGTACGCGTTGACCAGAGCGTCCTGAGCCTGCGTATCGCCCTCTCGGGCGGCTGTGACCAGTACCGCCGTCTCCACCGCGTCCTGCGTACTCATAAAAGTGCTTCCCATCGTCGAGGCCGAACGATTGTGTCCGATACCTGGGAGACCGCTCGGTGCGCCCCGGATAACACTTCTTCGGGACCGACTTACGGCCGGCATGTCTTCGGCTGCCGGCCCCCTTCCGGCTGCGGTACACCGACGGTCCCGCCGTCCCGGCGCAACCCCGCCGCCTGCGGTGTCCCAGCAGGTCAAGGGGGTGGAAATCCCGCGTGCGCCTCATGTGCCCGAGAACGCTGGGGCGGGCCGGGGCGGCCGGGCACGGTGGTGTCGTGCCGACGGACCACGCAAGGGACCCGACGGGGGGACCGTCCGCCGGCCGACGGAAAGGATGATCGACCGTGATGTCCCGCAAGCGCATCGCCCTCGCAGCCGCCGGACTGGCCCTGGCGGGTGGCCTCGCCGCCGCCCCGGCCGCGACCGCCGCGCCGTCCGCCCTGTCCGCCCCGGCCGCTTCGTCGGCCGGGAACATGGAGGCCGCGGCCAACCACTGCTCCGGCTGGAAGGAGATCCACATCACCGGCGGCGCCGCCAAGTACATGGAGTGCACGAAGAAGGTCAACGGCAAGTCGTATGCCTCCGGCGCCTTTTACCTGTGGGACACCAAGCACGACGGCAAGGCGGTCCAGGCCTACGCGGAGACGGACTACAACCACTGGTACGGCGACGACGTGACCTGGCAGCACTTCTACAGCTGGGCCGACGACACCCACCACAGCCCGGAGATCGTCACCGGCTGGCACCCGGGCAACGACTTCGGCCTGGTGATCGAACTCAAGTAACGGCCGTCTCACCGCACGTCCGCAGTGCCGCGGCTGCAACCGGCCGGGTCCGTCGCCACGAGCAGACGACGGGCCCGGCCGCCGATCCGTTCTGGTCAGCGACCCGTGCGCCGGCCCGGCCCTCCTCGCGGACGGCCGCCGCACGGGGCTCGTCAGCCGTGTCCCGATGGTGCACTGTGGAAGACGTGGATGTCCGGCGAGACGTTGCTGCCGGTGTGCGACAGCCATGGCAGTCGAGTCATGCGCTGCTGGCGATCCCCATCGTGCTCATCGTCGTCATCACGGTGGTGGACCAGCTGGTCCCGGCAGACATCCATCTCGGGCCGCTGCTGGTCATCGCCCCCGCGATCACCGCGTCGTTCGCCGGCCCCTGGCTGACCGGGTTGATCGGGTTCCTGGCCGTGGATGCGCAGGCGTACATCGGCTGGCACTTCGGCGTGCTGTTCTCGCGCAACGTGCTGGTGCAGATCCTCGCACTGGCCGTGCTGTCGGCTCTGACCGTGTTCTACTGCGTGATGCGCGAGCGGCGCACGCGCCAGCTGGCGCAGGTGCGCATGGTCGCCGAGGCCGCGCAGCACGTCCTGCTGTGGCCGCTGCCGGAGCAGATCGGCTCGATGAAGATCGCTTGTCTCTACCTGGCCGCAGAGGCCGAGGCGCAGATCGGCGGTGACCTGTACGCCGCGACGCCCACCGACAGTGGCGTACGGATCATGATCGGCGACGTGCGCGGCAAGGGCCTGTCCGCCATCGGCGAGGCCGCGCTCCTCATCGGAGCCTTCCGCGAAGCCGCCCACCACCACACCTCGCTGCCCACGCTGGCCGCCGCCCTGGAGCGCAGTGTGGCCCGCAACCTGCCCGATCTCGAACCGGGTGAAGAACTGGGCGAGCGGTTCGCCACCGTGATGCTGGTGGAGATCTCCGACGAGGGCCACGTCACCCGGATACTCAGCTGCGGCCACCCCCCGCCCCTGCTGCTCAGTCCCGGGAGCGCTGTGACGGTCCCCGTGCATCCGGCCCCTCCGCTCGGGGTCCACGGGACCGCACCCGGGGACTACACCGTCGACGTGTTCTCCTTCGAGCCCGGCGACACCCTGCTGCTCTACACCGACGGCGTCATCGAGGCCCGGGATGCCGACGGCGCCTTCTACCCGCTCCCGGAACGGGCCGCCCAGTGGGCCGGGAATAGCCCGGAGAAGCTTGTGCACCACATCCGCCGCGATCTGCTCGATCATGTCGAGGGACGCCTCGACGACGACGCCGCGCTCATCGCGCTGTGCCGCGCGCCCCGCACCCATCGGGCCCATCGGCACGGGCCGGGCCTCCATGTCGGTGGGTTCGGTCAGGGCACCAGATCGGTGCCCAGCTGAGGCGCCCCATGCTGCGGAGGGAACACGATGCGAAAGGCGTACCACGAGGAACTGGCGTCGCTGAGTGACGGGCTGGTGGAGATGGCCCGGCTGGTGGGCTCCGCGATCGGCCGCGCCACCACCGCTCTGCTCGACGCCGACCTGCAGACCGCCGAGGGCGTCATCTCGGCCGACGTGAAGGTCGACGACCTCCAGAGGGATCTGGAGGACCGGGCGATCGCCCTGCTGGCCCGGCAGCAGCCCGTCGCCACCGACCTGCGCACGGTGGTGACCTCCCTGCGGATGAGCGCGGACCTGGAACGGTGCGGGGACCTGGCCCGGCACGTGGCCCAGCTGGCCCGGCTGCGGTTCCCCGGACGCGCCGTACCGGACGACCTGCACCGGACGGTTCTGGAGATGGGCCAGCTCGCGCAGCGCCTGATGGCGCAGGCCGCCGAGGTGCTGCTCACCAGGGACGTCGACGCGGCGCTGCAGCTGGAGCAGGACGACGACCGCATGGACGAGCTGCACCGCATGATCTTCCGGCACCTGATGGACGACCGGTGGCAGCACGGCGTGGAAACCGCCGTCGACGTCACGCTGGTCGGCCGCTACTACGAACGCTTCGCCGACCATGCCGTGTCGGTCGCCCGCCGCATGGTCTTCCTGGTCACCGGCGAACGCGCGGACGAGTACACCACCGACACGCCCGTCACGACGTAGTGGACGTCGACCGGTTCACCTCGACGGTCGTGAACCCGACGCGCCCGAGCCCCGCCGTGCCCAGCCTGGCCCGCCGATGCTGAGGAAGGCCGTCGTGCAGGACAAGAGTTACGAGGTGCGACAGGCGGCGGCCGGACGGACAATGACGGCACGGCGGGGTGCCGCACGCTGCCGATGACAGGGTGCCCCATCCTGCCGGTCCTTTCACAGGCGCGTACGGATCCGCGTCTACGCCCCCGCAGGCCGCCCGGACGTCGCGCTCGCGTCCGTCCGCGCGTCATGCGCGTGAGCAGGGGTGTTCAACTATGGGCCGTATCAACGAACCAGCTCTTGACAGTCTGCGAGAGGCCCTGCGGGGACCCGTCCGCGCTCCGGGCGACCCCGGCTACGACGAGGCCCGCAGCATCTACAACGCCATGATCGACCGGCGGCCGGCCGCGATCGCCGGGTGCGTCGACGTGGCGGACGTACGGACCGTGCTCTCCTTCGCCCGGGACACCGGGATGGAGCTGGCGGTGCGCGGTGGGGGCCACAGCGGTCCGGGGCTGTGCCTGGTCGACGGCGCGCTGACGCTCGACCTGTCGCCGATGCGCTGGGTGGACGTCGACCCGGAGGCAGGGACCGCGCGGGTGGGCGGCGGAAGCGAGCAGGGCGACCTCGATCACGCGGCGCACACCTTCGGTCTCGCCACGCCGGCCGGGTTCGTGTCGACCACCGGGGTCGGCGGACTCACCCTCGGCGGCGGGCACGGGTACCTGACCCGCAGGTACGGCCTGACCGTCGACAACCTGCTGGCCGCCGACGTCGTCCTCGCCGACGGCACGTTCGTCACCGCGTCCGAGAACGACCACCCGGACCTGTTCTGGGCGCTGCGGGGCGGCGGCGGCAACTTCGGCGTGGTCACCTCGTTCACGTTCCGGCTGCACCCTGTGGACGCCGTCGGTGTCGCGGTGACCGTCTGGCCCGTGGACCGCACCCACGAAGTGCTCCAGTGGTACCGGGAGTTCATACCCGCCGCACCCGAGGACCTCAACGGCTTCTTCGCCCTGCTGACCATTCCGCCCGCGCCGCCCTTCCCCGAGCCGATCCACGGGCAGAAGATGTGCGGGATCGTCTGGTGCTACACCGGTGACCTGGCAGGGGACCGCCTGGAGAAGGTGCTGACCGTGGTGAACGCGCCGGGGCCACCCGCCTTCCACTTCACCACGCCCATGCCCTACCCCGCCCTGCAGACGATGTTCGACGGACTGCTCCCGAAGGGACTGCAGTGGTACTGGCGCGGCGACTTCTTCGACGCCATCTCCGACGACGCGATCGCGGTGCACGAGAAGTACGGGCGGAATCTCCCCACCGGCCTGTCCACGATGCACCTGTACCCGGTCGACGGGGCGACCCGCCGTACCGGCGCTGACGAAACGGCCTGGGCCTACCGGCACGCCGTATGGTCGGGGGTCATCGCCGGCATCGACCCCGCGCCCGCCAACGCCGGTCTGATCCGGCAGTGGTGCGTCGACTACTGGACCGAACTGCACCCCCATTCCATGGGCGGCGCCTACATCAACTTCCTGGGCGAACAGGAGAGCACCGACCGCGTCCGGGGCACGTACCGAGACCACTACGACCGACTGGCCGCGATCAAGCACACCTACGACCCCGACAACTTCTTCCACGCCAACCAGAACATCCCGCCCGCCACGGCATGAGCGGGACACCGCCGGCTTCACGTGCCGTCGTTGCGGCCGCTGGGACCGTCCTGACCGCGACCAGTGAAGATCAGCTGTGGTGAACTGCCGACCAGCGCCACGGATCCCAAGCCGAGTGCGATACGCCCGAGTGCCTTGGCACCGTGCCAGTCGTGCGGGGACCCGAAGACCACCCACGTACCCAAGGTGATGCCCGCGACCATGACCGCCAGTCCACAGATGCGACGTAAGCCGTGACTCATGGGATCATCCTTGCCCCTGACGGACCGGCGCTCAACTGCCTAAACCGGTTGCTCAGGCATGTGTGGCCAAGCGGCCGAAAGCCGACGGCACGCGGCTGACACCGTCGGCGACGGCACGTCAGCATGAGCGACATGCCCGAGGAGTCGAGCACGCCGCGCCGGATCGCCGACGACCACGTCGTGCAGGTCGCCGCCCTCGACCCCATGACCTCGGCCCGGCTCGGCCTGCGTCCCGAGGACGACCGGCAGCCGGATCTGTCTCCGCAAGGCTTCGAGGCGCTCGCCGAACCGGCCCGGCGAACGCTCGCCGCGCTCGACGCCACCGAGCGGAACGCGGAAGAGGACGGCGTGGTGTTCGAGGACGTCGAGCGGAACTGCGCCCGGCTGCTGCGGGAACGGCTGACCGCGGAGCTCGCCCTGCACGAGGCGGGTGACCACTTCCGCCAGCTCAGCAACGGCAACTCACCGCTGCACAAGGTCCGCAGCATCTTCACGCTGATGCCCACCGGCACCGAGGAGGACTGGGCGACGGTGGCCGGGCGGCTGCAGAACCTGCCCGGCGCGCTGGACGGCTACCGGTCGACCCTCACCGAGGGCATCGCCCGCGGGCTGCTCTGCGCGCCCCGCCAGGCCCGGGCCGTCATCGGGCAGCTCGCCGCGTGGACCGGCCAGGACGTCGGCGGCGCGAGCTGGTTCACCACGTTCGTGGCCGGTGGGCCGGACCGGCTCGGGCCCGAACTGGACGCCGCCGCAGACCGGGCGACGGCCGCGGTGGCCGGCTTCCGCGACTGGCTGCGCGAGACCTACCTGCCCGCCGCGGACGGACCCCCGGACGCCGTCGGCGGTGAGCGCTACCTGCGCTCGGCCCGCTGGGCCAACGGCGCCGAGGTGAACCCCGCGGAGGCGTACGCCTGGGCCTGGGGGGAGTTCCACCGGACGGTCGCCGAGATGCAGGCCGAGGCCGGCCGGGTCCTTCCGGGCGCGGGTGCCCGGGAGACCATGGACCACCTGAACCGGCACGGCCACGCCATCGTGGGCGAGGAGAACATCCGCGCCTGGCTCCAGGAGATCACGGACGAGGCGATCGACGCCCTCGACGGCACCCACTTCGACATCTCCGGTCCCCTGCGCCGGGTGGAGACGAGGATCGCTCCCGCCGGCAGTGCCGGCGCTCCGTACTACAACGGTCCCAGCCTGGACTTCAGCCGCCCCGGCCGTACGTACCTGCCCACTTTGGGCCAACAGACCTTCCCCACCTGGCAGATCGTCAGCACCTGGTACCACGAGGGCGTGCCCGGGCACCACTTGCAGACCGCCCGATGGACCGCCGCCGCAGACCGCCTCAGCCCCTACCAGATCACCCTGGGCGCGGTCAGCGCCAACAAGGAAGGCTGGGCCCTGTACGCCGAGCGTCTGATGGACGAACTGGGCTTCCTCACCGACCCCGCCCGCCGCCTCGGCTATCTCGACAAGCAGATGCTCCGTATCATCCGCGTGATCATCGACATCGGCATGCACCTGGAACTGGTGATCCCCGACGACTCCGGCTTCCACCCCGGCGAACGCTGGACACCTGACCTCGCCACGGCGTTCGTGGCCGCACACCACGGCAGCGACACCGCCCGGCGTACCAGCGAGATCGACCGATACCTCGGCCGGCCCGGCCAGGCCATCGGCTACAAGCTGGGAGAGCGCGCGTGGCTGGAGGGCCGTGAGGCCTCCCGCCGCCGCCTCGGCACCGGTTTCGACCTGAAGACCTGGCACATGAACGCGCTCACCCAGGGTTCACTCGGCCTCACCGAACCTGGCCGACAACCTCGCGTCGCTGCAAGCGGACATGTGAGGGACGCGGGTTCTTCGTGCCTCTGGCCTCTCGGGCCTACCGGCCGGCGCCGGCGAGGCGGCGTTCGAGGGGGGTCCGGTAGCAGGGGGTGACGCGGGTGCCGTCGAGGAAGGTGAGGGTGCGGTGGATTTCGGCTTCGATGGCGGTGCGGGCCTCGCCGCCGGGATCGGCCAGGAGGTGGTGGTTGATGTGTCCGTCCGCGTGCTGGGCCCAGCTGCCGACGATGCGGCCGTTCCACCAGATGGTCGGGCCGATGTTGCCGTTGCGGTCGAAGAGGGCCTTGGTGTGGTCGGGGTCGAGATACCAGTGGCGGTGGCGCCAGCCCATGGGGGTGGGGTCCAGGCCGGGCAGCAGGGCTGCCGCGGGCTCAGGATCCTCTGCGGCTTTCACGGCTTCGAGGCGTTCAAGGTCTTCGGGCAGGAGGTAGCCGGTGCCTTCGTCGAGTTCGACGGCTTGAGCGCCGGTGGCGGCGAGGGCTTTGCGGGTGTCGGCCACGGTCCAGCCCGTCCACCACCTCAGGTCCTCGACCGTGACCGGGCCGAACGCGGCGACGTAGTGGCGGGCAAGCGTTCCCTTCGCCTCCGCTGCGGGGACACGCGGCAGGGGGCGGGCGGGGACCCAGCGGAACTGGGCGGAGGTCCAGGAGCCGGCCGGCCGGGTCCGGCGGATGTGCCCCTCCGCCGCCAGCAGACCCAGGATGGGTGCACCGGCGCGCTGCCGGGACTCGTACGGCTTGCCGGGGAAGGTGACGAACTGCTCACGCAAGTCCGTTATGTCGCGGGCCAGTTCGACGGCCGTTGCCCCACCGCGCACGGCCAGGGCCTCCAGGACAGCCTGCTCCACGGCGGCGCAACGGTGCTCCTCCCAGCCGAGGCCCTCGCGCAACCGGGCTGTGGCGTGGGCACGGTGCCGGTGGGCGTCGTCGGCGGTGGTGGCGGACCGGATCGCCGGGGCCAGGTGGGCGGGGACGACGAACATGGTGCGGCGCATACAGCGGATGCGCTCCAGTCCCGGAACGCCGTCGGGGGCGTGATAGAGGGAGTGGTCGACGGCGGCCGCGGTCGGGGCACGCATGCGGGCCGCGGCGGCGAGGTAGACGGTGGCGGGGTCGGTGGCGTGCAGACCTACCAGCGACTCGGCGACTCCCTCCGCCGTGTCCTTGCGTGCGCAAGGTGCCAGGAGGTGGCGGAGGACGAGGCGGGCGCGGCGCTGCGCGGCGGTGATACGAGGCAGGGAAGTCATTCCATCAGGGCCGGGGTCGGTGGGTCGGGTGGACGCAGAAGGGGGGCCGGCGGGAGGGATCCGGGAGGATGTGGAGGGCAGCTCGCGCTGCTGGAGGTCAGCGGACGACCTTGATGCCGAAGTGGCCGCCGAACTGCTGGCCCAGGCCGAAGCCGACGGCGGAGTGCATGTGCGCGTACATCTCCATGCCGCGCGCGGCGACGAGGGGGCCGAGATCGAGGATGTCGGTCCAGCCGTAGGACGTGAGGAGATCGACGGCCTGCTGCTTGGCGTCGGCGTCCTCACCGGCGACGAACATGGTGTGCTCCCCGCCGCCGACGCTCGCCGGGTCGACGACGGTGCTCTGCTCCTGGGTGACGAAGGACTTCACGACCTTCGTCCGGGGCAGGGCGCGCTGGATCTGCTCACCGAGGCTGTCGGTGTCCACCGGCTCCAGCTTCGGCATGATCCCCCACGGGGTCGGCCAGGGGTGTTCCGGTTCGTGCTGGTAGACGAACGGCACGGCGTAGTCGATCAGAGCCTTGCCGGCGAGCTGGTCGGCGATGGCGGACAGCGCACGGACGGCGTTGTGGCCGTCGATGCCGCTGATGACGAGGCCGTCCGAGTCGGCCGCCGCGTCTCCGAAGGTCTGCAGTTCGATGCGCGGGTGCTCGGCGAGGAACCGCCGGAAGGGCGGGGTGCCCATCATGTCGGGCTCGGTGCGGGCCAGCGTGGCCTCCGGGTCGCGGGTGCCGACCACCACGTCGTGGCCGAGTTCGAGCAGCTTGGCGATGTGGCAGCGGGCACCGCCACCCGTACCGAGAACAGCGATCTTCATGGGGGAAACCTCCCGATTTGCTCCGTGCGGACTGAGTCCACCGTAGAGCCCTTTCAGGACAGAGCGTGTCCTTTGACCGCGGCATCATGGAGGTCATGACGAGCGACATGACCGCCCGGATGCTGCGGCTGCTGTCCCTGCTGCAAACCCGCCGGGAGTGGTCCGGCGCCGACCTCGCCGAGCGCCTCCAGGTGACCGTCCGCACCGTCCGCCGCGACATCGACCGGCTGCGCGAACTGGGCTACCCCGTCGACAGCGCCCGCGGACACGCCGGCGGCTACCGCCTCACCTCGGGCAGCGACCTGCCGCCCCTCCTCCTCGACGACGAGGAAGCCGTCGCCATCGCCGTCGCCCTGCGGACCGCCGCCGGCGGTCTGGCCGGGATCGAGGAGAGCGCTCTGCGGGCCCTGGCCAAGCTCGAGCAGGTCCTCCCCCAGCGGCTGCGCGGGCGGGTCGCGGCCCTCCAGACCTCCCTGGCCGGCATCGCGTGGGAGGAGCGGGGGCCGCGCGTCGACCCGGCGTTGCTGGCCACGCTCGCCGTCGCCTGCCGGGACCACGAGATCGTCACCTTCGACTACACCACCCGCCACGGCACCGGCACCCCTCGCCGGGCCGAACCCTGCCACCTGGTCGGCTCCGGCGGCCTGTGGTACCTGCTGGCGTACGACACCGGCAAAGAGGACTGGCGCCTCTTCCGCCTGGACCGCATCAGCGACGTCCTGCCCACCGGCCGGCGTGTCCCGCCCCGTCACGTGCCCGGCGACGACCCCGCCGCCTTCGTCGCCGCCCGGCTCTCCGCCGCCCCCACCCGCTACCGCGCCATCGCCACCGTCCACGCCCCCGCCGACCAGGTCCGCGCCCGCACCCGCGGCCTGGCCACCCGGCTGGAGCCCATCGACGACCAGACCTGCCGCGTCAACGCGTCCGACGACCACCTGCCGCGCATCGCCCAGACGCTGGCCGGCCTCGACACCGACTACACCCTCGACGCCGACCCGGACGTCCTCACCCACCTCCGTACCACCGCCCACCGCACCCTGCAGGCGATGCGCTCGTGACCCCCGGCAGGCCGCCTCTGTCAGACGCCGCTCGTCACCGCCGCGCCGGCTATGAGGAGCACAACACCGGTGACGATGCTCAGCGGCCGGCGCACCGTCGGCCTGGACACCAGCGCGCGGCCCCTGCCGACGGCCCAGGTGAAGAGCAGGTACCAGCAGGCGTTGACCAGCGCCCACATCATCCCCAGGCGATGCGGTCCTGTTCGCGCCCGTGCGCAGGCAGGTCCAGCGACACCGTCCCCTGCGTCGTACGGACCCTCTATCCGCTCGCGCCACTCACCGGGCAGGTCCGTGCCACCTGGGTCGCACTCGCCGTCGCAGGCCTGTGCGTACTGGCGACGGTCACGCTGATCGGATCCGCGCTCACCCGCCGGATCACCCGTCCCCTGCGGGCCCTGGAACGGGCCACCGCGCAACTCGCCGACGGCCGCCTGACCGACCCTCCGGCCATCGATCGCGGGCCGCCCGAACAACGCCGGGTGACTGCCTCGTTCACTCGCACGGCCAACCGGCTGCAGCACCTCTCCACGCCCAGCAGGCCTGTCTCGCTGAACGCGGGCCCGGCGGCGGTCTGCACACCGTCGTGAGTCTCCGGCCCGTGCAGACCGTCCGGGTCCGGGTCCCTGCGGGCGTGGGAAACCTCACGCCAAGACGTCGTTGAGGCCCCGGGTGCGCGCCGACGCCTCTTCGGAGACGGATCGGATCAGCGCCGCCTCGCGGCCGGAGAACCCCTTCAGCAGCGACGTCGTCGGCGCCGGTCGTGTGCTGGGCGATCCACGCCCGGCCGGAGCGCTGACCGCCCGCGGAACGCACCTGGCTCGTCATTCGTCTACAGTTCATGGATCGTCTACGCGCTTGTAGTCACTCCTAGGAAGGCCCGGGGCCTATGACCACACCGCTGCACCTCGCCTCGCAGCTGGCCGTCAACGTATGGGACGCCCGGTCGTTGCTGGCCGCCTTCGGTGTCCTGGGCGTGGGCGTGGTGATGTTCGCCGAGACGGGGCTGCTGGTGGGGTTCTTCCTCCCCGGGGACTCACTGCTGTTCACGGCGGGTCTGCTGTGCACGGGGCCGGCCGACCAGACCGTGCACCTCTCGCTGGGGCCGTTGCTGGTCGCGGCGGCCTGCGGAGCGCTGGCCGGTGCGCAGTGCGGATATGCGCTCGGCCGGAAGGCGGGCGGGGCGCTGCTGGCCCGCAGCCGCTCGACGCGGCTGCATGAGGGGGCGCGGCGCGCCGGGGAACTGCTGGAGCGGTACGGATACGCGAAGGCCGTCGTCCTGGCCCGCTTCGTGCCGGTGGTGCGGACGGTGCTCAATCCGATGGCGGGCGCGCTCGGCGTACCGGTCCGCACGTTCACGGTGTGGCAGGTGACCGGCGGGCTGGTGTGGAGTCTCGGCCTGACTCTCGCGGGCTACGCACTCGGTTCCTCGATCCCGAACGTCGACCGCTACCTGCTGCCGCTGGTCGGGTTGATCGTCCTCGTGTCGCTGCTCCCCCTGCTGACCGAGGTCCTTCGCTCCCGCCGGACCGACAGGGCACGGGAGGAACGCGGATGACCTTGGCCTTCGACGGGTCCTCGATCGACGGATCCGGTTACCTGGACGTGGTGCGCCTGGCCCGGCACGCGCCGGGCTGGCTGGACGACCTGGTGTTGTTCTGGTCGACGTACGGACTCGCGCTCTTCGCTGTCCTCGCGGCCGTCGGCTGGTGGCGCGCCCGGCGGAGGGGGCCCACGGCCGCGGTGGGGGCGCTGGCGGTACCGGTGGTCGTCATCGCCGCGTACGGCGCCGACTCCGTGCTGAAGCTGGTGGTGCGCGAGGACCGCCCGTGCCAGAGCCTGCACATGAAGGTGCTGGAGGCGTGCCCGGCACCCGGCGACTGGTCCTTCCCCAGCAACCACGCGGCGATCGCGGCCGCCGCCGCGATGGCGCTGTTGTTCGTGTCACGTCGGCTGGGTGCCCTCGGGATCGCGGCCGCACTGGCGATGGCCGTCTCCCGCGTCTGGGTCGGCGCACACTATCCGCACGACATCGTCGCCGGGATCGCCGTCGGCGCGCTCGCCGGGCTGGCGCTGATGGCCGTGGTGCGCAGACAGTCGGAAACGCTGGCCCGGTGGATCACGTCCGGGCGACTGCGTCCCCTGCTCGTCGCCCCGTAACCCACTCGCCCGTCGCCGGCACGACCCGCCGCGTGGCCTAGGAGTCACTGGAAGATCATGCGTCACAAAGTCCTGGTCGTCGAGGACGATCACGCTCTGCGCGACGTGCTGCGTCGTGGCCTGACCGAGGAGGGGTTCGACCCCGTCCTCGCCCCCGACGGCTCGACCGCCCTGCGGCTGGCCACCGCCGACATCGCGGCGGCCGTCCTGGACATCGGGCTGCCCGACGCGGACGGACGGGACGTGTGCCAGGCACTGCGCGCCAACGGCTTCCCCGCTCCCGTGATCTTCCTGACCGCCCGGCACGGGCTCACCGACCGGCTGTCCGGCTTCTCCGCCGGCGGTGACGACTACCTGCCCAAGCCCTTCCACCTCGCCGAGCTCGCCGCACGGCTGAGAGCCGCCGTCAGACGAGCGGCGCCGACTTCGACGGCCACGGCCGGGGACCTCGTCCTGGACGCGGTCGGGCACTGCGCCACCGTGCACGGCGTCCGTGTCGCGCTGACCCCGACCGAGTTCCGGCTGCTCGCGCCGCTCGTCGCCGCGGCAGGATCCACCGTCAGCCGTCGGGAGCTGATCAGGGCGGCCTGGCCCGAAGGTGCGCAGGTCAGCGACAACACCCTGGACCAGTACCTGACGCGGCTGCGGCGCAAGCTGCGCGAGGCGGGCAGCACGCTGGCGATCGGTACGGCACGCGGGATCGGACACCACCTGTCATGACCCTCGACCGTGTCCTGCGCCGCCTGGCGCCCCGTACCCTGCGCGGCCGGCTCTCGCTCGTGGCGCTGACCACCGCCGCCCTGCTGATGACCGTCCTGACCGTGGTGTTCAACGTCGTGACGGACCGGCATCTGCAGCATCAGGCGGACGACGAACTGCGCAACCGGGCCGCCGCCGTGGCCACGACCGTCGACACCAGCGGCCGCCGGGTGCGCGTCCTGGAGACCTCGAACGACGGTCTCCTCGACGCGAACGCC
Organism: Streptomyces sp. NPDC037288; assembly: GCF_055603265.1. Lineage (NCBI taxonomy): Bacteria > Bacillati > Actinomycetota > Actinomycetes > Kitasatosporales > Streptomycetaceae > Streptomyces > Streptomyces sp. NPDC037288. The sequence continues at coordinate 55,191 of NZ_JBVJVY010000021.1, forward strand.
TGGATCTATGCCGGCACACGACTGCTCGAGAGGCCACCGTCGACGACGGCCGGCAGTCCGCTCGCCCGGACCGTCGACCGGCTGGCCGCCCGGCGCGCGCCGGGGTGCACGACCGTCCACGCCCCCGACCACCAGCCCGTCCGCCTGTGCTCCCGGCCGCTGACCGGCCGTCATGCCGACGCAACGGTCGTCACGGCCTTGGACCTCGGTCCCTACCGCAGTTCGGCCAACACCCTGCTGCTGGGATCCCTGGTCCTGGACGCGATCATGCTCGCCTGCACCTACGTGCTCACGCGTCTCGCCGTCGGCCGGGCACTGCGCCCGGTGCGGACGATGACCGACCAGGCCACCCAGTGGAGTGCCGTCGGCTCCGACGACCGTTTCGGCGCCGACGAGCACCCGGCCGAACTGGCCCGTCTGGGCGCCTCCCTGGACGCGTTCCTGGACCGGATCCGCACCGTGCTGCGCCACGAACAGCAACTGACCGGCGAACTGTCCCACGAACTGCGGACCCCGCTCACCCGGATCGTCATCGAACTCGACTGGTGGCGGGCCCGCCACCGCTCGGAAGCCGAGACCCGCGCCAGCCACGAAGTGATCGGCGAGGCCGCGCAGTCGATGCGCACGATCTGCGACACGCTCCTGAGCGACGCGCGCGACAACGCGCTGCACCCGCCCATGGCGCCCGGAACGACCGACGTCGTCCCCGTCCTGGACCGCATGGTCCAGGGCCTCGACACACCGGATGACGTGAAGGCCACCGTCGCGCCCGCAGCCCAGGATCTTCGGACGGGGGTCGCCTCCGCTCTCCTCGAACGGATCGTCAGTCCGTTGCTGGCCAACGCGGTGCGCTACGCCCGCTCCGGCGTGACCGTCGCCGCGCGGCGCGTACCCGGTGCCGTGCGGATCGACGTGGTCGACGACGGCCCGGGCGTGCCGGAGGCGTTCGTCGGCGAGCTGTTCCAGCCCGGCAGGCGGGCCGACCCCGGCGACGGACACGACGGCGCCGGCCTCGGGCTGCCGCTCGCGCGCCGGCTGGCCCGCGCCGTCGGAGGTGAGGTGTCCTACGACTCCGAGCACACCCCCGGGACCAGGTTCACGGTCAGTCTGCCTGCTGCATGACCGGTTCGGAGACGTCCCTGCGGGTCGCGGACAGGTAGCCGACCAGCCCGAGGATGACCGCCAGGAACAGGGCGCTGGTCACGACGGTGCCCAGGCCGACGCCGCCGTCACCGGTGGGCTGGGAGAGGTAGTCACCGATGGAGGCGCCGAGGGGGCGGGTGAGGATGTAGGCGATCCAGAAGCTCCAGACAGCGTCCAGGCCCAGTGCGAAGTGCGCGATGGCCACCGCGGCGATGGCTGCGGCGAACAGGACGGCGGACAGCCAGTAACCGAGGTCCATGCGCTCGGAGAGCAGGTCGCCGGCGGCGGTGCCCAGGGCGAACGTGAACAGTACCGCCAGCCAGTAGAAGGACTCGCGGCTGGTGGTGTCGATGTGGTGGATGGACAGGGTCCGCTCGCGCCGGTACCAGACCACGAACACGACGGCGAGGACGATCGCGAAGACCGTCGTACTGGTCTCCAGCGGCACACCCATGTTGTCGGTCAGGTTGTCGCTGATCAGGGTGCCGACGACGCTGATCAGCGCCACGGCGAGCCAGTACACGCCCGCGCGGTAGGCACGGGTGCGGAACTGGACCACCAGGACGACGGCCAGCAGGCCACTCATCAGCACGGACACACCGGTCAGCCCCAGACCGGCCTTCTCATTCAGCAGGTCGGCCGCGGTCTCGCCGACCGTCGTGCACAGCACCTTGATGACCCAGAAGTAGACGGTGACTTCGGGCACCTTGTTCCACTGCGGCCGGTGCCGGGAGGGGGCTGCCTGGCCGGCCTCCGCAACCACCGGGCTCTCAGACGTTTCGTATGTCATGCTGCCCGACCGTGCCACCCGGCACCTGAACACATCCTGACTGCCGCCGCGCATCACCCGCCCGGGTAAGGACGATCGAAGCGCCGGCCGCACGGGAGGGGCGAGAGCCGACCCGGCCCGCTCAGCCCGGGTGGGGCCGGGCCAGGCCGTGGTCGTAGGCGAAGATCACCGCCTGGATGCGGTCACGGGCGCCGATCTTGGACAGGACACGGCCGACATGCGTCTTCACCGTGGACTCCGACAGGACGAAACTCGTGGCGATCTCGCCGTTGGTCCAGCCCTTGCCGATGGCGACGAGGATCTCGCGTTCGCGGTAGGTGAGGGAGGCCAGCCGCGGGTCCTCGGCGGAGCCGTCGGCACGGGACGGCACCAGTCGGGCGAACTCGTGCAGCAGGCGGCGGGTGAGTGCGGGGGCGATCACGGCGTCCCCGATGGCGACGGCGCGGATGCCTGCGAGCAGTTCCTCCGGGCGGGCGTCCTTGAGGAGGAAGCCGCTGGCTCCGGCGCGCAGGGCCGCGTAGACGTACTCGTCGAGGTCGAAGGTGGTCAGCACCAGGACGCGGGAGCGGTCGCCGGCCGCGACGATGCGGCGCGTGGCCTCGATGCCGTCCATGCCCGGCATACGTACGTCCATGAGGACGACGTCCGGACGGAGCTCGGCGGCCTTGCGTACCGCTTCGCCTCCGTGCGCGGCCTCGCCGATCACCTCGGTCTCGGGCACGGAGTCGAGGAGCATGCGGAAGCCGTACCGCTGGAGCGGCTGGTCGTCCACGACGAGCACGGTGGTCATCGGGCACCCTCCTGGGGAGCGAGGTCGAGCTCGGCACGCACCGTCCACCCCGTGCCGACGGGACCCGCGCTGACGTGCCCGCCGTAGAGGGCTGCTCGTTCTCGCATGCCCACCAGGCCGTGTCCTTCCTCGTTCGCGGTACCGGGAACCCCGGCCGGGGCGAGTGGGCCGGAGTCCTGGACGGTGATGGTCAGCCGCGTGTCCTCCACGACGACCGCCAGGTTCGCACGGGCGCCCGCGCCGGCGTGCTTCAGGGTGTTCGTCAGGGCCTCCTGCACGATGCGGTAGACCGTGAGCTGCACCCCGCTGTCGAGGGCTTCGACGTCACCGGCGGTACGGTAGACGACCTCCAGGCCGGCGGCGCGCACCCCCTCGCACAGCGCGTCGATGTCCGCGAGCCCGGGCTGCGGGCTCAGTTCCGGCTCGCCCCGCGGACCGTCCGCCTCGCGCAGCACGCCGAGCACCCGGCGCAGTTCGCTCAGGGCCTGACGGCCGGTGCCGCCGATGAGGTGCAGGGCTTCCGCTCCCCGGTCCGGGGCGACGGCCGTGGCGTAGGCGCCCGCGTCGGCGAGCGTGATGATGACGGACAGGTTGTGGCCGACGATGTCGTGCATCTCGCGGGCCACCCGCGCCCTTTCTGCCGCGACGGCGAGCCTGCCCCGCTGGTCGCGTTCGATCTCCAGCCGCGCCGCACGGTCCCGCAGCCCGGCCAGCTGGGCCCGCCGGATACGGATCATCAGGCCGAGCGCGAGGGCCGCGGTGGCCGTGCTGAGCAGGAAGAAGAGCGCGTCCCAGACCGGCACCGCCGCCGCGACCCGCGCCGCGACCAGGCCCAGCGCAGCCGCCATGGCCGCGCAGGCCCAGGGCAGCTGCCGCAGCCGCCCGTGCAGGGCCAGGCTGTACAGGGCGACGAAGAGGGCGACGTCCGCACGGAGTGCGGCACCGAAGGCCCACTGGAGCACGAACACGGCCGTGACGGCGCCGAAGGCCACCGCGGGCGCCCGCCGTCGCCACAGCAACGGCAGCACCAGCCCGGCCTGCAGGGCCAGCATGCCGGCCGTGGGCAGCCGGGTGAACGCCAGGCGAAAGCGGCGCGGGCCGTCGCCGTCCCCGCCGACCGCGCCGACCGCGTGCAGCAGGTCCGGCAGGCAGAACAGCAGGAAGACCAGGACCACCACCGCGGTGTCCAGCACCCACGGATGGGCCCGGTCGGCGAGCCGGAGCCGCTGGCCGGCCCGGCCGATCCGGGCGACCAGCGGCCCCATCCCGCCGAGGTCATCGATGGTCACGGAATTCACCAGCCCATGATGCGGGTCCAGCCCATGATGCGGGCGCAGGGGCTCAGGCGTCGCTGCGCAGCAGCCGGTACGCCGCCCCCGCCAACGCGAGTGCCGTCCAGCCGAGGAAGACCAGGAGCCCGGCGGCGGGCGACAGGGTGGTGGAGTCGTGGGTCAGCGCGAAGATCGACTCGCCCGCATGGCTCGGCAGATAGGGGGCTATGTCGCCCTGCCACGAGGTGGGCAGCAGGGAGATCAGTCCGGGGACCAGCATCAGGGCCGCCACCAGGACCGAGATGCCACCCGCCACGGACCGCAGCAGCGCGCCCAGGGCGGTGCCGATCACACCGACCAGGCCGAGGTAGAGTCCGGCACCCAACAGGCTGCGTACGACCCCGGCGTGGCCGAGTCCCATGGCCGCGGGCGTGCTGGAGACGATCTGGCTGCCGACGAGGAAGGCGACGAACGCGCCGACGGTGGCGATCACCAGCGCGACCAGCCCGTACACCACCGCCTTGGACCACAGCACGGGCAGCCGGCGCGGCACCGCGGCCAGCGTCGAGCGGATCATGCCGGTGGAGTACTCGCCCGCCGTGACCAGCACGCCGAGCACACCGAGGGCCAGCTGGGCGAAGTTCGTGCCGAAGAGGGACAGGCTCACGGCCGTCGCGGAGGCGAAGTCGCGGTCCAGGCGCCGGCCGGAGTCGAGATTGGACTTGTAGTGGCTCGCGGCGATGACGCCGAAGGCGACGAGGAACAGCAGGCCCAGAGCGAGGGTGATCCAGGTGGAGCGCAGGGACCAGAGCTTGGCCCACTCGGAGGACAGCACACGCCGTCCGGTCACCCGGTAGACGGGGCGGACCGGAGCGCTCCGGGCGGTCTCAGGGGTCTCGGGTGTCGCCGTGAGGGTGCTCATGCCGCGCTCCCGGAGGTGTTGGTGCCGGTCGTGGAGCCGTGGTACTCCACCGCGTCTTTGGTCAGTTCCATGAATGCCTCCTCCAGCGACACCGCCTTCGTGGTCAGCTCGAACAGGGGGATCCCGTGCTCGGCCGCCTTCAGCCCGATCTCGCGGGCGGGCACCCCGGTCACCTGCAGTTCCTCGGAGCCGACGCGGCCGGTGATCTCCACGCCCGGCCCGGCCAGCACGTCCCGCAGCCGCGCGGGGTCGTCCGTGGCGACCTTCACGACGTCGCCGCCCGCCTCGCGGACCAGGTCGTGCACCGTCGTGTCGGCCAGCAGCCGGCCGCGCCCGACGACGATCAGGTGATCCGCGACCAAGGCCACCTCGCTCATCAGGTGCGACGAGACGAACACCGTCCGCCCCTCGGCCGCGAGCGACGTCAGCAGATTGCGGATCCAGAGCACGCCCTCGGGGTCCAGTCCGTTCACGGGCTCGTCCAGCATCACCGTCTGCGGATCGCCCAGCAGGGCGGCAGCTATGCCCAGGCGCTGTCCCATGCCGAGGGAGAAGGCCCCGGCCCGCTTCTTCGCGACGCTTGCGAGACCGGCGAGCTCGACGACCTCGTCGACTCGGCGGCGTGGAATGCCGTGGGTCAGCGCGAGCGCACGGAGGTGCTGGTAGGCGGAGCGGCCCGGGTGTATCGACTTCGCCTCCAGGAGCGCCCCGACTTCCTGGAGCGGTGCCCGGTGGCGGGCATAGCGGTGGCCGTTCACCGTGACGGAGCCGCTCGTCGGCGTGTCGAGCCCGACGATCATGCGCATCGTCGTGGACTTGCCCGCCCCGTTGGGCCCGAGGAAGCCGGTCACCGTGCCCGGCCGCACGGCGAAGTCGAGACCGTCGACGGCTGTCTTCTCCCCGTACCTCTTGGTGAGCTGCTGTGCGTCGATCATTCGTGTTCTCTCTCTCGGACTGCGGCGTCCGGCACACCTGACGCCTCCTCCGCCACGCTAAGTCCGTGAACTCCCGGATCCGGTGGTACCGGGGGCTGAACAGTGCCGCGCACGTGGTACCGGGGTACTACGGTCCGGCGCGCAAGAGGTGAGGCGGCGCTCGACAAAGCCGCTGTGGGGGTCCGGCGGAGGTGTACAGAAGCTCGACCTGACGCTCGCGCTCGAACGGTTCTGCCCGCCACCGGCGCGGGCAGAACCGCCCGCGCCGATGGCGGCGTGCCGGAGTCGCGGTGCCGGTGCGGCTCAGCGGACCGTCACGTTGAAGACCGGTGAGGCCGTGTTGCCGCTGACGATGCGCAGGTCGTTCTCGCCCTTCAGACCGAGCTTGACGCCCAGCGAGTAGGAGCCGTTGCGCGCGACGGGGGCGGATGCGGGGAGGCTGACCCACTTGCCGTGCTGCTTCTGCTGCAGGGTCACCGTGCTGCCCGCCTTGAGGCCGGTCGTCCTGCCCGTGACCCGGAACAGCTGCCAGGCGCGGACGGAGGACACCGACGGCGTGGCAGTGATGCCGGCCTTGGGCGCCTGGGCCTTGTGCGCGACGGCGACGGGAGACACGGTGTGCGTGGCCGGGGTGGCGGCCATCGCGGTGCCGGCGAGAGCGAGGGAGGCCGCGCCGAGGGCACCGACGACGGCTATACGCAGGGAACGCCGCTTCGAGACCATCACAGATTTGTCCCTTTCCATGACTTGAACAGCATTTGGCTGAAATGTGCACTACATGCTGATTGGTGTAGGCACTAGGAGTGACGTCACTGGAAACGCAGGCGTTCACCGGCGTCATGTCGCTGTCTTGTAACAGCACCGCGCAGAGGCGTGCGCAGGGGACAAATGCTTTGACCACGGTTGGCTGCCGTCGACACCATCCGGCACCTGTACGACGGCGACTTCGTCCCGTGGGCCGGGGGTGTGCTGGTCACCGACGGTGCGGCAGGCGATCCGGCCTTCGAAGCAGCGGTCACCGCAGCCATCTGGGACATGTACGGCCCCTGCGCCCACGCACACACCGCGGAACTCACCCGGCTCTTCACACAGGAGCTCGGCTACGCGCCCGCCGCCCTTACTGCTTCGCCACAACGCCGTGTTCGACGCGCAGGTGTCCTGATTCCGGCCCTCGGCCGAGAGGGGGAGGAACCGCACCAACGGCGAGGCGGACCGCCACGCGGCAGCGTCAGCGTGGTAGCCCCAGCTCGTCGAGGGAAGTGCCGGTCGCCCAGCGCCGCAGTCCGCGGCCGTTCAGGAGGTGGACGTCGCCTTGGCGGGAGGCCCACAGCATGTCCGCGCGGCTGAAGCGGCCACGGTGGACAACGACCTGGATCGGGCGGCCGGCGCCCGGGCGGCCCGTCTCGACGACGGTCGCGCGCCAGTCCTGGCCTTCCTCGGCCGTCGTCTCGGAGCGGAACGCTACGTCCAGTTGGCGCCCCTGGCGGTCCCGGGCGTGCAGACGCCGCCTCCCTTTCTGCAGGGTCAGGTCGACCACGCGCCAGCCGTCACGCTGCAGGATGCGCGCCGCCGCCTCCGCCAACCCGCGCTCGTCGAGCAGGGTGAGCTCCGCCGCGGTGTAGCGGCCGCCGCGCCGGCGGACGACCGCCCGGCGCACGCGCAGGGCCACCACGGCGCTGGAAGCCAGCAGGATGACGCCGAGCGCAAGCCCGACGACGCCCGATGTGCTCTGAAGCCAGACGAGCAGGCACACGGGGACGAGCACGGTCAGGCCGAGGCCCGCGAACGCGGGGAGGACCTCCCGGAGTTCGGGGCCGTACAGCCCCTGGGCCCGGAGTTCGGACACCGCCTGCGTCCGCTGCGCCCGGCGCGAACCGGGAACCTGCCGGCGCTGCCCCCGTACCGGCATGTGCGACTGCTGCCACCTCGTCACCAGAGTCCACTCCCCACGGTCTTGCCGTCCCCCTCGCGGTAGGGGTATCCGGTCACCACCGATCCGCGGCACGGGACAGCCGTGGGCCACGATGTCATGTCCGGCCGGTGACACGGTAGCCAGGTGCCGGGGAGTGCTCGGACGAACCGCCGCCGGCATCGCCCGGCGCTGCGGCTCGAGCGCCTGACCCGACCGGCCCGCACGCTCAGAGGCTGGTGAGCAGGCCGTCGACCCGGGCCCAGAACGCGCGTACACCGAGTCGGCCCACCTGGGCCCCGGCTCAGGACCGCGTGGCGAAACGCCGGGTGACGGCCAGGGCCGCGGCCATGATGCTCAGTTGCGGGTTCACCTCCGGGCAGCTCGGCAGTACGGAGCCGTCGGCGATCAGTACGCCGTGTACGCCCCGCAGGCGTCCCTCCGGGTCGGCCGGTGACCGCTCGGGGTCGGTGCCGGCCGCCGCGGTGCCCGTGGGGTGGAACGCGGACACGTGGAGGTGGCGCGCGCTCACCGTGTCGAGCAGTGCCTCCAGCTGGGCCGGGGTTCGGGCGCGCGGAGCGTGCGGGACGCCCGTGAGCACCTCCTCCGCGCCCGCCGCGAACAGCAGGCGCCCCATGGCCCGTTGGGCCCGCAGCAGCCGCCCGGCGTCGCGCTCCGCCAGGTCGTAGCGCAGCAGCGTACGGTCGCTCCCCAGGACGCGGCCCGAGGGCCGGTCGGCGATCATGGCGCCGAGGGTGGCCAGTCGCTCCGTGTCCTCGAGTTCGCGTCGCAGTTCGCGACCGACGCCCGGCAGGACGAAGGAGCTCATGCCGGGTGGCGCCGCGGTGGCCTCGATGAGGATGCCCTCGCCGCGCAGGTGCTCCACTCCCACGCTCTGCAGGACGCCCTTCCCGCCGGCGACGGGGTGGCCGAAGCGGCCCGCGACGCTGAGGGCGGGGTGGACGCTGAGACGGTGACCGAGCCGCGGGTGCGCGCCCAGGCCGGAGCGGCGCAGCAGCGGCGGCGTGTGCAGAGCCCCCGCGGCGACCACGACCAACGGACTGAGGATCTCCAGTTCGCTGCCGTCCGGGCGGCGGGCCAGCACCCCGGCGGCCCGTGGTCCGCCCGGCCCGTCGCGGTCGGTGAGGACACGCCGTACGCGGGCGCCGGTCAGGATGCGGGCGCCCGACGCGCAGGCCTCGGGAAGCACGGACAGCTGGACGCTCTGTTTGGCGCCGGTGGGGCAGCCCACGACGCACTGGCACGAACCCCGGCAGCCCGGGGCGTTGCGCCGCAGGGGCGCGGCGGCCCAGCCGAGTTGTCCGGCCCCGGCGAGTGCGAGCAGTCCGTTGTCGCCGAGGACGTCCCGCGGCTGGCGTGCCACCCGCAGGGTGCGTTCGACCTCGTCGAGGTGGCGGTCGAAGCCCTCGACGGCCGCGAATCCGTGCCGGCTCAGCCAGCGGGCGACGACATGGTCGGGCGTGCGGTAGCACGTACCGGAGTTGACGACGGTCGTACCGCCGACCGCGCGGCCCACCGGCAGGACCAGCGGAGGGCTGCCGACGGCGATCGTCGCGCCGCCGTCCCGGTACAGGTCGACGAAGCGGTCCAGCGGAGCCCGTCGGGCGAACGACGCGGTGGTGTGGTGGTCCCCCTCCTCGACCACGACGACGCTCATACCGGCCGCCGCGAGCGTCCGCGCGGCCATCGCCCCGCCGGCGCCTGATCCGACGACGACCGCGTCGGCGGTGGACCGCGTGGGCCAGTGGCCGGAGGGCGTGCAGTCGAGCGGTGGATCATCGGGGGCGGACACCGGGGGCGCCGCGTCGTGGTGCAGTGTCCGCTCGGTGCCGGCGGCCAGCATCACCGGCACCTTGACCGCGTCCAGCAGCGGCAGCAGTGCCCGGCGTGAGGCGAGCGACGCCATGACGTGCTGCCGCCCTGCCGCATCGAGCGCGGACAGTCGCCTGCCGGTGCGGGCGACGGCGTAGGCATCGATGGCCGCGGTCGCGCCGCGTACCGCGAGCCGTGCCGGGGCGGGCATGGCGTCGAGCAGTGCCGCGACGCGCCGGGGTACGGCCCCGGTCCACGCGGTCGTGCCGTCGTCGGCGAGGAGGGCGGCGACAAGTCCGTTGAGGGCAAGGGACGTTGGGGAGTCCGGGGAGGAGGGCAGCGGAGACCTCATCGCTCGCCGACCTCCGCATGGGCGGTACCCGACAGCCGCCATACGGCCTCCGGCCGCCACCCGCCCCGCCAGCGCTCCAGGTGTACCACCGTGTCCGCCCTCTCGCTGTTGCGGCACACCGCGGCGGAACCGTCCGGATCGGTGTAGTCCAGTGCGAGTGTCCGCTCCGGCGGCTGGGTCACCGTCACCCGGATCCGCCGCAGGCCGGCGCGGCCCTCGATCCGCCACCGCGGCAGGCCGATGTCCGCGCGGAACCGGCCCATGCCCGCCCAGCCCACGGCGGACCGCTCCACCCGCCGCGGCCAGGTCCGCCCGTTTCGGTACAGGCGCAGGAACACCAGTGGGGGCAGCCTGTCCAGTCCTCGCCGCATCGACACCGCGGCGACGGCCTCCAGGATGTCACCGCCGCCCAGGTCAGCGTGGAGCCAGGCCCAGCGGCGGGCGTTGCCGTGGCCGTAGACGCGGGCGCTCGCTCCGGGCGCGTCCGCGAGCCGTAACTCGCCGGTGCCGTGGCGGACGGTGCCGCTGTAGCGGGCGCGCGCTGCGGGCAGCATGTGCGAGGCGGGCAGCCACGGGTGTCGCCAGGACCAGCGGGGAAAGGTGTACAGCGGCGGTCCCTGCGGCTGCTCCGAGAGCGCCCAGCTGAACGGGCCGGCCGAGCCGGTGAGACGGCCCGGGACGGCACGGATGCCCTCGGCGCTGAATCCGTGGGGTTGCCGCTCCCAGGGGGTGGGGCCGAAGCGGGCGTGCTCCACCGGGCCGCCCTTGGGGAACACGGCGGCCCAGCCGTGCGCGTAGGCGGGTGAGCCGTCGCTGGGCGCGACGATCTCGTGGTGCAGCCAGACGCCCGTGCCCGTCGCCGGATCGGTCAGGGTGGTGTACCAGACCTCCGTCCGCCCCGGGGTACCGTCCCAGCGCGGCGCCGGATTCCGGCCGGTGGCGGGTTCGGCGGCCCGGGGGAACCGGAAGCCGGCGAGGAAGGGCAGCAGGCCTGTGGCGAGGGGGAAGCGCAGGGTGCCCGCACCGGCCGGTTCACCGTCCTCGTACAGGGTGTACGGCAGTACGGTCAGGGAGGTCAGGGGACGCCGGAACGACACCGACTTCCAGCCGTCCAGCAGCAGGCGCCGGCCCTCCAGGTCGAAGCCGACCCGGTAGCGAATCCTGCGGCGCGCCAGCGGTGAGATCTCCAACTCGCCCACGAGGCCGGTGTCGTCGGCCCGTCCGGCAATCCGGATCCGTCCCGTCAGCCGAGCCTGCGTCGTCCGGTGGGGCAGCAGCACCCGGTCGGCGCGAGCCACGAGGTCGAGCCGCACGGGGCGGTCGGTCTCCTCGCCGACGAGGCGTACCCGGCCCAGCATGGTTTCCCGGAACGCTGTTCCGCGTGAGCTCACCGGGCGTCCTCCCCGCGTGCTGCGGACCGTGCCAGGCCTTCGAGCATGATGCGCTCCGTCGCCGACAGGTAGTCGCCGGCGGCGGTGCGTGCCGCGTCCGGGTCGCCGGCCGCCACGGCTTCCACCACGGGCGCCAGGCGGTCGTGAGCGGCGCGGGCGTCCTCGAAGGGCCCGACCAGGGCGGCGCGCACCGGCATGTACGCGTTGAAGAGTGTGTTGGTCAGCAGGACGTACACGCGGTTGCCCGTGGCACGGGCCAGTGCCCGGTGGACCTCGGCGTCCGCCAGCTGTGCCGGGTCGCCGCCGTCCGCCTCCCCGACGGCCGCCAGCAGCCGGCGCAGTTCGACGATCTGGTCCGCCGTGGCGCGGGCCGCGGCCCGTTCCGCGATCAACGCGCCTATGCTGCGGCGCACTTCGAAGATCTCGCCGATCCAGTCGGGGCTGTGGCGCACCAGCATCGGCAGCAGGTCCGCCCCGCCCAGGCGCAGGAAGTCCCGTACCCGGGTGCCCACTCCGTGGCGTGTCTCCACCAGGCCGGCGTGCGCCAGCCGGCCGAAGGCGTGCTTGAGAGTGGTGCGGGTGACCCCGAACCCGTCGGCGAGTTCGCGTTCGGGCGGCAGATAGCTCCCGGCCGGATGGCGCCCGGCGAGGATGTCCTCGCGCAGCTTCCTTTCCAGCACGTCGACGATCGTCTCGCGTGGCAGTGCTTCCACCCCGGGCCTCCAGCGACGCATTGGTTCAGTGGCTGAGCCACTCAACCAATGAAGGTTCCTGGAGTCAATGGCCTTGGCAGCCGATCGGCATCACTCTGTTACTGACAGCCCGTCCTTGGAAAGGAACCCGGGTGGCCTCTGGAAGGGAGTGGCCCGTTGTCCTCCTCCGGCTTCCGTACCGTTCCGGACTCCGCCGATGTGGTGATCACCGGGGGTGGGCCCTCCACGAGCGGCAGCAGACCCGGTCCGTCGCCCGCGAGCTCGGCCTCCCACCCCCCTCGGCTGACCCCTCACACCTCCAAGGACCGCCATGACCAGTACCGCACTGCCCACCACGGACGACCTGCGCGCCCGTGCCCGTGCCGCCCTGGAGCGCATCGGCGTCGACGTGCCCGAGGGCGGGGACCTGCACGCCCGTACGCCCCTCACCGGCGAGCACCTCTTCGGGCTGACGGCGGCCACGGCCACCGACACCGAAGAGGCCGTCGCCGCCGCCCGTACGGCCTTCCTCACCTGGCGCGTCACGCCCGCACCACGCCGCGGGGAACTCGTGCGCCGGCTGGGCGGGTTGCTGCGCGACCACCAGGGCGACCTGGCCGACCTGGTCACCGTCGAGGCGGGCAAGATCCGCTCCGAAGCGCTCGGCGAGATCCAGGAGATGATCGACGTCTGCGACTTCGCCGTAGGTCTGTCCCGACAGCTGTACGGCCGCACGATCGCCTCCGAACGTCCTGGTCACCGGCTGGCCGAGACCTGGCATCCGCTCGGCGTGGTGGGCGTCGTCTCCGCCTTCAACTTCCCCGCCGCCGTGTGGTCCTGGAACACCGCCCTCGCTCTCGTCTGCGGCGACACCGTGGTCTGGAAGCCTTCGGAACTCACACCGCTGACCTCCCTGGCCTGCGACCACCTGCTCGCCCGCGCCGCCGACGAGTTCGGCGCGCCACGGGACGTGCACCGCCTGCTGCTCGGTGACCGAGCGGTCGGCGAGAGGCTCGTCGACGACCCCCGTGTCGCCCTGGTCAGCGCCACCGGCTCCACCCGCATGGGCCGCGAGGTCGGCTCCCGCGTGGCCGCCCGCCTCGGCCGCAGCCTGCTGGAACTCGGCGGCAACAACGCCGCGATCGTCGCCCCTTCCGCCGACCTGGGCCTCGCCGTCCCGGCCATCGTCTTCGCCGCGGCCGGCACCGCGGGCCAGCGCTGTACGACGCTGCGGCGCCTGATCGTCCACCGTGACGTCGCCGACACCGTCGTCGAGCGGCTGACCGCCGCCTACGCCAGGCTGCCCATCGGCAACCCGTTCGACGAGACCACGCTGGTCGGCCCGCTCATCTCCACCAAGGCGCTGGACGCCATGCACGACGCGCTCTCCCGCGTCCAGGCCCAGGGCGGCAAGGTCCTGGCCGGCGGAAACCGGCGCCTGGCCGAGGCCGCGCCGGCGGCGGCCTACGCCGAACCGGTCCTCGTCCGCGTCGGCGAACAGACCGACGTCGTACGGGAGGAGACCTTCGCGCCCATCCTCTATGTCCTCACCTATGACACCCTCGACGAGGCGATCGCCCTGCACAACGACGTTCCCCAGGGCCTGTCGTCCAGCATCTTCACCCGCGACCAGCAGGAAGCCGAGGTCTTCCTGTCCGCCGCCGGCTCCGACTGCGGCATCGCCAACGTCAACATCGGTACCTCCGGCGCGGAGATCGGCGGTGCCTTCGGCGGCGAGAAGGACACCGGAGGCGGCCGGGAGTCCGGCTCCGACGCCTGGAAGTCCTACATGCGCTCGGCCACCAACACCATCAACTACTCCAGCGAACTCCCCCTCGCCCAGGGCGTCAGCTTCCGAGCACAATGACGTCGTGGATCACGAAAACCCCGTCATCGTCGCCTTGGACTGCGACAACCGCGCCACCGCCGAGGAGGTGGTGGACCGGCTGGGCGACGAGTGCCGTTTCTACAAGGTCGGTCTGGAGCTCCTGACCGCGGCCGGTCCCGACTTCGTCAAGCACCTTGTCGCACAGGGCAAGGACGTCTTCCTGGACCTCAAGCTCTTCGAGATCCCCCACTCGGTCGCCGGTGCGGTCCGCGCCGCGGGGACGCTGGGCGTGTCCATGGTGACGGTGCACAGCATGGGTGGTACGGGAATCCTGGCTGCCGCCGTCGATGCCGCCCGTGCCTTCCCCGGCCTGCGGATCCTTGCCTTGACCGTGGTCACCAGCATGACCGGCGAGGACCTTGCCGACATCGGGGTCCGCGACTCGGTCGAGGAGCAGGTGCTCAGGCTTGCCCGCCTGGCGCGCAAGGCCGGGTGTCAGGGTGTGATCGCCTCGCCTCAGGACGTGGCGGCCCTGCGCGGCGCGCTCGGTCCCGCTGCCCTGATCGTCACTCCCGGAGTCACCCTGCCCGGGGACGCTCCAGCCGACCATGCCCGCCCCGGCACACCGCGTGCCGCCCTCGCCGCCGGCGCCTCCCACGTCGTCGTGGGGCGAGCGGTGACACGCGCCGCGGACCCGGCGGCCGCGTTCCGCCTCGTCCGCACCGGCCTCGACCGGTGAGCGGCGCATGCCTCGCCCGGACCGCCGTGAACGGCAGGCTTCCGCGCGAGGTTTCGCCATCTGCTCGGGAGTCAGGCTCCAGCCGACGGCACCGAGGTTCTGGCGCGGCTGCCGCTCGTCGCGGGCGCCGATGATGACCGAGGACACGGTCGGCCGCTGGAGCAGCCAGTTCAGGGCGATCTGCGGCACCGCCTTGCCCGTCTTCTCCGCGATCTCCTCCAGGGCGTCCACCACGCCGTAGAGGTGCTCGTCGCTGACGGGCGGGCCGCAGTCGGCGGTGCGGTGCAGTCGGCTGCCGGCGGGCAGCGGTACGCCGCGGCGGATCTTGCCGGTGCGGCGCCCCCAGCCGAGCGGGCTCCACACGATCGCGCCGAGGCCTTGGTCCTGGGCGAGCGGCATCAGCTCCCACTCGTAGTCGCGGCCGACGAGGGAGTCGTACACCTGGTGGGACACATAGCGCGGGTGACCGTACTTCTCAGCGGTGGCGAGGGGCTTCATAGCGCACCTTTCCCGCCTGCACGAGGGTGTCGAGGGCGGCCAGCACCTCTTCCACCGGTGTCCCGGCGTCGAAGGCGTGGAGCTGGAACAGGTCGAGACAGTCGGTACCCAGCCGGCGCAGGGCGTCCTCGCAGGCGGTGATCAGCGAAGCTCAGGACCCTCGGCAGGGGGCGCTGTTCACGGCGCTGATCGCCGCGGCCACCGGCGACGCGAAGACCGCCACCGCCCTGCACCGCTTCTACGAGGTACCCGAAGGCACCGACGCCCAGGAGGTGGTCCGCGCGGTCTCCGCGCCGCTCTACTACCACCTGCTCATCAGCGGCGGCCCACTCGACGAGACCGCCGCCGACCGGGCCGCCGAGGCCACCGCGATCACGGCACGCGCGGGGGCGTACATACGAGACGAAAAGAAGCCCGGGTGGCCGACGGACCGAGGATCTGGCCGACGGAGCATCCCTCCCGTGTTCAGGTCCGCGCCCCCGGTCCTGCCGGCCCCGTCATGCCGCCGAGTGTGGTGTGTCCTGCGCCCTGCGTGTCCAGGGAGCGCGAGGGCGCCGGTGGCGACTGCGGCGGGCGGCGCTCGTGGCCGTCATCGCCAGACCCAGACAGAAGAGGAGCGCCAGCGCGAGGCCGGAGCTGAACACGGCCAGGCCGTTCATGGTGGCGATGTCGTGGCCGAGGACGGAAACGGTGTACGCCGGCCCGCCGGACATGTTGCCGACGATCGCCAGGGCGGTGAAGGCGCCCGTGCCCGCGAGCAGGAGCAGTCCGAGGAACAGCATCCGAGTCATCTCCTCAGGAAACGTCTGCCGACCGACGGGTACCCGCGCCTCTCCGGCCCTACCACCACCGCAGCGCGTGACGTTTCCCCAGCTGAGCTCAGCGGTGGGGCCCCGGTCCGGAGGCGGCGGCGCCGGGTGCGAGGCTGAGCATCCCGTCGGCCTCCACACCGATCCGTACGCCGTGGCTGATCCGGGCGAGGGTGGCGCGCAGCCATGCGCGGTCCTGGTCCGCCGCGTGCTCCAGCCGCATCCGCCGCGCCCGCAGGGCGAACATCCGCGTGCCGGTCGTACAGCCGGTGTCCGCGTCCACCGAGACGAGGTAGCCGAGCCGGAGGTCGTCGCGGTACTCCTCGTAGCCCGAGATGCCCTCGTAGTCGTCGATGAAGTCACCGCAGCCGTAGAGGATCAACCGGCCCCGGTACACCTCGACGGGACGGGGGTGGTGCGAGGAGTGCCCGTGGACGATGTCGACGCCTGCGTCGACCAGGGCGCGCGCGAAGCGCCTCTGGTCCCGGGGGACGAGGTAGCCCCAGTTGGAACCCCAGTGCACCGACACGACCACGATGTCACCCGGCCGCTTCGACCGCCGCACGCGCTGGACGGCCGCCTCGGCAGCCGACGACGACAGCTCACGGACGTAGGCGACGCCGGACCGGTCCGTCGTCGCGGCCCAGTCGGGCGGGATGCCGCTGGACAGCGCTCCGAGGGCGAGGACCAGGATGCGGCGGCCGGGCCCGACGGGGACCGCCACGGGCGCGTAGGCCTCGTCGGCGCCGCGTCCCGCGCCCGCCGTCCGCAGCCCGGCACCAGCGAGCGAGTCCAGTGTTTCCTCCAGGCCCGGCCGGCCGAAGTCCAGCACATGGTTGTTGGCCAGTACGCACACGTCGGGCCGGGCCACCGTCAGAGCGGGCAGGTTGGCCGGATGCATCCGGTAGTGGACCGCCTTGCCCTGCGCGAATTCCGTACTCGCCGTGACAGCCGTCTCCAGATTCACGATCCGGGCGTCCGGGACGGATCGGTCGAGCAACGGCAGCGCCTCGCCCCACGGCCAGGCAGGGTCGACGGGCGCGGGGATCGGGCCGCTGACCGCTTCGGCCAGTTCCACGTACGACCGGGCATCCGTCATGTACCCCTCGCGCAGCACCGGACTTCCGGGGTGCGGAAGGATCTGGTCGACGCCGCGCCCGAGCATCACGTCCCCGCACAGGAACAACGTCACCACACCGCCGCCCATATCCCCACACTAAGCTCGATCTTTCCCTCCCGCACCGTCAGACCGCTGGTCACGGTCCGACAGCGGGGAACGCCAACCGGTGGGCGGAAAGCGGGTGTTCCGACGTAGGTTGTGCCTTGGATGATCCACGCCACGACGGACAACACGACGGAAAAGACGGACACGACTGATGACCGACCCCGCGACGACGCCCGAAGCAGCGGCCCGCCAGAAGATCGACACTTCGGTGCCGCACTCCGCCCGTATCTGGAACTACTGGCTCGGCGGCAAGGACAACTACCCCGTCGACGAGGAGGCCGGCGACGCGTACACCGCGGTCTTCCCCGGCATCGTCACGATCGCCCGCAGCAGCCGGGCCTTCCTGCGCCGCACCATCTCGTATCTGGTCGGTGAGGCGGGCATCCGGCAGTTCCTGGACGTCGGCACCGGCCTGCCGACCGCCGAGAACACGCATGAGGTCGCCCAGCGGCTCGCCCCCGAGGCACGGATCGTCTACGTCGACAACGACCCGATGGTCCTCGCGCACGCCCGCGCCCTGCTCTACTCCTCCCCCGAGGGTGCGACCGCCTACATCGACGCCGATGTGACCGACCCGGACCGCATCCTCGCGGCCGCCGCCGGGACACTCGACTTCGGCCGCCCCACGGCGCTGGTCCTGAGCAACATCCTCGGACACGTCGCCGACCACGATCAGGCCCGCTCTATCGCCGCCCGTCTGATGGACGCCCTGCCGTCGGGAAGTTACCTCTCCGTCAACGACGGTTCCCGCGGCATCGACCCGGTCTTCGAGCACGCCCAGGACGCCTACAACAACAGCGGCGCAGTCCCGTACAACCTGCGGACCGTCGACGAGATCACCGCGTACTTCGACGGCTTGGAGCTCATCGAGCCGGGCGTCGTGTCCGTCACGCAGTGGCGCCCGGAGCCGGGCTCGCCCGCCCCGGAGGTCGTCGCCGAGCACGGCGGACTCGCCCGCAAGCCGTAACGGGCAACCGGCCCGGCGCCGTTCACCGGCTGAGTCCGTTCCCCCGGATGAGCCCGGTGAACGGCGCTCCCGGCATGCTCCGAGGGTGGCGAAAGCCCTGGACGTCGCTCCTTTCACCATGATCCGATGGCGTGAGGACATCGTTCTGGAGGGGCAAGCGGATACGCCTGCGCGGAATCGAACCCGACGACTGGGCCGCCTTCATGCGGTTCGTCGAGGACGAGGAGCAGTTGGGAGACCTGCTGAACCCGCCGCGCTCCGCAGAGGGCTTCCGCACCTGGGCCAAGGAGCAGGCCATCGCCACACCCGACGGTGACTGCTTCCAACTCGCCATCGAGCCCGTCGACTCGGGGGAACTGGTCGGCGCTGTCGGCTCGTACCACGCCGACCCCCGCGCGGGCTGGTTCGAGTACGGCATCACGATCGGCGCGGAACACCGGCGCAAGGGCTATGCGGCACAGGCCGCGGTACTGCTGCTGCGCTTCATGTTCGCCGAGCGGCGTTTTCACCGGTGTGAAGCACGGATCTTCGCGCACAACGAGGCATCGCTCGCGCTGCACCGGCGACTGGGTTTCGTCGAGGAGGGCCGGCTGCGTGATCGCGTGTTCCTCTCTGGCCGGCACCGCGACCTCGTCGTGATGGGCCTGCTCTCGGAGGAGTTCACCCAACGGCACCCGGCACTCGAGGCACGGGTGTGAGTAGTTGAGGTACAGAGAGTGCCGCCGAGATTGATCTCGGGTCGGGCAGGAGGTCGCGGGCGGCACGGATGATCTCCTCGGTGGCGGCGGTGGGGCGTCCGCCGAACCGGCCGCGGGCGCGAGCGGCGGCCAGGCCCTCGCGGGTGCCCTGGACGATGAGCTCGCGGATGAACTCCGCGAGGCGGCGAAGACGTGGAAGACGAGCCGGCCGCCGGGGGTGGTGGTGTCCAGGTTCTCGTGCAGCGAGGTGAAATCGATCCCGCGCGTGCGGAGTTCAGCGACCATGTTGATGAGGTCTTGCAGGCTGCGGCCGCAGCGGTCGAGCGAGGGGACCACGAGGGTGTCTCCGGCGTCGAGGAAGGCGTGACACGTCTTCAGCTCCGGCGCAGGTCGGCCCTCCCGGACTTCTTGTCGGAGAAGATCTCGCGGCACCCGGCGGCGGGAAGGGCGTCGAGCTGCCGTTCGAGCTTCTGCCCACCATGTCAGAAAACGGTGGTCCGGAGTTCTTGAAGCACCCAGGTTTTTGAAGGGTCTTCTGAAGGGTCCGCGGGGCCACCCGGCCCCCTGCCCGGCAATCTTCCGCGCGCAATGCCCTTGCGCAATGGTCAAGAATCGTTGACCATTGCTCGCATGCCTACCGACGATCTTCCCGAGACGTTTCACGTCACCACTGACGAGCAGCTGCGCGCCGTTTCCAGTCTCACGCGTCACCGGATCATGGCCGTGCTCCGCTTCGAGCCCGCGACGATTACGCAGATCGCCGAGCGAGTGGGTCTTGCGAAGGGGAGTTCCAGCTACCACGTACGGCTGCTCGAACGGGCCGGCCTGGTGAAGGTGGTGCGGACGCGGAAGGTCCGGGGTGTCACCGAGCGGTACTACGCGATGGCCGCGCGGGCGATCGTGCTGCCGGATCCGGGCGAGGGAGGCCCGGATGTGCTGATGCGCCATGCGGTGGCGGACCTGGAGGCAGCGCCGGTGGATCGCGAGCGGCACGTGCGGATGGCGCATCTGCGGCTCACCGAGGAGCAGTTCGCGGAGCTGGGTGCGCGGCTACAGGCACTGGCGGACGAGTACCGGGAGCTGTCCGATCCGTCGCTGCCGGACGCGTCACTCGTCTTCGCGCTGTTCCACCCGGCATCGCGCGAGCAGGCCGAAGGGGACGCCAAGTGACCTCAGACGTTCGGAAGCTGCCGACCGGGTTCGGACGGCTGTGGACCGCACAGACGGTGTCCTCGCTCGGTGACGGGGTGACGCATGCCGCGCTGCCGCTGCTCGCGTTGACGTTGACGCGGCAGCCGATGGCGCTCGCCGTCGTCACGGCCGCCGGCACGCTGCCGTGGCTGCTCTTCGGGGTGCTCGGCGGTGCGCTGGTGGACCGCTGGGACCGCCGGCGCACGATGTGGGTCACGGACGCGGCGCGTGCGGTGCTGCTCGCGGCACCGGCGGCAGCGGCCGCGCTCGACGTGCTGAGCATTCCACTGCTCGCGGCCGTCGCCTTCCTCCTCGGCCTCGGCGGACTCTTCTTCGACACGGCCGCCACGGCCTATCTACCGGATCTGCTCGGCCGCGACCCCGCACTCCTGGAGCGCGCCAACTCCCGCCTGCGCGGCACCCAGACCGCCGCGTCCGGCTTCGCCGGGCCGCCCGCGGGCAGTGCCCTGCTCGCGCTCGGGCGGGCGGTTCCGCTGCTCGCCGACGCGGTCTCGTTCGCGCTCTCCGCACTCCTCGTACGGTCGCTGCCCGCCGCACCCCGGCCCGCACCGCAGGCCCGTGAGTCGCTGCTGCGGCAGGCGCGGGCCGGCGCCTCGTACGTGTTGCGGGACCGGTTGCTGCTCGGGCTCGCGCTGCGTCCGGCGGTCGGGAACATCGCCTTCCTCGCCGTGGAGACCGTACTCGCCCTCTTCGCGCACGATCGTCTCGGCATCGACACCTTCGGCTTCGGCCTGCTCCTCACGGCGGAGGCCACCGGCGGTCTGCTCGGCGCGGGCATCGCCTCCTTCCTCGGCCGACGACTCGGCACCGGCACCGCGCTGACCTGCACGGCCGCAGTCGAGGGACTCGCCATCCTGGGCCTTGCCGCCGCCCCGAACCCGTACGTCGCCGGCCTCGCCCTCGCCGTCTGCGGCGCGGGCATGGGCGCCACGATGGTGCTCGGCCCGTCCCTCCGACAGGCGATCGTCCCCGCCCACCTGATGGGACGGGTCGCCTCCACCTCCCGCATGCTCGCCATGTGCGCCGCCCCGTTCGGCGCCTTCCTCGGCGGCTGGCTGGCCACCACCTACGACGTACGCACCCCGCTCTACACCGCCGCCGGCCTCCTCCTCACCATGACCGCCGTCACGTCGACCATGACCGGCAACCGCCGGGTTGAGGCGGCGCTGCGTGCCGCCGCCCCGGCTGGTGATCCAGAGCGCCCGGAATCCTGGGTTCCCGTTGAGGAGGGTGCCTTGTAGGGCGGGCCCGGAGCGTGGGGCGCCTGGCTTCCGCGGGATGCAACGAGTGGCCCGGCGGGCCGGGTGCGCCGCCGTCCATCCTCGTCGTCCTCGACAGCCTCCAGGCCCCGGAAGGGGCGCAGGCCCTGACCGGGTCCGCTGGCCCTGATGTTGAAGGGGCCGAAGGACCCCCGGTTCGGGCCCTGGCGGCCCGTGGTGCGGCGGGCCGGACGGGCCCAGGCTGGAAGCACAGACCCCAGGAAGGGAGCCGGTGCGATGACCTCGTCCACCACCATGACCACGGCTCTTGAGCCCGTGCACCGCGAACGGCTGATGCGCCTCGCCCGCGAGGTCGCCTTCGAGGCCGGGACCCGCCTGTTCGAGGAGGGCCGGCGTGCCGACCGGTTCTGGATCGTACGCACCGGCACCGTCGCCCTCGACCTGCATGTGCCCGGCCGTCGGCCCGCCGTGATCGAGACCCTGGGGCACGGCGAACTCGTCGGCTGGTCCTGGCACTTCGCGCCGTACATCTGGCATCTGGGCGCCGAGGCGATGAGCCCGGTGCGGGCCTGGGAGTTCGACGCCGAGGCGGTCCGGGCCATGTGCGCCGGGGACGCCGAGTTCGGCCGGGCGACAGCGGTCTGGGTCGGACGGGTGGTCGCCCAGCGGCTGCACGCCTCCCGGATCCGCCTGCTCGATCTGTACGCCCCCTACGGCAGCGGCGGCCTGACCTGACCACTCGTCGCGCCGATGAACACGCCGTGGCCGTCACCGTGCACACCGACGCCACACTTCCCCACGTCTGACGGCCGCGCGATTCGGCCTCTCTCTGCTGATTTCAGCGGGAAGCCGCAGCCGGCGGAGCCTGCCGCCATCACGCCCGCGCGCACTCACACCGTGCGGGCCCGGCCGGCGTCCGGGAAGTCGGGGTCGAGGTCCGGGTGGCGGGGCCGTCCGGCCAGCGCGCAGTGGACGTCGACCACGCCCGGCACGGCCCGGGCGAGCCGGGCGGCCAGCGGGATCAGGCGGGTCTCACGGACCCGCCCGGCGAGCGTGACGACACCGTCGTGCACCTCGACCAGGATGGCTTCGGTGTGCGGGCCGAAGAGCCGTACGACGACTTCTCGCCGCACCTCCCCGGCGATGTCCGCGTCGTCCCGCAGGAACACCTTCAGCAGGTCCGAGCGGCTGACGATGCCCTTCAGGGTGCCGTCACGGCCGACGACCGGCAGCCGCTTGACCCGGGTGCGGGCCATGATGCGGGCGGCGTGGGCGAGCGGGGCGCCGGGCGCCACGGTGACGGCCGGGGCGGTCATCAGCTCGCCCGCGGTCACCGCGTCCGCCTTGCCCGCGTCGGCGTGGTGGCCCGCCGGCCCGTATCGCCCGATGTCCCCGCCGCCGTACTCCTCCTTGCGCAGCAGATCGGCCTCCGACACGACGCCGACGACCACGCCGACGTCGTTCAGCACCGGGAGGGCGCTGACCCGCCACTCACGCATGACCTTCACGATGTCCTTGAAGGCCGCGCCGGTGCGCAGGGCCACAACGCGGTGTGCCATCACGTCGCTCACGACGGTCGGAGTGCCGTTCATGGCGTCCTCCACGGGCTCGGCTGCCGTCATCGGACACCTTCAGGCTGAGGCTTCGAGCCGTCCGGGTCATGGGCCGAGTGGGCCCGAGACACTACCCCCGCCGGCCCCTCACCCCGTGCGCCACCGCCTACCCCACGGGCAGCGGGGCGTGCCACTCCAGCGCGGTCCCACCGTGGTCACGGGTGGCCAGCTCCAGACGCCCGCCGAGTTGTTCCGCCCGCTCGGCCATGTTCCGCAGCCCGCTGCGCCGACCGTCGGGCGGGATGCCCACCCCGTCGTCCGAGACCTTCAGGCGGACCTCGCGGCCGTCGGTGGTCAGTGCCACGTCGGCCCGGTCGGCGCCGGCGTGCCGGGCGATGTTGGTCAGGGCCTCGGAGAGCACCGCCACCACATGGTCGGCGATGTCGCGCGGCACATCGGTGTCGAGCAGGCCTTCCATGCGCACGCTGGGTGCGAAGCCCAGGACCGCCGCGGCCTCACCGGCCACGTGGACGACCCTGGCCCGCAGCCCGGTGCCGCTGCCGTCGTCGCGGGCGCGCAGCCCGAAGATCGCCGACCTGATGATCTTGATGGTCTCGTCCAGGTCGTCCACGGCCCGCAGCACCCGCTCGGACGCCTCCGGGTGCTCGATGAAGCGGCCCGCGCTCTGCAGGGTCATCCCGGTGGCGAAGAGCCGCTGGATGGCCAGGTCGTGCAGGTCCCTGGCGATCCGGTCGCGGTCCTGGAGCACCGCGATCCGCTGGGCGTCCTGCCGGCGTTCGGCCAGTTCCATCACGATCGCGGCCTGCGCGGCGAACCCCAGCAACGTCTCCGTCTCCTTGGGGGTGTACACCGGCCGGCCGATCTCCCGGGCCAGCAGCACCACGCCTCGCACGCCGCCCTCGCCGGTGCCGATGGGGACGGCCACGGCGGGACCGAGCCCCTCGAAGCGCGGGGGTTCGGGAGAGATCCGCTGGTCGTGGCCGACGTGGTCGCTGGCGACCGGGGCGGCGGTGGAGAACGCCAGTCCCATCAGGGTGTCGTGCAGGGGCAGCGCCAGTCCCCGGTGCGCCTCCGCGTCCACTCCGACAGCGATCTCCACGCTGAGTGAACCGCTGCCCTCCAGGGGCATCGCGACCGCGGCCAGAGCCGAGCCGGAGATCTCCCGGGCGCGTTCGGCGATCAGGCCGAGCGCGTCGTCGGGATCACTGCCGGACATCAGGCGGTGGGCGATCTCCGCGTTCGCCCGCAGCCAGCGCTCGCGCAGCCGGGACTCCTCGTACAGGCGGGCGTTGTCGATGGCGACGCCGGCCGCCACGGCCAGCGTGGACAGGACCGACTCGTCCTCCTCGTCGAACTGCGCCCCGCCCCGCTTCTCGGTCAGGTACAGGTTGCCGAAGATCTGGTCGCGGACCCGGATCGGCACGCCCAGGAAGCTGTTCATCGGCGGGTGGTGGGCCGGGAAGCCGTACGAGGCGGAGTGCTGGGAGATCTTCTCCAGGCGCAGGGGTGCCGGATGGCGGATGAGCTCACCGAGGATGCCGTGTCCCTCCGGGAAGGGGCCGATTTCGGCGATCTGATGGTCGGTGACGCCGACGGTGTGGAACGCCGACAAGGTATTGCCGTCGGGTCCGATGACGCCGAGGGCCGCGTATTCGGCGTCCACCAGCGCCGCGGCCGCCTCGACGATGGAGTGCAGGGCCTGTTCCAGGTCCAGTTCGCGGCCGACGGAGAGCACCGCGCCCAGCAGGCTGTGCACACGGTCGCGGGTACCGCGGGCGGCGTCGATCCTGGCCTGCAGTTCCTCCAGCAGTTCATCGAGCTTCAGCTGCGGCAGCAGTACGCGGAGTTCCTCCGGGGTTCCCACCGTGCTCCTCCCGGTCCCTCGGCGCACGGACCCGACGCCGATGGGACGCCCCCACTGTATCCCTCCGCCATGGACACGGTCAGCCGGAGAGGCAGCCGGCCACCGTGCGCGGCTGCGTGGCCGCCGTGGGTTTCGTCCGCTGTTCGGTCATGGTCCTCTCGATCAGGTCGGACCCGCTGGATCAGGCCGTGGGAACGGCCACGTCGTGCCGCTCCCCGCCCAGCACGACCTTGAGCGCGCCCGTCTCGGCGGCCTTGGCGAAGACCTCGTAGGCCTCCTCCATATGGTCCAGCGGGAAGGTGTGCGTGACCAGTTGCCGGGTGGGCAGCCGGCCGGCGGCGGCCATCCGCAGCAGCGTCGGGGTGGAGTAGGTGTCCACCAGGCCCGTCGTGATGGTCACGTTCTTGATCCACAGGTCTTCCAGGTGCAGGGTGGCCGGTCTGCCGTGCACGCCGACGTTGGCCACGTGGCCCCCGGGTCGCACCATGCGCGTGCACAGCTCGAAGCTCTCGGGGACGCCGACCGCCTCGATGACCACGTCCGCGCCGAGGCCGTCGGTCAGGTCGGCGACCAGCTGGCCGGGAGCCTCGTGGACGTCCGCGACCGCGTCGGCGCCGAGCCGGTGGGCGGCCTCCAGCCGGGCCGGGGCCAGGTCCACGGCGATGATCCGCTCGGGTGCGAAGAGGCGTGCCGTGGTGATGGCCGCCAGTCCGACGGGGCCGGCGCCGACGATGGCCACGGTGTCGCCGGGCCGTACCCGTCCGTTGAGGACTCCCACCTCGTAGGACGTCGGGAAGATGTCCGCGAGCAGGACGGCGTCCTCGCTGCGTACGGCGCCGGGCAGCGGATGGACGGAGAGGTCCGCGTGGGGGACGCGGACGTACTCGGCCTGCGTGCCGTCGATCAGATGGCCGAGGATCCAGCCACCGCCGCCCCGGCACTGGCCGTAGCTGCGCTCCCGGCAGAAGCGGCACCGGCCGCAGGAGGTGATGCAGGACATCAGTACCCGGTCACCGGGCCGCACGCTGCGCACGTCGCCGCCGGCCTCGACGATCTCCCCGACCGCCTCGTGGCCGAGTACCGTGCCGGGTCGCACCTCAGGCACGTCGCCCTTGAGGATGTGCAGGTCCGTCCCGCAGATCGTCACGACGCCGACCTTCACGATCGCGTCGGTCGGCTCCTCGATGCCGGGATCCGGGACGTCCTGCCAGGACGCCTGTCCGGGACCCTGGAAGACAAAGCCTTTCATGGCGTTCCTCACGTCTTCGGTCGGTCCATCGCGGGATCGGCGGTTTCCGGCACGGGCCGGAGGCGGGCCCGCCCGTCCAGCTTCGTCAAAGAGCGACGGGTTCCGCTTGGGCCGTACGGCCCTCGCGCCCGGCCGGACGGCGCCCACCGCGGGCCCGTGGTCCACTCCGACGGCGCGGGTGGCCCGGACGGACCGACGGCCGGGGCCGGATGGCCCTTCCGCCCGGTCCGGCGGCGCGGGTTCGCTCTTCCCATGTCCGAGAACGACACCGCTCGCCTGCCGGACCATCCCACCGCACGGGAGGTGGTCGTGGCCCACGGTGTGGCGGGCGGGACGACCTTCGTGTCCCTGCGGGGCGAGATAGACGTGCTGACCGCGTCCGCGCTGGCGGAACGACTGGACGCGTTCACGGCCGGTTCACGCCCCGATCTGGTGCTGGACCTGCGGTTGGTCACCTTCATCGACTGCACCGGGCTCGGTGTCCTGTGCCGCGCGCGCAACCGGACGCTCGCCCGGCGGGGGCGGCTGCGCCTGGTCACGGAAAGCACGGGCTTCCGGCGGATGCTGGGGGCCACGGGACTCGGGGGTGTCTTCGAGGTGCACACCCGGCTCCCGCTGCCTCTGCCGGGGGTCAGTGGCTCCTTGTGACGGCGACGCGGGGCTCGCACCCGCGGATGGTGCCGGCTGTCCGGATCGTCCCGGTGGCCGGCGGCCCCGTCGCCGCGGACCCGGTCAGCGCCATGGACCGTCGACCGGAGTGCGTGCCGTGCGGGACTTCCGGTCCGGTGTGTCAGGAGAATTCCGGTACGACGGCCACCGGGCACGCGGCGTGGTGCAGCACTCCTTGGGTGACGGAGCCCAGGTGGAGTACGTGGTGACCGTGCCGGCGCCGGGCGCCGACGACGAGCAGGTCGGCCTCGTAGGACGCGGCGACCAGCACGTCGCGGGGGTGGCCCTCGACGGTGCGGCGCTCCACTTCGAGGCCGGCCGGTACGTCGCGCAGCGCTTCCTCCATCACGTCGGCGGCTTCCCGCTGGTCGAGACGTACCGGCTCGCCGACCAGCTGGGGGCGCCCCCGGAGGGAGTCCGGGGGAACGTGACCGGTGGTCGCGTGCGCGGGGCGATGCCAAGCCCGTACGGTCTCCAGGGCCACGCCACGCAGCCGGGCCTCCTCGGTCGCGAACCGTACGGCCGCCGAGCCCGCGGGTTTCTCTCCGACGCCGAGGACGATGCGGCCGTGGATCCCGGCGCGGGCCTGGTTGTCGTGGCTGCCGCGCAGCACGATCACCGGGCAGTGGGCGTGCCCCGCGACCGTCAGGCTGACCGAGCCGACGAGCGCCTCGGTGATCCGTCCGCGTCCCCGGGACCCCAGGACCACGGCGAGGGCGGTGCGGCTCTCCCGTACGAGTCCGTGCTCCGCCTCCTCGGGCAGCACGTCGGTGGTGATCTCCAGGCCCGGTTGGCGGAGCTCTGCACGGTGGCGGGCGACGCCGACGACGTCCAGGGCCATGACCTCCTCCACCGGCTTGTCCAGTTCCTGGGCGAGCAGGGCGCCTTCGTAGCGTTCCCAGAGCGAGGCGTAGACCAGCCGGAGTGACACCCCGCGCAGGGCGGCCTCGTCGGCCGCCCAGTCCAGGGCCCGCAGACTCGGCTCGGACCCGTCCACGCCGACGACGATCGATGGGTTCATCGGGCTCTCCTGTGCGTCAGTCATGCGCGACCACGGCCACGGGCGCGACGACGTGGTGCAGAACGGCGTGGGTGACGTGGCCGATGTGCGCACCGAGAGGGCTGACGCGGATGCGCCGGCCGACGACGACCAGCGAAGCGTCGCGGGAGGCGTCGACGAGGACCTGTGCGGCGCTGCCGCAGTGGCTCGCCTCGGTCACCTCGACGTGGGGGAACTTCTGTCGCCAGGATCGCAGTGCCTCGGTCAGTCCGGTGGCCTGCCGGCGCGCGAGCGAGGCGTGGAGTTCCGCGTCGCCGTAGAAGCGGTAGAAGGTGGTGGGCGGCTCGCTCCAGCCGTGCACGACCCTGAGGGACGCGCCCCGGCGCGCGGCGGCGTCGAAGGCGAACTCGAGGAGCATCTCGGCCGGGTCCACGGTGTCGAGGCCGACGACGACGGGCCGGAAGGGAGTCGCGGCCGACGGCACACCCGCGGGGTCCGTCCTGTGTTCGTCGGCGGCCTGCTCTCCGGCCCGGACCAGCACCACCGGGTGCGCGGCGTGGGCGATGACGGACAGGCTGACCGAGCCGACCACGAACCCGCCCATCCCGCCGAAACCACGCGAGCCGAGCACCAGGAGCTCTGCGGCGTCCGCCGCCTCGGCCAGCACCTCCGCCGGGTTGCCGGTGACGCGGTCGGTGATCACCTCTACCCCGGGGTGGCGCAGCCGGATGCCCGCCGCAGCCTCGACCGGAATCGTCGCGGACCAGTCCTGGTCGGTTTCGGCGCCGAGCAGGGGTGCCTGGGCCACGGGCACGGGAACGGGCTCGAAGACGTGCAGGATCTTCAACGGCAGGGCGCGCAGCCGCGCTTCACGGGCCGCCCATTCGGCGGCGGCCCGGCTCTCGGGCGAGTCGTCTAGACCTACGGTGATGGTTCGGGTCATGGTGCCCACCTTCCAGGACGAGTGATCCGATACCAGCGTGCTGACGCCGCCGTCGCGGGGTCAGGGGCCGCAGGTCCCTGTGCCGGGCCGACCGGCCCCGGTGCCCGGGATCGTGGGCCAGGTGGCCCCTGGCCACGGCTTCCGCACCGGCACAGGCTGGTCATGGCAGGCCCGACGCAGACCTCACGGAGTCATCATGTACGGCACCCCGCACATCGTCAGCGACGTCATGACCCAGACGGTCGCCGCGGTCGGCCGGCGGGCTCCCTTCAAGGAGATCGTGCAGCTGATGCAGGACTGGCGGGTCAGCGCCCTGCCCGTGATCGAGGGCGAGGGCCGGGTGGTCGGCGTGGTCTCAGAGGCCGACCTGCTGCCCAAGGAGGAACTCCGGGACGACCCGGGCACGGGCCACCTCCGGCTGCGTCAGCCGGCCGGCGCGGCGAAGGTCGGCGCGCTCACCGCGGGAGAGCTCATGTCCTCCCCCGCGGTCACGGTCCGGGCCGGTGCGACCCTCGCCGAGGCCGCGCGCGCCATGGCGCACGCGCGGGTCAAGAGGCTGCCGGTGGTGGACGAGGCGGGTCTGCTGGCGGGCGTCGTCAGCCGCGCCGACCTGCTCAAGGTCTTCCTGCGCGACGACGAGGACATCGCCGAGGAGGTCCGGCGCGAGATCGTGTCGTACCTCTTCCCGCCGCCGGCCTCGGCCGTCCAGGTGGAGGTCCACGACGGCGTCGCCACGCTGACGGGCCGCCTCCGCGACACCTCTCTGGTCCCGGTGGCCGCGCGCCTGGTGCTGGCCGTCGAGGGAGTGGTGGACGTGCGGTTCGACCTGGCGCACGGCGACCGTGGAGTGACTGGGGCCGGTCGGCCCTAGTGTGTACGCGGCTGGCACGTGATGATCGGCCGCATGGACAGTCCGCAGTCTGTCCGCCCCCGGGGAACGAGAGGTCCTGATGAGCGAGCCACGCACCTTCAGCGAACAGGACCCCATCCGCGTGTTCCTGCTGGATGATCACGAGGTCGTGCGACGCGGGCTGACCGACCTGCTCGACGCCGAACCGGACATCCGCGTCGTCGGCGACGCCGACACCGCCGAGCACGCGCTCACCCGGGGCCCCGCGCTGCGCCCGCACGTCGCCGTGCTCGACGTCCGCCTGCCCGACGGTGACGGCATCACGGTCTGCCGTGAACTGCGCGACAGCATGCCGGAACTGGCGTGCCTGATGCTGACCTCGTTCGACGACGAGGAAGCCCTGCTGGACGCGATCATGGCCGGAGCCTCCGGATACGTCCTGAAGCAGATCAAGGGTTCCGATCTGGTCTCGGCGGTCCGCACCGTCGCCTCGGGACAGTCGATGCTGGACCCCGCGACCACGGCGCGCCTCATGCGGTCCCTGCGGGCCGACCCGGCCGGGGCTCCCTCACTGCCGCCGGAGCTGGCCGGCCTGTCGCCCCGCGAACGGGACATCCTCACTTTGATCGGTGACGGTCTGACCAACCGCGAGATCGGCAAGAGGCTGTACCTGTCGGAGAAGACCGTCAAGAACCACATCTCGCGGCTGCTGTCCAAGCTGGGCGTCCAGCGCCGGGTCCAGGCGGCGGTCCTGGCGTCCCACCTGGAGCCCCAGGGCTCAGCGGGGCACTCGGAGCACTGAGCCGGACCCGGGCGGCGGTGAGCAGGTCCTCCACGCCTGGCGTCCGTGAGCAGGCTTGCGGTGGTGCCGTTCGATTCCACTCGGCCGGGTACCCGGCCGAGTGATGCCGGAAGGTGTCACCCGGCGGTCTCCGTGTCGAGGAGGGACAATGGCGGGGCGATGAACAGGCGGAACAGGAACAAGCGAAGCCACGTCGACCCCGGTGCCGGACGCGGTCGCTGCGGTGCCCGGCTGCCGTCGGGCACGAAGGCGCGGCGATCGGCCGCACGGCCGGTCGCCGGCTCCGGCCGCGTCAGGGCCCGCGGTGCGGACGGTGATCGTCTGCTGCTGCCCGACGGCACGTGGCGGCGCGTCGAAACCCTCCGGGTGCGGAGTCTGTTCGGCTGAGAGAGGGACATACCGACCGAGCCGGTCACAGGGGCCGAACGGCTCACCCCGGACGTGAACTCACTGCCGCTGCGGCACGACCGCGACCGGGCACCGGGCGTGGTGCAGGAGTGCATGGCTCACCCGGCCGATCTGGAGCCCGAAGCGACCCGCTCTGCGCCGTACCCCGACGATCACGAGATCCGCTGCCGCCGACCGGTCCACGAGGATCTTGCCGGCCGGTCCCTCAAGCGTCGTCCGGCGCGTCCGGACACGCGGATGCTCGGCGATGGCGGCCTTGAACTGAGCATCGACGACGGCGAAGGCGCCCTCCTCGTAGGCGTCTGCCGGTTCGTCGGCCTGTATCCGGCCACCGCTTCTGTCGTAGGCGGCCCTGCGCCAGGCGCGCACCACGTCCAGGACGCAGCCGCGCACCTCGGCCTCCCGGAAGGCGAAGCGGACGGCCTCCGCGCTCGTGTCGGCTTCGCCCAGGCCGAGCAGGATCCGCTCATGCGTACCCGCCAGGCCCGCCCGATCGCCCCGCACCACCACCACCGGGCAGTGCGCCCGAGCCGACACGGCGAGACCGACCGACCTCAGAAGCAGTCCCTTGAGCCGGCCACGGCCATGCGAACCCGTCACCAGGGCGAAGGCACCGTTGCCCGCGTGCACGAGAGCGTCCACGGCGTCCTCCGGAACGATGTCGGTGGTGACCTTCACAGCCGGGCTGCGGCGCTCGGCGCGGTCGGCCGCGGACGCCACGATGTGCTCCGCCAGCGCCTGCTCGGAGGGGCGCCCTGTGGCCACGGCGGGAAGGCCGCCCTCGTAGCGCTCCCACAGCGAGCCGTACACCAGCCTGAGCGGCACACCGTGGCGTACGGCTTCGTCCACGCCCCAGTCGACCGCGGGCAGACACGCGTCGGAACCGTCGACGCCCACCACCAGGGGGTGTGTCATGTTCCCCACCACCTTCCTGGGGCCGCGACATCCAGCGGCACATAGGGGTGAACCTCAGCGTCGCACCTCCGGGGCAGCAGGCGCGAGGGCGCTTCGTCCCGCGGCGCAGGACCTTCGGCCCCCAAGAGTCCCCTTGAGCCGACCCCGGTACGACCCCGGTGCGACCCGGGGGGGTCATGTCGCAGGCCGGGCGCAGTCCGCGGCCAGGCGCAGGGTCTGTGTCACCGCCTGGGGGATGTCGACGACCGGGAAAAGCACGTGCCGGACGGTGCGTTCGGCGTCGACGACGAGGATCAGTCGTTTGTGCCGCAGTCGTCCCGCGCCGCGGAACGTCGGCAGCCGCAAAGCGGCGGCCAGCTGGTGCCGGGCGTCGGAGAGGAGGTCGTACGGCAGCCCCTCGGCTCGGGCGAACTCTTCCTGTTCGTAGGGGAGTTGGGTACTGATGCCGCGCACCTGCACGCCCGACCGCCGGAACTTCGGCCAGGCGTCCCGGAAGAGCCGGTTCTCCAGTGTGCAGCCGGCGGCGCCGGGGATCGGCTCGGGCCACTCGACTCCGGTGCCGGGGTAGGTGAAGAGCACGGTCGCGGCTGCGTCGGGGGCGACCAGGGGCAGGACGGCGCCCCGCGTGCCCGGCAGCCGGAGGCCCTCGGGCATGCGGGTGCCGGGCAGGGCGTGCACTCGGGCGTGTTCGGCGCTGTCCTCCGCGGTCGTCCCGGTGACGCTGCCGTCACCCAGCACCCAGCGGTCGCCCCAGTCCTGCATGGCGACGAGCAGCGGCAGCAGCGCGACTCCCGCGTCCGTGAGCAGGTACTCGTAACGCTCCGGCCGGCGTTGGTAGATGCTCCGGCGCAGGACACCCTGGGCGACGAGCCGGCCGAGCCGCTCGGTGAGGACCTTGCGGGACAGGCCGATCTCTGCGGCGAGCGCGTCGAAACGGACGTGCCCGCGTGCGACTTCCCGCAGCACCAGCACGTTCCACCAGTCCCCCAGGACCAGGGCGGCCTGGGCGATGCCACAGGTCTCGTCAGCGTCTCGCATCCTCATGCACCCATAGTAGGTTCCCTTTCGGGACCCACCAGGGGCCGGGCAGGCAGCAGGCCCCCTGGCAGGCGGTGTGGCCGGCCAGGGGGCCTGCGACGAGGCCGGCTGGATCAGCCGTCGGACTCCGACGACGGCAGGTAGGCACCCGGCACGTCGTTCGGTGCGTAGATCTTCTTCTCGCCGGGGTACGGCTTGGTCCAGTTGTGCGTCTGGTACCACGTCAGGTGGTTCATCTGCGCGGGGTTGGCGAAGTCGGGTATGGCGTGGGGGCCGGTCAGGCGCTGCTTCGACTTCCAGGCGTCCCACTCGGCCGCGAGGTCCCGCCTGTCCGCCGGCACCTTGGCCGACGGCACGGCCGCCGCGCTGGGATTCTGCGGCGCGGGGGTGTCCACGCCGCAGGGGGGCGGGGTCTTCAGGCCGTCGGTCAGCGAGGTCCGGTTGGGCAGGGCGGTGAACGGCGTGAAGTCCGGACGCCAGGTGAAGGCGCGGGTCATCGGGGTGGCCGCGCTGTCCTTCTGGTTCATCGGGTGGATCCCGAGGATCTGCTCGATGGTCCGGATGACCGTGATCTGGGAGTAGTAGTGGTTGTCGACGGTGCCGCGCTGGGCCCAGGGGCTGATGATCTGGATCGGGGCACGGTGGCCGTCGACGTGGTCGAGGCCGGCCTGGGAGTCGTCCTCGGCGACGAAGATCGCCGAGTCCTTCCAGTACGGGCTGTGGGAGATCTCGTCGACCATCCTGCCGACCGCGAGGTCGTTGTCCGCCACCTGGGCCGCCGGGCTCGCCGGACCACCGGTGTGGTCGTTGGAGAGCCAGAACATGTTCAGGTTCGCCGGCCCGTTTTTCTCGAAGTCCTGCTTCCAGATCTCGTACTTGTAGATGTCCGGGACGTCGAGGTCGAACATCGGGAAACCGGGCGCGGAGACGGCGTTGAGCGAGGGGATCGCCGAGCCCGTCTGAATGGGGTAGTCGGTGGGCCGGCCGGTCGCGTCCATGTCCTTGGCGTCGCAGTACAGGTTCTGCCAGGTGGCACCGGACGGCTTGCTCTCGACCGACTGGAACTCGCCGAAGTCCCGTACCGACTTCCCGGCCGCCTGCGCACCCGTCCAGATGAAGCCGGACTTCTGGTGGCCGAGGGCGTCGTTCTCGGTGTCGTAGCTGCGCGCGTACTCACCGGCCGAGGACTCGGTGTACTCCGGGTCGTCGGCCTGCATCAGCCAGTTGTGGCCCTCGGCGGAGTTCGTGCCGATGTCGTACGTGTTGTCGTACAGGCCGAACTGCCGGGCCAGCGCGTGCTGGTTCGGCGTCACGTTCTCGCCGAACTGCGTCACCGACGGGTCGCCGTTGCCCTCGGGCATGTCACCGTAGACCTGGTCGTAGGTCCGGTTCTCCTTGACGATCAGGAAGACGTGCTTGATCGTCGAGGGTTCGCCGAGCCGTGCCGGGACCGGTATCGGGCGGGCGTGGCCGCCCTTGGCCACCTTGACCGAGCCGGGCGTCCAGCCGTTCTGCCGGAAGACCTTGAACGTCTCGGACCTGATGACACTGTCGTCCGGCAGCGTGAACCGCTGCACGCTCGACGTCGTGTCGTGGGTGCCGTGCCCGGCGGGGTTGTTCGGGCGGCGGGCGTCGACACCACGGGTGTTGGAGACCAGCACCTGGTCTCCGACGGTCGTGATCTCCGCGGGGAAGTAGTCCGTCGGGAGCAGGCCGACGAAACTCACCGGCTCCAGCGGGCTCTTGTACCGGTAGACGGCGACCGCGTTGGCGCGGCCGAGCGTCACCAGCAGACGACCGTCGTCGGTGAGCGTCACCGCGTTGGGCTCGTAGCCCACCGACGCCTCGGGCCACGGCTGGGTCGAGATGGTCTGGACGACCTTGTCCCGGGCGGTGTCGATGACCGACACGTCGTTGCTGGCCGTGTTGGTGACGAACAGGGCCCCGCCCTTGGCGTACAGGGCGGTCGGGTGCAGACCGACGTCGATGCTCGCGGGTGTCGCGGTCGGGTTCGCCAGGTCGATGACGCTGACCGTGCCGGTGGTGGTGGCACCGGTCTTCGGGTCGGCCGGCACCTGGGTTCCGTACGAGTTCATCGTCGTGTCGTCGGAACGGGCCGGGCGTCCGCCCTCGTTGCTGACGTAGAGTTTGCCGCCGGCCAGGACCATGTCGCGCGGGGCGTTGCCCACGGGCCAGCTCTGCTTGATGGCGCCGGTCGCCGCGTCGATGGCGACCACCCGGTTCTGGCCGTTGACCGCGGAGTACACGGTGGAGCCGTCGGACGAGAACACGGCCTGACCGACCAGTGCGTGCTTGGATCCGTCCGCCGGGATCCTGACCGGCGTCGGGTTGGCGACCGTGCCGTCCGGGTTGACCGTGAACCTGGTGTAGCCGTCGGTCTGGCCCAGCCACAGCTGGGTGCCGTCGGGTGAGTACGTCGGGCCTTCCTGGCCCACGGAGTTGCTGCTGAGGCGCGGGGTCGACGACGCGGCGGTGCCGACGACCTGCTGCACCTTCCAGTTCTGCACGTCGACGATGGCCAGTGCGCTGCCGCCGTCGGTGACCGCGGCGGCGAGGTGGGTGCCGTCCGGGCTGGCCGAGGACGACATGATCTTGCCGTTGTCGAGGACGAGGCGGTCGCCGTACGGGGCGATGTACTGGTCGCTGGAGATGACCTGCCCCCGGTCGGTCACCTGGCCGACCTGGTCGGTGCCGAACTGCCGCGTCTGGGCGTAGCCGATGCCGGCGGTGACGGCGAGGACGACCGCGGTGGCGCCGGCCGTGAGGGTGCTCCGACGGCCGATCCGTCTACCGGGAACCGCCTTCCCGGCCGGGCGGCGGTTGCGGGTTACCTGCATGAAGTCATCCCTTCGAGGTGCGAAGAAGTCCGACGTTGCCGTCGAACTGCCAAAGCGGGTTCGGTGCGTCCCCGACGGGGGTCCGCACCAGGAAGTAGCCGTTCACTTCCTTCGGTCCGTCGCCGTCGGCCACGAACCGCCCGTCCGAGGTGACGTCGAGCTGGTAGACGGCCGTCCCGGTGGCCTCGACGCCGGGGAGATGCCAGGAGACGACGCAGCGCCAGTCGTTGCCGGGCCCCTCGGCGGCGACCCTGACGCTGCCCTTGTCGCACGCGGCCGTGGCCTTCAGCTGTGCTTCGGTGACGCCAGGGCGGTTGAGCTGCTCGGTCTGCATGCGATAGAGGTGGGCGAACTCCGTGGCGAGCGAGCGCTGCACCTTGTCCCGCGAGATCCCGGAGCCCGTGGCCCCGGTCGCCGCCACCACGGCGACCGTCGCGGCGACCAGCCCGGCGAGCGGCAGAAGTCCGGCGGTGACCGCGCGGCGCCCCGAGCCGTCGTCGGTCGGGTGGGTGAAGTCGCGCCGCAGGAAGAGGAGATACGCCAGCACGGTGGCGGTCACGGCCCACACCAGGCTGACCACCACGCCGGTCAGGAGCGGTGCGAGCTGTACGGGGCTGGTGAACAGACCGTTCCAGGCGATGAACGCCCAGCTGGGAAGGGCGAGTCGTACGGCGACGGGCAGTGGCAGCATCTGGGCGAGCTGCATCACGAGCGCGACGACCGCCGGCAGCAGCAGCCCCATCGGAGACCGTCCCAGTACGACGGACCCGAGGAGCCCGATCCCGGCGAGGGCCAGGGTGGGGGCGAGGACACAGGCCCAGGCGAGCAGGACCCTGCCGGCGGCGCCCCCCGGGGTCAGCAGGTGGCCGTCGAGGCCGACCAGTGGCCGGTTGCCGACCGCCACGAGCCCGCCGACCGTACTGGAAGCGGCCAGTCCGAGCACGAGCAGCAGGATCACGGTGAGGCTCGCCAGTGCCTTCGCGGCGAAGATCCGGCGCGGCGAGCGGACCGCCACCAACAGGTGACGCCAGGTGCCCAGCCGGTCTTCGGAGGCGAACACGTCACCGGCGACCACGGAGGTCAGCAGCGGGAGCGCCCAGGTGCCCGAGAAGCCGAGGATCACCAGGGGCCCGGCCCACCCCGTGGCGAGCATCCAGCGGCCGAAGAGCGTGTCGGAGGGGAGCGTGCTCTGCTGACTCACTCCGGCGACGAAGAGCGCCGGTGCGATCCAGCAGGCGAGCACCAGCAGCCGGATCCGCCATTGCGAGACGAGCTTGACCAGTTCGAAGCGGTAGCCGCGGGCCACCGAGACACGGCCGGCGGCGGGGCGGGGGGCTACGGCGGTGGGGGTTTCGGTCGCGGTCATCGGCCGGCCTCCCGTGGCTGGCTGCCGGTCTCCTGCGGCTGGGTCCTGGCGTCCTGTCGCTCGGTCAGGGCCAGGAACGCGGCCTCGAGCGGGGAGACCACGGGGGCGAGTTCACGCAGGGCGACGCCCGACTGCACGAGCCGTGCAACCAGTTCGTCGAGGACGGGCACCAGCGCGCGCACGACGAGCGCGTCGCCCCCCTGGCGCCTTCCCGCGCCGTCGGCCACATGGATCCCGGGCGTCTCGGCGGCCAGCCGGCGGGCTGCCTGCGGATCGGAGGTGACCAGGCGGTAGTCGAGTTCACGGTTCTCGGCGGCCAGCTTGCTCAGCGGGCCCGAGAAGACGACCCGTCCGGTGGCGAGGATGGTGACCTCGGAGCACAGCGCCTCGAGGTCGTCCATGCGGTGACTCGACAGCACGACACCGGTGCCCTCCGCCGCGAGCCGGCTCAGCACGCCGTGTACGTGCTTCTTGCCGGCCGGGTCGAGGCCGTTGGAAGGCTCGTCGAGCACCAGGAGCCGCGGCCCGGAGAGCAACGCGGCACCGAGGCCCAGCCGTTGGCGCATGCCCAGGGAGAAGCCGCGGACCCGGTCGTCGGCGACATCCGTCAGCCCGACCTGGTCGAGCACGTCGTCGATGCCCGCCGTCCGCGCGTCCTGGCCGCGGAGAGCGGCCAGCGCGGCGAGATTCTGCCTGGCGGTGAGCGAAGGGTACGGGCCCGGCCCGTCCACGAACCCGGCGACACCGTCGGGAGCGGCGAATGTCCGGCCCACCGGCGCTCCGAGGATCTCCAGGTGACCGGTGTCGGCCACGGCCAGGCCGAGCAGGAGCCCGAGGAGCGTCGTCTTGCCGGCACCGTTCGGTCCGACCAGGCCGTGGATCTGCCCCTGCGCCACATCCAGATCGATGCCGTCGAGTGCGACGACATCACCGAAACACTTGGTGATCCCGCGAGCCCGGACCGCGAGGAGTGAGTCGTTCATGAACCCCTTCTTTCCGCAACCTCAAGGAGGCTAGGGAGAGCACACAACACTCACAGGGATTCCCAGTTGAACGGTCAGGGAACGGCAGACAACAGCCGTTCGCCATGCCAATAGACGATAAATTCCCCAGTTCAGTAAGGAAGTTGACGACACATCAGCTATCGGAATCGGGCGAAAGCCGCATAGCCGCGTTCTCAGAACGCCGCCCGTACCCCTCCCACCTCGCGTCCCCCGCCCAGCACCGGCGTACGGCCGACGCGGTCCACGACCGGTTCCGTCACGCCCATGAGACGCAACGCGCGGGCGAGGACCGGGCCGAGGGCCCGGACGCCGCCGTCATCGATCTTGAGGGCCAGCGAGCGGCCGTCGGGCAGTGCGAGAGCCTGGACGGCTTCCGCGCCCACCTTGGACAGAACGCCGGGTATCTCCGCCATGAGCCAGGTGTCGTGGCGGCGGGTGCCGGCGACGTACTCGGGGTGGGCGCGCATGGCGTCGGCGACCCGCCGTTCGGGCGTTCCGGGCGCGGCGAGGACGTACGAGCGGAAGGCGCGGGCGAGCCCGGTCAGGCTGATCGCCATCAGTGGCGCCCCGCAGCCGTCCACACCGACAGCGGCCACCGGCTCGCCGGCCGCCTCTTCCACAACCGTGCGGATGAGCAGTTGCAGCGGATGGTCCGGGTCACGGTAGGACTCCAGCGGCCAGCCCCGGAGCGCTGCGGCGGCCAGCATCGCCGTGTGTTTCCCGGAGCAGTTCATGGCCACGCGGTCGGGCCGGCCGCCCGCTGCCAGGTGGGCCTCCTGCTCCACCTGGTCCAGCGGGAGGGCGGGCGGGCACTGCAGGTGCTCCGGGGTCAGTCCCTGCTCGTTGAGCATCGCTCGCACCAGGTCACGGTGGAAGGGCTCGCCGGAGTGGCTCGCGGCCGCCAGGGCCAGCCGCTCTCCCGCGAGGTCGAGACCGGCCCGCAGCACGCCCGCCGCCTGCATCGGCTTGTTGGAGGACCGCGGGAAGACAGGGGACGTCACGTCACCGACGGCCAACTCCACCGACCCGTCAGCGGCGAGCAGCACGACACTCCCCCGGTGCCGCCCTTCGACGAATCCGGAGCGGACGACCTCGGCGAGGACCGGGTTGCGGTCGCCTGAGGGGGTGGCCGCGGCGGGCTGAGGCATCGTCAGGTCACCTTCCGGTGGGACATCGGCTCGCGTCACGGTACCCACGGGCCGGCCACGGCGCCGCGGGGCAACCCAGCCGTTCGTGCGCGGCTTTCCGTGCCCCCGCCGCAGGACGTCGACCGGGCCGTCGACCTGTCGACGTGTGGACCGGGCGGGCGTCGAGGAACTCGGGGACCGCCGGTACGGCGAAGGGGGTCGCCCGAGCCGGGCGGCCCCGTCCGTGTTCGCGCCGCGGCCGTCGCGGCTCAGTTCAGCGTGAGGGCCGCGGAGTCGTCGCGCCCGTTCGGGTCGAACGCCGGCCGGTGGGAGTGGGACGGATCCGGGCCCCAGACCACCTGGACGCTTCCCTTGGCATGGGCGACCACTTTGTCGACCCGCAGGGTCAGGGTGAAGTCGGTGATCTTCCCCTTGGGCAGGACCAAGCCCGACGGGGCGCAGACGTACGGGCCGTGAGCCTCGGCCGTCGGATTGTTCACCTGCCATGGACCGCAGTGGGCCGAGTGGCCGACCGCGGTGGTACCGGTCGGGAGCGTCACCCAGACGGTGGGCACTCCTTCACCGCCGCTGCGGTCGTACAGCGTCGCCGGACCGTTCGCGGACAGGCGGAAGGCGAAGGTCGCGTTCTTGCCCTGCCCGGCTTGTGCGGTCGCGCCGGTGACACCGAAGTCGGCGGTGTTGCGGGCCTTGAGGGAGGCGATCCGGTAGTCGGTGACCTCGCCCGTCTGCGGCAGGGAGACGGAGCCCGCCGGAGCCGAGGACCGCCGGCCGGCCTTGATCACCTTGAGTTTGAGCGTGGCACCGTTGCCCCAGGCCCACTTGATGCCCTGCCCGTCCGGCCAGCCCGGCTGGCCGAGGGGCGCGGTGCGGGTGTCGAGGTAGGTGTACAGCGCCGCCGAGTTCACGCGCAGCCGCACCGGTGCGGCCAGTGCCGCCGTCTCTGCGATGCCGATCGCGCCCTTGGGATAGCACTCCGCGAAGTGGATGGTGCCGTTGGATCCGTACCTGCAGTTGGCGTAGTGGTCGGCGAAGTCGAGGCCGGGTGAGGCGGCCAGGACCGTCTGGACGCCCTTGGCGGGCCGGTTGCCCACGTTGCTGAACCGGACCGGTTCGGACACCGTGCTGCCGACCCTCAGGTCGGTGTGGTCGGTGAGTTCGCCGAGGCCGAAGGAGGGGCCGCCCACCTCGACCTTGCCGGTGCCGCCCACGATCTGCGCGTGCGCGGACCGCCCGGTGACCTTGTACGTGCCCGCCGCACCGAGCGCGGCGCCCTTGAGCGGGGTCAGGGTCAGCCCGGTCGTCGCGCCCATGTGCGTGGTGGGAGAGGAGTCGGACGCGAACCACTCCGAGCAGGTGGCCACCAGACCCTTGACCGTGCAGTTGTCCGAGAACGTCACCTTGGCGATCTTCGACAGGCCCCCGGCGTCCACGGTCAGGATGGCGTCGTCCGCCTGGAGGTTCTTCGCCTTGGTCCGGAAGTCGAAGTGCACGTCCGCGGTGGCGGGCGCAGCCGGCAGGGCGACCGGCGCCGGGGCCTCCAGGGTGATCACCGGCTGGCCGGTGACGGCACCGGCCGGGGCGGCGCCCAGCAGGGCCGCGGCCAGGCCCGCGGCGGACATGAACACCGTGGCCGTACCGGTGAGGGATCTTCGTCTCATCAAAGTCCTTTGGTCAGAAGGAGGTTCACGCGCATGGACTGCGCGATCAGGGGGACCCTAGCCCCTGGACACTCCGCGCTCACCACCGGTAGCGCTCCGCACCGTGTTACGCCCCTGTGACGCTGAACGGACGATTCGAGAATCATGGCCTGTCAGGCTCGTCTTCGAACAGAGCGGCAGGCGGTCGCGTGGCCTTCAGCGACCAGGACGACGCCGGAGCGGCTCTGGCGCAGCTGCACCCAACGACCTGACCTGTCGACGTTCCTGGGGGAATCCCGCCATGACCACCCGTACCCGCACCATGGCCGCCGCCATCGCCGTGGCCGCTGCCGTCACCGGCTCGGTGCTGCTGGGCGCCTCGGGCGCCGCCTCGGCCGCCACCAGCGCCTCGCACGCCACCCTGACCATCAGCAACGGCACCAAGTACGTGCTGATCGGCGCGCACAAGGTGAACTTCGGAGTACCCGTCCGGGATCTCGCCTGGTCCCCGGACGGCGCCAAGGCCGCCTTCGTCGACGGCTCCGGCAACCTGGACATCGCCAACCCCGACGGCAGCGGTCGCGTCGTCGTCGCCAAGAACCCCGGAAACCAGAACTGGTCGCACCCGACGTGGCAGGTGACCGCGAAGGACACCCAGAACGGCATCCCCGCCAAGGACAACCTCATCTTCGCGGCGCGCGCGAACAACGTCTCCCGGCTGAAGGTCATCTCCGCCAAGGCCGTCCACGGGACGCCCAAGACGCTGTCCCTGTACGGCGAGCCCGGTCCGGACGGTGCCCTTCCGCAGACCGGCAACGTCTGGCCGAACGCGGCCGGCCACTACGGCACCGCGGTGTACGCCAACGACCACACCGGCGACGTCTACATCCGGGACGACTACCTCCGCCAGCAGGGCAGCAAGCTCACCAAGGGCTCCCAGCCGGACCTGTCCCCGAACGAGGAGGAGGTCGTCTTCGTGCGCTCGGTCGCCGGCCACGACCACGTGCTGGTCGAGGACTTCACGCACGGCAACCACATCAAGGACCTCACGCCGCACGCCACGACCGACTACACCGAGCCGGCCTGGTCGCCCGACGGCAGGACCCTCGCGGTGCGCACCCCGTCCGGCACCGTGACGCTGCCGGCCGACGGCACGGGCCACCCGACCAAGGTCACCTCGACGGTCGGCCTGGCGTCGTACCGCCCCTGACCCCGGCCTGCGGGACGGGCCGGGCGCGTCCGGGGCGCGAAGCGCGGGTCACTTCGCGATCCGGGCGAGCTCGGCCCGCAGTTCGTCCAGGTGCGCGTCGGACGTGTCGTGCGGCAGGAACTCGACGACGTCGAGGAACCGGAAGAGCACCCGGCCGGCGGTGACGGCGTACTCGTACTCGCCGAATCCCACCACCGCGCCCATGGCGCCCCGAACGGCGCCGCGGACCACATGGGAGGTCATGTCGTCCGGCTCCTCCGCGGACATGCCGCGGCGGGCGTTGGGGCGGGCCAGATAGGGGCAGACCATCGAGGCGTACAGCATGCACGCACGGTGCCCCGGTCCTTCGAGGGTCGGCGCAAGATTGCGGTAGGGCAGCCCGGCGGCCAGCGCCTCCCCGATCGCCGAGCTCTCGGCTGCGCCCACCACACGCCACACCGGCCCCTGCGGCATGCCCTGGTTGCACACCGAGCACAGACGCTTCCTCGCGCACACGGCGCTGCGCTCGTAGTCGGTCAGCGCGAACTGGGGTTCCTCGCCTTCCCAGGGAGTGATCGCCGGCACCGGATACCCACGAGCGTCACGGGGTCGTGCCTCGACCGCCGCCGGCATGGGAACACTCTCGAATCGCACAGGCCATGCCTACCAGGCCCGACGGCCTGCGGCCAAGGCCACGGGAGACGACCGCCGGGGACGGACGGCTGGCGAGGATCAGTCCGTGAACGCCTGTTTTCCCACGGTTGGCTACGCCGTATGAACCTCGCG
The DNA here is from genome assembly GCF_055603265.1 of Streptomyces sp. NPDC037288. Classification (NCBI taxonomy): domain Bacteria; kingdom Bacillati; phylum Actinomycetota; class Actinomycetes; order Kitasatosporales; family Streptomycetaceae; genus Streptomyces; species Streptomyces sp. NPDC037288. The sequence continues at coordinate 97,715 of NZ_JBVJVY010000021.1, forward strand.
GATGACATGCGTTCGCCGGAAGCCGGCCCTGACTCCGGGGGGTGCGGGGGTGCCGCCCCGGTTCACCGGTGGCGGCACGGTTCCGGCCCCTCGGGGCCCCGCCCCGTCTCCGGGCCGCCCCGTGGGATCCGTCTCAGGTCGGTCATCAGCGAGTCCAGCCACGACACCGTCGCGTAGTACAGGCGCGGCGCGCCGGGCGGCTCGGTGCCGGGCTCCTCGAGAGCCGGATCGACCAGCGGGATCTGCGCGGTGGGAGTGTCCGCTCCGGGATCCAGGGCCGCCGACACCAGCAGCATCCGCCCGGCCACCCGCTCCCCCAGCCCGCTGACGGACCCGGCCGCCGCGGGGCCCAGTCCGGTCAGCGGCGGTGTCAGCAGCCGGTCGGACCCCCACAGGGTGTGGTGACCGGCCATCAGCGCGGCCTGCCAGTCCACGGTGCGCAGCCCGGCCCGGCGCGCCCTGCCGCCGAAGGGCGTCGGCTCGCTCTGGAACTGCGCGTACGCGGACTCGGCGAGGATGATCGCGCGCTGCAGCGACCGGTGACCGGGTACGCCCGAGGAGGCGGCCACCGCACCGCCGCCCGCCACCGAGGCGCCGGTCGCCACCACGATCTCGGCGGCCCGGCGCAGGAGTTCCGCCGCAGCATGGCGCAGCTCGTCATGGGCGCCGCGCGGCCAGGCCAGCAGTCCGAAGACGGCGCCGATCGCGCTGCCGACCAGCACGTCCAGCATCCTGACCTCCGCCAGTCGCCAGGTCGGTGGGGCCAGCTGCGCGAAGACCAGCGCCACGAGCACCGTGAACAGGCCCTGCGCCCAGCCGACGCCCTTGACCGGACCGGCCGTGAAGGCGAACAGCATCCACACGGGGAGTACGACGGCGTAGACGGCGGTGTCGGTCCCGGCGAGGCTCAGTACGCCGGCCGTGACGAGGGCTCCCGCCAGGGTGCCTGCGAGTGCCAGACGGATGGTGTGCCAGGTCTCGTCCATGGTGGTGCGGGTGAGGGTGAGCGTGGCCAGCGTGGCCCAGAATCCATGGGGCAGTGTGTCCACCCCCGCGACGAGCCGGGCGGCGGTCAGGGCCAGGGCGATGCGGACCGCGTTCTGGAAGAACACCGATCCGCGCCCGGCATGGCCCCGCACCCGGTGCCACCACAGCATCGGCGCCCAGGTTCTGGCGTACCAGAAGCGGCCGCGCGGAGTCCCCACCGGGGCGCGTCTGCCGTGGACCGCCAGATCGGCCGCCGTCGCCATGGCGAGCGCGGCATCGGCGATCTCCAGGACGGCGGCGTGCCGACGCAGTACGGCGGGCGGGAATCCCGGCGCGCGAGCGGTTCCGGGCACGGAATTCCCGGCGGGAGGCGGGTCGGCGGACGCGGAACTCCCGGCGGGAGACGAGTCGGCGGACGCGGAACTCCCGGCATTCAGGCCGGCGGACGCCGGATCCCCGACGGGAACCGGGCCATCGGACGCGGAGTTCCCGGCAGGAGGCGGGTCGGCGGACGTGGAATTCCCGGCGGGAGGCGGGTCGGCGGACGCGGAACTCCCGGCAGGGTCCAGGCCGGCGGACGCCGGATCCCCGACGGGAACCGGGCCATCGGACGTGGGGGTCCCGGCGGGAGCCAGACCGGCGGGAGCGGAACCCCCGGCGAGATCCTGGCCCTCAGATGCCGGATCCCCGGCGGCGGCCGGGTCCGCGGACGCCGACCCCCCGGTGGAGGCCAGGCCTGCGGGCACGGGATCCCCGGCAGGGACCGGGCCGGCGGACACCGCCGACAAGTGCGCACGCGTCCTGACCAGGTCCTCGTACGGCGCCACCGGCGACGACCCGGCGTTCAGGCAGGTCGCGGTCGCCGTGGCCAGTCGTGCCACGGCCTGCAGCACGGCGGTCACCTCGGGGCCCGGGTGCCCGCCCGGCGCGGCGGGCAGTTGCACCAGGCGGCTCAGGAGGGTGCGCGTAGCGAGGCCGGTGTGGGCGAGGGCACGGTCGCGCACCCCTGGTCCGGCCGGGCGTTCCGCCTCCGGCACGGTCAGGGACCGCAGTGACCGGCTGGTCTCCCAGGCGGCCCGGATGTCCGGGTCGGTCAGGGCGTACGGCGGTGCCGCGAGGAAGGTCGCGCAGTGTGCGGCGGCGCGCGCGGCGTGGGTGGCCCGTGCCCGGTAGGACGGCGGACCGGGCTCGGGGAGGATCAGTGCCTCGGCGGCGATGAAGAGGGTCAGTCCGGTGGTCGTACCGATCAGGCGCTCGGCGAGCGTGCCGGGAGCGTACGGCGGGAAGGACGGGAGGATATAGAGGAGTTGCAGGCCCGGCGCCGCTCCTGCCGGGCGCGGGCCGCCCACGGCGGAGAAGGCCAGGGCGAATCCGACCACCAGCATGCCGACGACGGCGCTCCAGGTCCGCACCGACAGAAAGGTCCCGACCACGACCAGCAGCCAGCACACCGGGAGCAGCCGCAGCACGGTCGCGGCTCGCTGCCGGCCGGTGCCCGGGATCTTGGCGAGTCCGCCCAGGGCCACGGCGGCGAACAGGGCGTACGTGGCCGCCACGGGACGATCCAGGCCGTAGCGGAAGAGGTAGAAACCGGCCGCGGCGACCAGCGTCACGCGTACCGCCCGGCGGCCCGAGGCGGCGTAGTCCGCCGGAATCCGACGGGCTGGGACTCGACCCACCCCTCCAGAATCGCCCACCGCCGATCGCCCGGCACGCCGCCACCGGGCCCGCCGTCGGGAGGCGAACCCCGGCGGTCCCGTCCAGTCGGCGTGTCACCCCAGGGTGAAGCGGATCGGTGTGCCCGCCGCGGCCTGGGCGGCCGCCGGGAGGGCGGGCTCGGCGACCACGCCGATCACCGGGTAGCCGCCGGTCGTCGGGTGGTCGTGCAGGAACACCACCGGGCGCCCGTCCGGAGGCACCTGCACGGCGCCGAGGACCATGCCCTCGCTCGGCAGCTCGCCGGCCGACACCCGCTCCAGCGACGGTCCTTCGGTGCGCAGGCCGATGCGGTTGCTGTGCTGCGACACGCGATACGTCGCCGAGGTGAGGGTGCGCAGCGCGGCGGGTGTGAACCAGTCGGCGCGGGGGCCCAGGCGCAGCGGCAGGGTCAGTTCGTCGGGCGGCGCCGGCCAGGGAGCGCTGTCGGGCAGCGCCGGCTGCCGGGCGGGAGCGCCCAGCGGGAGGACGTCCCCGTCCCGCAGGGGTGCCGGGCCGAGTCCGGACAGCAGGTCCGTCGCACGGCTGCCGAGAACGGACTCGGCCGCGATGCCGCCGGCGACGGCCACGTAGGAGCGCACGCCCGCCGTCACGCCGCCCACGTTCAGGACGGCGCCCGCGGGCACCCGTACGGGCAGCCCCCAGACCGCCGGCCGGCCGTCGACCGTCACCGGGCAGGGCGCGCCGCCGACCACGACGGTCAGGCCGTGGTCGGGGCGCAGGGCGCAGCCGGTCAGGGTGGTCTCCAGGACGGCGGCGTCGGGGGCGTTGCCGAGGAGCCGGTTGGCCAGGCTCATGGCGGGGGCGTCCAGCGCGCCGGAGCGGGGCACGCCCAGGTGGGCATGGCCGCGCCGGCCGCGGTCCTGGACGGTGGTGAGGGCGCCGGAGCGTACGACGGCGAGCTTGACGGTCATGGCGTGCCGTCCTCGGCCACGAACCGCACCCGCGTTCCCGGCGTGAGGAGAGCCGGTTCCTCCCGGGTGAGGTCCCACAGCGGGGTCGGGTCCGGCATGGTCCCGATCAGCTGCCAGCCGCCGGGAGTGACGCGCGGGTACACGGCGCTGTAGGTCCCGGCGAGCGCGACCGCGCCGGCCGGGACCCGGGTGCGGGGTGTGTCGCGGCGCGGCACGTGCAGCTCGGGGGGCAGGCCCGTGAGGTAGCCGAAGCCGGGGGCGAAGCCGCAGAAGGCGACGCGGTAGGTGTACGAGGAGTGGCGGGTGGCGACCTCGTCGGCGCGGACGCCCCACAGAGCGGCCACGCGGGCCAGGTCCGGGCCGTCGTAGCGCACGGGGATCTCCACCAGCGCCCCGTCGTCGGCCGCAGGGGCGGACAAGTCCCAGTCGGCGATCCGGCGGGCCAGTTCCTCCGGGTCGGTGACACCGTCCAGGAGCAGGGTCCGCGCGCCCGGCACGATCTCCTCGACCGGCGGCAGGGTTCCCGCGGCACGCCGACGCAGGAGTTCGGCGTGGAGGGCTCCGGTGCGCTCGGCGTCGGGCAGTTCGACGAGCAGGGCGTGCCGCCCGGCCGGACGCACCTCGACGGACCGGTTCTCGGTCACGCGCCCCTCGACGGACCGGTTCTCGGTCACGCGCCCCTCGACGGACCGGTTCTCGGTCATGCGAATGCCCTCACCTCGACGCCGGCCGTGTCGAGTGCCTCACGGACCCGCGCGGCGATCCGGGCGGCGCCCGGGGTGTCGCCGTGGACGCACAGCGAGCGGGCGGCCACCGGGACGGTCGTACCGTCCACGGCTTGTACGGCCCCGTCCACCGCGAACGCAAGCGCACGCCGGACCACCGCGTCCTCGTCGGTCACCACAGCGCCCGGTTCGCGGCGTGGCACGAGCGTGCCCGCAGGGGTGTAGGCGCGGTCCGCGAAGGCCTCCGGTACGGCGGTGAGGCCCGCCTCCTCGGCGGCGGCGAGCAGCCGTGACCCGGGCAGTCCGAGCACCGGCAGCGCTCCGCCCGCCAGGCGCACGCCGGCCACCACGGCCGCGGCCTGCTCGGTGTCGTGCACGGTGCGGTTGTAGAGCGCGCCGTGCGGCTTGACGTAGGCCACCTCGGCCCCGGCGGCCTCGGCGAAGACCCGCAGCGCCCCGATCTGGTAGGCGACCTCGGCCGCCAGTTCGTCGCCGGGCACGTCCATGGCGCGGCGGCCGAAGCCGGCCAGGTCGCGGTAGGAGACCTGGGCTCCGATCCGGACGCCGCGTTCGGCGGCGTGGTCGCAGACGCGGCGCATCACCGAGGGATCGCCGGCGTGGAAGCCGCAGGCGACGTTGGCGCTGGTCACGACGGAGAGCAGGGCGTCGTCGTCGGTGAGGGTCCAGCGGCCGAAGCCTTCACCGAGGTCTGCGTTGAGGTCGATCACCTCTTCAACGTAGGCGATTGTTGAACGATCCGACAAGGGATGGATTTTGCGACGACCTCTTGTTCGATCGTTGAACGATCCTCTAGGGTCCCGGGCATCCTCACGGATTCGGCCCCCCGGATCCGCGCCGCTCGGGCGTCCCGCCCGCTCACGCCTAAGGCAACCGCATGATCGTGGTGATCCTCGGATTCGTCACGCGCCGCAATCCCGTCCTCGTGGTGGGCGTCGCCGGTGTCTTCACCGGGCTGGTCGGCGGAATGAACCCGCTGGAGGTCCTCGCGGCCTTCGGCCGGTCCTTCGCCGACAGCCGCTCGGTCACCGTCTTCGCCGTCGTGCTCCCCGTGATCGGCCTGCTGGAACGCTACGGCCTGCGCGAACAGGCCCGCAGGCTCATAGGCCGGCTCGGCGGCCTCAGCGCCGGCCGGTTCCTCACCGTCTACCTCCTGATCCGCCAGGTCACCGCCGCGTTCGGCCTCAACAGCATCGGGGGTCCCGCCCAGACGGTGCGGCCACTGGTCGCGCCCATGGCCGAGGCCGCCGCCGAGCGCACGGCGGGCGCGGCGCTGCCGGAGCACGTGCGGGAGAAGGTGCGTTCCTACGCCGCGTCCTCGGACACCGTGGGCCTCTTCTTCGGCGAGGACTGCTTCATCGCGATCGGCTCGATCCTCCTGATCACCGGCTTCGTCAACTCGACGTACCACCAGAACCTCGAACCGACCCAGCTGGCCCTGTGGGCGATCCCGCTCGCCGTCTGCGCCTTCCTCGTCCACGGCGCCCGTCTGCTGCTCCTGGACCGGCAGTTGCAGCGGGAGATGGCGCTCGCCGCCGCCGAACACGACCTGCCGCTTCCGAAGGAGAACAGCAAGTGATCAAGGCCGAGTGGCTCTACTGGCTGGTGGGGCTCGTCTTCGTCGTCATGGCCGCGCAGATGGCCGCCGACCGCAGTAACCCCAAGCGGTGGACGTCCGCCGCGTTCTGGGGCCTGCTCGGGCTCACCTTCCCCTACGGCACCGGCGTCGCCAACGCCACCGCGAAGAACGGCGGCTGGACCCTGCCCGCCGAACCGCTCGGCGTCGCGGTCCTCGCCCTGATCGTGCTCGCCGGATTCAACTTCCTGGGCAGGGGCACCCCGGTCACCAGCACCACCGAGGAGCGCGAGGCCTCCGCGACCCGGCTCGGCAGCAGGATCTTCGTCCCCGCCCTGACGATCCCGCTCGTCGCCATCGTCTGCGCCTCGTTCCTCGACACGTCCGGCCTGTTCGAGACCGGCAAGGCCACCCTCCTCGGGCTCGGCGTCGGCTGTGTCGTCGCCCTCGTCGTCGGCATGCTGGTCACCGGCGAGCGGAAGCTGTCCGTACCGCTCCACTCCGGCCGCTCCATGCTGGAGGCGATGGGGTACGCCCTGCTGCTGCCCCAGCTCCTCGCCGTGCTCGGCTCGATCTTCGCGCTGGCCGGGGTCGGCACCCAGGTCGGCAAGATCGTGCACGAGGTCCTGCCGGACAACTCGAAGTACCTCGCCGTCCTCGCGTACTGCGTCGGCATGTTCCTGTTCACGCTGATCATGGGCAACGCGTTCGCCGCGTTCCCCGTGATGACCGCGGCGATCGGCTGGCCCGTTCTCATCGAGCAGATGCACGGCAACCCGCCGGCCGTCCTCGCGATCGGCATGCTGGCCGGATTCTCCGGCACGCTGTGTACGCCGATGGCCGCGAACTACAACATCGTCCCGGCCACCCTGCTCGAACTGAAGGACCAGTACGGCCCCATCAAGGCACAGATCCCGACGGCTCTCCCGCTCCTGGTCTGCTCCACCGTGATCATGGCGCTGTTCGCGTTCTGAGCGGAGCTATGCCCCTCGTCCAGAACGACGCCCTCGTGGAGGAAGTGCCATGACCCGCGTGCTCATCACCGGTTTCGCCCCGTTCGACGGCCAGCAGGTCAACCCGTCCTGGCGGGCCGCGTCCCTGGTGGCCGCCGAGCCTCCGGCCGGGCTCACGGTCACCGCCACCGAACTCCCCTGTGTCTTCGGCGAGTCCGTCGACACCCTGCGCGACGCCGTCCGCGCTTCGCGCCCCGACCTGATCCTGTGTCTGGGCCAGGCGGGCGGCCGCCCCGGCGTCACCGTCGAACGCGTCGCCATCAACGTCGACGACGCGCGCATCCCCGACAACGCCGGCAACCAGCCCATCGACGCGCCCGTGGTGCCGGGCGGCCCCGCCGCCTACTTCTCCACCCTCCCCATCAAGGCCTGCGTCGCCGCACTGCGGGCCGCCGGTGTGCCGGCCGCCGTCTCCCACACGGCCGGCACATTCGTCTGCAACCACGTCGCGTACGGCCTCGGCCACCTCATCGCCACCCAATTCCCGCACGCCCGGGGCGGTTTCGTGCACGTGCCCTGGGCGCCGGAACAGGTCACCGACGGCACCGCCCCGGCCCTGGAGCCCACCACGGTCGCCCGCGGACTGCGCGCCCTGCTGCTCGCCGCCGCCGGCACGCCCGCGGGCCACGACCTGAAGGCCACCGAGGGAGCCACCCACTGACACCGCTCACCGCGCACGCGCCCTGCATCCGGGCTTCCGCAGCGTCTGTCCACGGGCACGCGCCGGTCCACATGCACTGGCTGCCGACCGCCGCGGCGGAGCAGCCGCCCCCCACGCACGGCGCCGGTCATCGCCGTACTCGACAGACGCCGCGGGCGCCCGTCGGGCCGAGGCGCCGGCACCGACCGTCGCCGCCGTCGACACCCCGCTCACCGACTGGCTCGACCGGTTTTGCCCGCGCTGCGCTCGATGAACGCGAGGACTTCACGACCGGCCACCGGCTGGCCACCTTCGCCGCCTCGGCCCTCGACGCGGGACGTGGAGCAGCCCCGGTCGGTGTGTCCTGCTGACGCGTCCGCGTGTCGTGGGCCGTGCCCACCGCGCGTCGCTCAGCCGTTCAGGACTCTCTCCCAGGAGGTCCCGGGCCCGATCCGTCTTCGAGCGCACATCCCTGGCCGTCCTCAGCGTCAGGGTCAGGGTCAGTGTGCTTCGGCCTTGTCACGGGGCATCACCACCCACTTCTCGCCGTCGGGGCCGGAGGCACCCGCGACGTAGACCTTGCCGTCCGCGAAGGTCTCCTCGCTGTGCGAGATACCGCCCCCGGGGAAGTCGACGGCGAGGGATCCCCGGCCGCGGCCGTCGTCGAAGCCGCCGGTGATGTGAGCCGGTACACCCTTCCCTCGCCGGCGGCCTCGATCCGCTCGTGCAGACGGGCGGACGTCGTACCGGTCCTGGCGACGGCGGCGCGCACGGCGGCCCCCGGCGTGGGCACGGACGAACCGGTCTTCGGCTTCGCATCACCCGCCCCCTCACCGGTCGCGGCACAGCCCGCGCACGGCAATGCGGCCACGGCGGCCAACGGGACGGCACAACGCATCGGCTCTCCGGAGGGACTCAAAAGCGCTGCCGGTGGTCTGGCCGACGCGCCTCAGCGGGTGACTTTATAACGCTCTTGCTGGGGGGCCGCAGGCGATTGCCCTACGCCGCCTCGGGTTTGGCCGGGATGCACAGTGAGGCGAGGACGGCGGCCGTGAGGTAGGCGAGAGCGCCGGCGGCCATGCTGATCCGCAGGCCGGTGCCGTAGCTGTTCGCCGTGGCGAGGAGGCTGCCGCCGAGTGCCACGCCGGTCGCGCTGCCGATCTGGCGCGTGGTGTTGAACAGGGCTGAGGCGGTCCCTGAGTAGGCCGGGGGCGCGGCGCCCATCATGGTCGCGGTCGAGCCGGTGAGCGCGAAGGACGTACCGAATCCCGCGGCCATCATCGGTGCCACCAGCAGCGGGTAGGCGGGATCGGACCCGGCCGCGACCCAGCCGGCCAACCCCAGGGCGGCGAGCAGCATGCCGGAGATCACCAGCGGACGGTCGCCGGTACGGCGGGCCAGCCGGCCCGACAGGACGGAGGCGAACATGGTCATCGCCACCGCCGGGAACAGCGCCACGCCGGTGCCGAGGGCGCTGTAGCCGCGCTGGTGCTGGAACTCCAGGCTGGCGGTGAACACCATGCCGTAGAAGGCGAAGTTGAACAGCATGCCGATGACGGCGCCGCCGCTCATCGCACGCGAGCGCAGCAGGCCCAGCGGGAGAGCGGGGGCCACGGCCAGACGCTCGCGCAGGACGAACGCCGCGGTGGCGAGCACGGTCAGGCCCAGCCCGGCGAGCACCGCGGGATCGGACCAGCCGCGCCGTCCGGCCTCGTTGAGGGCGGCCGTCAGGAGCGCCACCGCCGACACGACCGCGCACTGCGCCGGCCAGTCCAGGGCCCGGCCGGCGCGCCGGGGCGAGCGCGCCACGTACCGCCGCGTCAGCACCAGGCAGGCGACGCCGACGGGAAGGTTGATGAGGAACACCCACCGCCAGCCCACCGTGGAGACCAGCAGCCCGCCGAGCAGCGGTCCGGCGGAAGCGGCGATGCCCGCCATGGAACCCCACAGCCCGAAGGCCCGCGACCGTGCGGTCGGCTCCGGGTAGGACTGCTGGAGCAGCGCCAGGGAGCCCGGCACGATGAGGGCCGCGCCGAGTCCCTCGACCAGCCGCGCCGTCACCAGGAAGGGGGCGTTCGGCGCGAGCGCGCACGCGGCGGAGGCCACCGTGAACACCCCCACGCCCGAGCAGAAGACCCGACGGTTTCCCAGCCGGTCGCCCAGCGCGCCGGCGCTGAGCAGGAACCCGGCGAAGACGAGGGTGTATCCGTCGGTGATCCACTGGATCCCGGTGAGCGAGGCGGACACCTCCCGGCCGATCACCGGTACGGCGACATTGATGATCGTCACATCGAGAATCACCATGAAGTACCCGGCGCAGACGGCCAGGAGCGGTGCGTAGGCCTTCCGCCCGGAGGCCGGGGGTGGCGGAGGCGAGAGTGGGGACTCACCGTCAGTGCGCGACTCTGCGAACGGCACGTCCCGTACTCCATCCCGTTGCGCGCCAGCCCCCGCACCGAACGCCACAGTAGGGGACAGACCGCCGGCACCACGGGAACCGGGCTGACGCGCTGCGCCGGCCGGGGGATGGCGCGGGCCCAGACGTTCGGTGAACACGAGTGCGCGGGCGGTACCTTCAGCGGGCGTTCCGTGTATTGACCGTGCCCTCGGCTTGCGCGCGTGGTGCCCCGAGCACAGCGGCTGAAGGTTGCTCATGTGACACCGACGAAGCCGGGTGAGCCGTCAGCCCGGTTCGGCGTCCAGCCACTGCAGGACTTCGGGGGTGGCGGCGTCGGTGACGTCTGATAACACCGTCTGCAGCCCGGTGTGCGGATGCGGGGCGACGTCCATGCCGCCCGTCGTCGAGACGTCGTCGGGGCCGTAGTGATCGGCGAAGCACCAGGCGCCGATCAGGGTCCGGGCGCGCTGCGGCAGTGTCCGCCGAACGGTCATCGCCCGGGGACCGCCGAGGGGGACGTCGCGCGGGGTCAGCACCTCGACCCGCGCCGTCCCGGCCGGTCGCCGGCCGTCCACCGCCGCACCGCACCGCACTTCCGCGGGTTTCGTTTCGGCGTTGCTCACCGTGGACCACCTCCCGGAAGCGTTGTTCTATATTCAACTATCATGCCATGATCGTAGACGGCCCGCGCGGGACCTTCATCCACCCGTGGCCGTGAGGTCCGTCCGCAGGACGGCGCGCCGCCCCCGCAGCTCGCCCCTCTCCATCCGGCCGTGGACGTCGGCTGCCGCGCTCAGCGGGAAGACCTCGATGCTCCGCGGGCACAGCGCACCCCGGCCGAACAGGTCGTTGACGTACGCGGCGGCTCCGGCGAGTTCGTCGGGTGTCGCGTGTGAGATCACGAACCCCACGACGGACCGGTCGTTCACGTACAGCGCCCTGGCGGGCAGCACGGGGCGGCTTCGGATGCCGGCCAGCAGTACCACGCGGCCCCTGCGGGCGAGCAGGTCGACCGTGGTCTCCAGGTCGTTGACGCCCGCCGTGTCCAGGCACAGGCCGAGCCCCGCCGGCGCCGCCCTGCGGATCCTCTCGGTCAGTTCCGGATCCCGGTAGTCGAACACCTCGGCCGCGCCCAGCTCCGCGCAGTACTCGGCGTCCCGCGCGCCGGCCGTGGCCAGGACACGGGCGCCGGCCCGTACCGCCATCGTGACCAGCGCACTGCCGACATTGCCCGCGGCGCCGACGACCAGCACGGTCTCGCCCACGCTGAGCCGCCCGTGGACGAACAGCGCCAGATACGCGGTCGCCGCCGGATGGACCACGGCCACCGCCGCGTACGGATCGACTCCCTCGGGCAGGTGGTACAGCCGATCGGCCGCCACCACCGCCTGCTCCGCCGCCGCGCCCTGCCGTCCTCCGTGCCCGAGGCTGTTGCACCACACCCGGTCCCCGGCACGGAAGCCCGTGACGCCCGGGCCCACCTCGGCCACCGTGCCGACCAGGTCACGGCCCACGACGTGCGTACATTGAGGAGCTGGGGTCCGCGGACGTCATCCGGTACGGCGAGATCGCCGCTCCCCGGCCGGGGCACGCATGGCACCGCATGCTTCCACCCGCGCCCCCGGAATCAGCTCAGGACGCAAGGGACACAGCGCCGGGCAACCCGCACGGGTCCGTCCGGCGGTCACGTCACCAGCGCACTGCGGTGAAATCGATGGGCTGTGGCCGCAGTTCCCGGGTACGGACCGCCAGCCCCCGCAGTCGCCGGGCCATCTCGTCGGCGGGGAGACGACGGCGGTCGCCGTGGCCCGGCAAGAGCCACTCGAAGCGCAGGCCGCCGGCCGTCCGGGCCAAGGAGGCGGCCAGCTCACCGATGGAGTACCAGGTGACACTCTGCGCCACCTCGATGTCCTGCGTGGTACGCGACCAGTAGAAGCTGTCTCCGCTGAAGCAGTACCGCTCGTCGGCGACGAAGAGCACGCTGCCGCGTGTGTGGCCGGGCAGGGGGTGGGCGATCACGCCCTCGGCGATCTCGGCCGGGTCGGTGCCCCGCAGGACACCGTCGGCGTCCGGGGCGGCGTCGAGGTCTCCCTCGTGGATCCAGAGCCGGGCACCGAAGTGGTCGGCGTATCGGCGCCCGTGCGCGGCGTGGTCGCGGTGGGTGAGCAGGACGTCGGTGACTGGGCCCAGCGCCTCGTAGCGCGCGGCCAGGGCGGTGCTCCAGCGCGGTGTGTCCACCATCATCGCGGTGCCGCCGGGGCGGCCTAACAGGTAGGAGTTGGCTCCCGCGGTCTGCCTGGAATTGTGGCCGCACAGGTACACGGTGTCGTCCAGAGCCATCGGGAAAGGGTCCAGCGCTGTGTCCAGCCGCCCGCCCGGAGGACGGATCGACCGCGTCTGGCAGGCATGGGCGGCGGCGTGCAGCTGCCGCACCTCCGTCCGGTCGCGCGGCTGGCGCAGCACCGCCGCGCGACCGTCGACCTCACCGATCAGGCCGGGAGCGAGCTGCCGTGCGACATCGCAGTTGGTGCACCGCTCGTCCACGTACCAGCCGTCCTCGAACCGTTCCTCGCTCATGGCCGATTCCTCCCTGCGTCGTGGCCGTCCGGCCCGGCTTCTCACCTTCCAGGGGTATCCGGGCCGCACGGAGAAAGGAAGAGGGCCCGGATCTTGTACTTGCGGCATGGTGCTGCTCTGACCGGCTGGCGCGTCGGCGTCGGAAAACCCCTCGTCAACGCTGAACCACCGCTTCGCAAAGTGACTGTCTGCCGTGCTTCCTCCACGACGAGATCCCTGGACGACGTACGCCCAGTCGCTCACGGACCGACCCGTCAAGGGCATGCTCGCCTGGTCCTTCGTCCGCGACGACCAGCCGCTCGCCGAGACCGCCCGGCAGGTCGCGCTCGCGCTGCGCGACGAGGTGGGCGACCTGGAGACTGCCGGGACTCCGGTGATCCAGGTCGAGCCCGCCCTGCGCGAGACCCTGCCGCTGCGCGCCGCCGACCGCCCCGCCTATCTGGCCTGGGCCACCGAGGCATTCCGGCTCACCACCGGTGGCGTACGCCCGGACACCCAGATCCACACCCACATGTGCTACGCCGAGTTCGGTGACATCGTCCAGGCCATCGACGATCTCGACGCCGACGTCATCAGTCTCGAAGCCGCCCACGGCTACCCCCGTGCCGCCGGACCCGGTGTGTACGACATCCACTCCCCGCGCGTACCCGGCGCCCGGGAAGCCGCCGAACTGCTCCGCACCGGCCTGCGGGCGATCCCCGCCGAACGGCTGTGGGTCAATCCCGACTGCGGCCTGAAGACGCGCGGCTGGCCGGAGACCCGCGCCTCCCTGGAGAACCTGGTGACCGCCGCCCGCGCGGTACGAGCGGAGCTGTAGCCACAGCGGTGCGGGCCGCTCCCTCTTGATCATCACGAGGTGACGCTGTCGGGGATGTCGGATTCCGGGCAGACTGGAAGGGAGCGGCTCGCCGTGATGGCGTGCGACGACATTGGGAGGCCGCCGTGCGATTGGAAGAGTTCCTGGCCCAGGTCCGTGACCGGGGGGAGTACCGCAGCCGGGAGGAGGCCGAGCAGGTCTGCGAGGCGGTGCTGTGGGTGCTCGCGACCCGGATCTCCCCGGAGGAGGCCGACGAACTGGCGGCACGGCTGCCCGCGCCCCTGGACGAGGCCTTGCATCTGGACCGGGGGCGTCCGGAGTCGTTCGACTGTGACGAGTTCCTCCGGCGTGTGTCCGTGCAGACCGGCGCCCGGCCGCGCACCGCGGAGTGGGACGCGGACGCCGTCCTGTCCACGGTCGCCGACGCGGTCCCGGACGGGCAGCTCGACCACCTCCTGTCGCAGCTGCCGACCCGCTACGCCGAGTACTTCGGCAGGCCGGACCCGAGCTGACGGGCGACGTCCCGGACGGTCTCGCCCGTGCGTCCTCGCCCGTGCGCCGGGGCCGGCCGGTCACTCGTCCTGCGTGGCCTCCCCGGGCTGCCCAGCCTCCCCAGAGGTGCGCAGCTGGTCGTCGCACCACTGCCTGGCGGCCTCGGCGACCTGTTCCAGGGCGCCGGGTTCGGAGAACAAGTGCGTCGCCCCCGGAACGACGGACAGGGAATGCGGGGCCCGCAACCGCCGGGCCGCTTCCTCGTTCAGCTCCTGCACCTGCTGGTCCTGGCCGCCGACGATCAGCAGGACCGGGGCCCGCACCTCTTCCAGGGCCTCGCCCGCCAGGTCGGGCCGGCCGCCCCGGGACACCACGGTCAGCACCCGGTCCGGCCGCTCCGCCGCGGCCACCAGCGCCGCCGCGGCACCCGTACTGGCGCCGAACAGGACGACCTGGAGGCCGCGGGTGTCGGGCTGCGTGTCCAGCCAGTCGATCGCGGCCACGAGGCGCCGGCCGAGGAGGGGGATGTCGAAGCGGTGCTCGCCGGTCAGCGCGTCGTGCCGCTCCTCCCGTTCGCTGAGCAGATCCATCAGCAGCGTGCCGAACCCGGCGGTGCGCAGCTCGGCGGCCACCATCCGGTTGCGCGGACTGTGCCGGGAGCTGCCGCTGCCGTGCGCGAAGAGCACCACGGCCCGCGCCGCCGTCGGGACGACGAGGTCACCGGAGAGCCTGACCTCGCTGGTGGGCACCAGAACCATGTCGGAGATCATCGGCCTCACTTCTTCCACGCCTGCCGATCCGGCGGATCGCGACGAGCCGGATGTCCCCCACCGCATATCCACCATATCGGCCGGAACCTCCCGGCGCCGGGTCGGAGGCGGGTGGGGCCACGGCCGCGTCGGAGCCGTCGCGAACCACGGCCGCGAGGAGGTGTGCACGCGCCGTCCTCGCCGGCCACCGTGCGCTGCGGCGGGCCGTGGCGGTGCGGGGCGATCGGATCGCCGCCGTGTGGTCGGATCCGACGTGACGACCCCCGGGTTCACCCTCGAGGGGCACCTCGCCGGGCTCCGGGGAGGGGCCATCCCGCCCTCGGTCCCGACGGTGAGCCGCACACCTGGGGCGGAGCGACGGTAGGGGCGGCCGTCATGGCGATGGCATGACACGCCTCGGTGCGCGTGTGGCCGCCGGGCCGCTCGTCTCGCGGCCCGGCGGCAGGGTCCTGCCGGACGGTCATGGCCGGGCAGGACCCTGTGTCACGCTGCTGACGCTAGTTGCGGCGTCCCGCCGCATCGTGGGTCACGGCGTCCCGGTCGCTGCCGGGTGCCGGTACGGAACCCCGGGCTCCGGCGCCGGCCACCGTCACCTCGACCCGGTCGCCATGCCCCGGCCACCACGCGGCGTGGCCGATCAGCGCGGTGAGGCTCGGGGTGAAGAACATCGCCATCACGAAGGCGGCGACGGCGATACCGAAGGACACCGCGAACCCCATCTCCGTGAGCAGCGAGTTGCCCGCCAGCATCATCGTGGCGAAGGTCGCCGCCAGGATGAAGCCGGCCGCGGCGACGGTCGGCCCGGCGTGCCGCAGCGCCATACCGGCCGCCTCGCGCGGTTCGCGGCCCTCGCGGGCCTCCTCGCGGAGCCGGGCGATCATGAGGATGTTGTAGTCGGTGCCGATGGCGACCACGAACAGATACATGATCACCGGGAGCATGAACATCAGCCCCGAGTGTCCCTGCCCCTTCTGGAAGATCCACACGGTGGCGCCGAGGGTGGCGCCGAAGCCGAGACCCACCGAGGCCATGAGATACCAGGGGGCGACCACGCTGCGCAGCAGCAGGCCCAGGATGACCATGATGAGCACGGCGGCCACCGGGAAGACGGTCCGATAGTCGTGGTTGACCGCGGCGTTGATGTCCTTGTAGATCGAGGACATGCCGCCGACGACCGCGTCGGTGCCGTCAGGGGCGTCGGAGTGGGCGACGTCGCGGACCCGGCCCACGGCGTCGATCGCCTTGTCCGTCGACGCCTCGTACTTGAGCGTGACGGTGAAGTCGGCGGTGGTCCCCTCCTTGTTGAGCTGGGTCATGCGGGCGCTGGCGACGCCGTCCACGGCCCCGAGCTTCTGCGCGTACGCGTCGAAGCCCGTCTTGTCCAGCGGCTTTCCGTCGGTGCTGGACAGGTAGACGTCGGTGGGTGCCGCGGCGCCCGCCGAGTACGCCTTCTGCATCTGGTCCTGGACGACCATGGACTCCTTGGTCTTCGGCATGGAGCCCGAGGCCAGGTCGAACGTGGCGTTGTAGCTGAAGATGCCGAGCGACAGTGCGACCAGGATGAGACCGGACACCGCGGCGGTGAGCGCCGGACGGCGCTGCACACCCCGGCCGAGTGCGGCGAAGCGGGCGTTCTCCGGCTCCTTCTGCCAGGACTTGGAGGGCCAGAAGACCTTCGGTCCGATGAGCGAGACCACGGCCGGGATCAGGGTCAGGCCCGCGACCAGGGTGGCGCCGACCGCGATGGCGAGCGCCGGGCCCATCTGCTTGAGGAAGCCCAGCGTGGAGAGCACCAGCGCGAGGAAGGCGATGATGACGGCACCGGCGGCGGAGGCGATGGCCTCGCCGACCCGGTCGACCGCGTTGATCATGGCCTGCTTGGGCTCGTCGCCGGCGCGCAGCCGTTCGCGGTAACGGAACATCAGGAACAGGAAGTAGTCCGTGCCCACGCCGAACAGCACGACGATCAGGATCGACGAGATCGAGCTGTTGGCCTGCAGGTCGAACAGCTTCGTGGCGTACGCGATCAGGCCGTTCGAGACGAGCGACACCACACCGATCAGCACCAGGGGCAGTACGGCGAGGATGGGCGCCCGGAAGATGATCAGCAGGGTCAACAGGATGATCACGAAGGTGCCGATGAAGATCAGCGCGTCTCCGCGTTTGGAGGAGTCCTGCTGGTCGAGGGCCTGCGCGGCGGAGCCGCCGAGCTTGACGTCGAGATGCGTACCCTTGGCCAGCGCCTTGACGTCGTCGCGCAACGCCTTGGCCGCGTCCGCCTGTTTGGGCTGGCCCGCGTTCTTGCTGTCCATCTGCACCAGGGTCATGTCATACCTGCCGTCCTTGGACGGCGGGCCGGGGACGACCTTCTGCACCTGGTCGATGTGCTTCTTGCCCAGTTCGGTGGTGATCCGGGCGATGTCCTGCTTGTCGGCGGCCGTCAGCCTGCCGCCGTCGGTGCGCTGGTACAGCGCGATGGCGGACGGCGTGAAGGCGCTGGGGAACGCCTTCTGCTGGAGGTCCGCCGCTTTGATGGATTCGTAACTCTTGGGTAGGAAGCTGCTCTCGTCACTGTTCGAGGGCAGACTCGGAGCAGTGGCGACGATCGCCACCGCGGCGATCAGCCATGCCACGATCGTCCACACGGGATGTCGGACGACTGTGTTGCCAATACGTCGGAACATGCGGAAGGTCCTCCTGGACAGGAAGATCACCGCAGCCCGGGGAGCGGTCCCTGGCATCGGCGACCCCGAACGGCACCTGGGTAACGGGCCGTTCGAATGGTTGTCTTGAGGCCATATGGTAGTGGCCGGATAAAAAGATCATCTCATGAGGACCCTCGATTGCTCGGATGGACCCGTTCACCCGAGGACGAACGGGAGTTCGACCGCGAGGTCGCCCAGCTCGGTCTGCTCCGCGCCGGTCGGCGTACGGCGTCCGGTGCCGAGGAGCAGCGCGTCCTTGTCGGAGATCGAGGCGGGGAACGAGGTCCCGGCGATCTTCTCCAGCGACGCGCGCGCCGCCGCGAGGGTTTCGGCCGGCGGGCCGGCGGCCGACGGCAGCCGGGCGATCAGGTCGAGATGGTGCAGGGTCCACTCGACCACGTACGCGGACAGGTAGTCGCCCACGGTCAGCACCTCGTCGCGGGTGCTGACGCGGAGGGCCGGATCGGCGAGTCGGGCGGCCCGGCCCGCCGCGGAACCGACGTCGTCCAGGTGGAACTTCAGCAACCGCGGCTCGCCGTACGCGGCGGCCAGCCGGGGGATCAGCGCATCGAGCGGATCCTCGCCGGTCGGGGGCTCGACCAGCTTCCAGTAGCTGGCCGCGTCCACGGTCGGTTCGGTGTCGGCGGGCGTGGCCAGGGTGATCAGGACGTCCTGGGCGTCGATGACCAGGTGGCACACCAAGTCCCGTACCAGCCAGCCGGTACAGCCGGACGGCCGCTCGAAGTCCCCGTCCGGGACTTCGGCGACCGCGGTGAGCAACGCCGTCCAAGAGTGCGAGAAGAGGTCCACCGCGGCAAGGTAGTGCGGGAGCCGAGGGGCGGACAAACGAATTCGGACGCTCACCGCGCGGAGGGGGACAGCCGATAGGAGCCGGCCAGGTCCCGCACCTCCACCGAGACGACCGTCTGCTCCCGGGTGCCGTCGCCCGTCGGCAGATGCTTGGCGAGCAACGCCAGTACGCTTTCGGACAGGTGCGCCTTCTGTGCCTCGGGGCGGCCGGGCATGAGACCGATCTCCACGTGCACGAAAGTGGTCTCGGCGCTCGGCCCGTCCCCGACGTACGTCGCCACCGGACGGACCAGCGTCTTGCACACGCCCGACGTACCGGATTCCTCGACCACGAGCGGGTGCAACTCCTTCACCAGGGCAGAGGGATCGAAGGTTCCGGCCAGATGGGAGGAGTAGTCGATGGTGAGGTGCGGCATGAAAGACCTTCCCCGGTGCCCGTAGTTTCACTAGGCAACTATTTTCCCTCATGCCACCACGTGCCTTCACCGCACCCCCTCCACCGGCTCATTGCCGACCCCGCTGCGCCGCGCGGCCGTCCCGCACGGTGCTGCGGGACGGCCGCGCGGCGCACGAGCCCGGCCCTGGGCCGGCGCCCCCGGTCAGCCGAGGCCGAGGACGCCCAGGGTGCGCTCGGCCATGCGCCGCTCGCCGAGCGCGTTGGGGTGCACCGGGACGATGTTCCGCCCGAAGAGGAGCGGCTCGATCCACCGGGTGCCGACGGCCTGGCACGCGTCGTGGCCCTCGGATGCCTGCGAGAAGTCGACGTATGTGGCCCCCGCCTCCTCGGCGGCGCGCTGCACGACCGCGTTGAGATGGGCCTGCAGCTCGTGCAGGTACGGCACGTCGCCGGAGGCCACCGGCATCTGGGCGAAGCAGGACGGGTCGGCCTTGGCCGGGGTGATCCACGGGTAGCCGAGCACCGCGACCCGCGCGCCCGGCGCCTTGGCCCGGACACTGCGCAGCGCGCTCTTCAGCGCGGGGTAGGTGTTCGCGTCGATGGCGTCGTCGAAGGAGCTGCCGTAGGTGTCCTTGCAGGGGCTGCCCCGGCCCCCGCTGAGGATGCCCGCGGTGCCGCAGGCGAGTATGGCGCCGATGAAGGTGTTGTTGTCGTTGCCGCCGATCGTCAGCGTCACCAGGTCGGTGTCCGCGGTGACCGCGTCCGCCTGCGGGGCGACGCCGGGGTACTGGGACTGGGTGAAGTCCTTGGTCTGGGCGGCGCCACAGGTGACGTCCGTGAGCCGGGCGCCGGTGCGGGCGGCCATGACGTGGGGGTAGTTGGCGGTGGAGCGCAGGCAGATGAGGTTGCCGGCGTCGACGGGCAGAACACCCGAGGCGGCGCTGTAACTGTCGCCGAGGGCCGCGTAGTTCAGGGTCGTCGTGGCGTGGGCGGGGACGGCGGTGACGCCGAGGGCCAGCGCCCCGGCGAGTGCGGAGGTGGCGGCGATGGCACGGCGCAGGGCAGGCAGGGGCATGACTCCCTCTTCTCGGGGTGGGGACACGGAGCAGACAGACGGGCATGGGGGTGCCCGGGTGTGTGCTGATGCGCGAGAATGCGGCGGCTCAGAGCAGATGGGCGTACCGGCCGTCCGGGCGTGGGCGCGTGTGCGCACGCACGGCGAGGGCCGCGAAGTGGGGGTTCGCGGGATTACCGCTGGGTACTACCGATAGGTAATGTGCGGCTGCGGCACCGCTGAGTCAACGTTGTTGACAGGAATTCTTGAAACCTTACGGAGTCGTGACGCGGTGGCCGTGTCCCCCGGTCGCGCTGCCGTGCCCGTCTAGCGTGGCCGTATGCGTGTACTGGTCACCGGCGGTGCCGGGTTCATCGGGTCCCATGTCGTCGAGGCGCTGCGGGCGAGCGGGCACGAGCCGCTCGTGTACGACGTCCGGGCCGATCCGGGCGCCGACGTGCGCAACGGAGCGGCGGTCGCCCGCGCCCTGTCCGGCGTGGACGCGGTCTGCCACCAGGCGGCCATGGTGGGCCTCGGCAACGGCGTCTCGGACGCGGCCGAGTACGTCTCCCGCAACGACCTGGGCACCGCCGTCCTGCTCGCCGCGATGGCCGAGGCGGGCGTACGGCGGCTGGTGCTGGCCGGGTCGATGGTGGTGTACGGCGAGGGCCGTTACGACTGTCCCGTGCACGGCGTCGTACGCCCCGGGCCGCGGGCCGCGGCCGACCTGGAGGCGGGCCGTTTCGAACCGCCCTGCCCGCGGTGCGGCGCATCGCTCACCCCGGGCCTGGTCACCGAGGACGCCCCGCCCGACCCGCGCAACGTCTACGCCGCGACCAAGCTCGCCCAGGAGCACCTGGCGGCCGCCTGGGCCCGCGCCACGGATGGTACGGCGATCTCGCTGCGCTACCACAACGTGTACGGCCCCGGGATGCCCCGCGACACCCCGTACGCCGGCGTCGCCTCCTTCTTCCGCTCGGCCCTCGAACGCGGCGACGCTCCGCGGGTGTTCGAGGACGGCCGGCAACTGCGGGACTTCGTCCACGTGCGGGACGTGGCCGCGGCCAACGTCATCGCGCTGGAGGCCGGGCCGCGCCCCGGAGCCCTCACGGCGTACAACACCGGCAGCGGCGAGCCGCACTCGGTCGGCGACCTGGCCCGCGCCCTGTCAGCCGCCCACGGCGGCCCGGACCCGGTCGTCACCGGCGAGTACCGTCTGGGCGACGTCCGCCACATCACGGCGGACTCCTCCCGGCTGCGCGCGGAACTCGGTTGGAAGCCCGAGGTGGGCTTCGCGGAGGGAATGCGGGAGTTCACGCGAACGCACTGAGCGTGTCCGCCCCCGCAGGACGGCGTCGCCGTCGATCATGGCGGTGCTCCGCACGACGTGCGCAGCAGGACATTCGCATGAACCAGTCGAAAGGACAGCCATGTCGCGACGGACCCTGAAGCCGGCCCGCGCCCAGGTCGCAGCGCTGCTCATCGCACCGGTGCTCGGCCTGGGCCTCCTCGCCCCATCGGCCTCCGCAGACACGCCGCCGCCCGGCCAGAAGGTCAACAGCAGCGACGTCATCGGCAGGGTCTGCCAACACGCGGGCGCGGACGACGACGAGGAGGGCTCGGGCCTGTCCTGCGAGAAGGACATCGCACCGCTCCTCTCCCGCATGATCGGCCCCGGGAGCGGGATCACCTGCCGGAACGAGTCCGCGACCGACATCGTCTGCCGCCCGGACAAGTGACCGTTCACGCCTCCGCCGTCGGCAGGGTCACCTCGAAGCGGCAGCCCCCCGGAATGTTGCGGACGGTCGCCCGGCCCTGATGGGCCTCGACGATGCCCCGTACGATCGCCAGCCCCAGCCCCGCCCCGGCCGGCGGGGTCCGGGCGTCGGTGCCACGCCAGCCGGTGTCGAAGACGCGGGGCAGGTCCTCGTCCGGGATGCCGCCGCAGCCGTCCGTCACCGACAGCACCACGCCGTCCGGCGCCCGTTCCGCGGCGACCGCGACCGTGCCGTCGGCCGGGGTACGGCGGATGGCGTTCACCAGCAGATTCCCCAGCACGCGGCTCATCTCCTTGCCGTCCACCTCCACGGGCACGGGCTCGACCCGGTCGCCCACCAGCCGTACCCCGTGTTCCCGGGCCAGCGGATCGGCTCCCGCCAGCGCGTCGCCGACCAGGTCGTACAGGGAGATCCGGGCGGGGCTCAGCGGGAGGGTGCCCGCGTGGATGCGGGAGAGTTCGAAGAGGTCGCCGACCATGTCGTTGAGCCGTTCGACCTCGGTGCGGATCTGCCTGAGGTAGCGGTCGGGGTCGGCGGCCACGCCGTCCTCCAGCGCCTCCGCCATCGCGCGCAGGCCGGCCAGCGGGGTGCGCAGGTCGTGCGAGATCCAGGCGACCAGCTCGCGCCGGGACTTCTCCAACGCCCGCTCCCGTTCCCGTGATTCGGCGAGCCGGGCGCTGGTGGCCGCCAACTCGCGGCCCAGAGCGTCCAGTTCGGCGGTGGCCGGGCCGTGCGGGGCGGCGAAGGCGCCGGCGTCACCGAAGGAGCGGGCGGCGTCGGTGAGTTCGCGGCTGCGGGCGACGACCCAGCGGCCCAGGAGCAGCGCGGTGGCCAGGGACACCACGGCCGCCATCGCGACGACGGTCGTGACCACGGTCAGGTCGTGCGAGGAGAGGAACATCGCCCAGGCGACGGCGAGCGTGCCGGCGAGCATCGCGACGACGCCGACCGCCGCGACCACGGCCAGGGAGGCGGTCAGCGAACGGCGCCGGATCAGGCGCAGCGCGCCCGCCCCCGCGGCCCCCGCGGCCACGGCGCCGGCGAAGGCGTAGACGGCGATGAGAACAATGTCGCCCATGGTCAGCGCACCGCCTCGCCGGGCTCGAAGCGATAGCCCACACCCCACACGGTCTGGATCAGACGGGGCCGGGCCGGGTCGTCCTCGACCTTGCCGCGCAGCCGGCGGACGTGGACGGTGACGGTCGACAGGTCGCCGAAGTCCCAGCCCCAGACCTCGCGCATCAGGTCCTCACGGCTGTAGGCCCGGCCGGGGTGCCGCAGGAAGAACGCGAGCAGGTCGAACTCCCGGAGGGTGAGGGCGAGTTCGGTGCCGTTCTTGGCGGCCCTGCGGGCGTCGGGGTCGACGGAGAGTCCGGCCGCGGCCAGCCGGTGCCCGGTGGTGACGGGGCGGCTGCGGCGCAGCACCGACTCCACGCGCAGGACCAGTTCGCGGGGGCTGAAGGGCTTGGTGACGTAGTCGTCGGCACCGACCTCCAGGCCCAGGATGCGGTCGTCCTCGTCGCCGCGGGCGGTGAGCATGATGACCGGCACCGGTCCGCGTTCCCGCATCCGCCGGCACACCTCCAGGCCGTCCATGCCGGGCAGCATCAGGTCGAGCACCACCAGGTCGGGCCGGTGCGCGGCGGCGCGCGTGAGGGCGGTCGGGCCGTCGTCGGCGCGGTCGACCGCATAGCCGGCGCGGTGCAGGTATCCGGTGACGACCTCGGCGACGGTCGGGTCGTCGTCCACGACCAGGATCCGGGCCGCCTCGGCTGCGGCCTCGGTCTCGTGGGACTCGTACAGCGGTTGCATGCCTCAAGCCTCGCACCGCCCGGTGCCCGCCGCCGGACCGCGGGCCGGGCGTCCGCGTTTCGTAAGGACCTTGAGTCCGATATGCCCGATCAGCGTTCGTAGGGTGAAACCGTGACGACCACTTCCACGGACGTCGACGTGGTGCTGCCCTGCCTGAACGAGGCCGAGGCCCTGCCCTGGGTGCTCGGCCGGATCCCGGCGGGCTGGCACGCCCTCGTCGTCGACAACGGTTCCACCGACGGCTCCCCCGGCATCGCCCGCGCGCTCGGCGCCACGGTGGTGCACGAGCCGCGGCGCGGCTTCGGCGCCGCCTGCCACGCCGGACTGACCGCCGCCACGAGCGACATCGTCTGCTTCTGCGACTGCGACGCCTCCCTCGACCCCGCGCTGCTCCTTCCGTTCGTGGGGGAGATCCGGGAGGGCGCCGCCGACCTGGTGCTCGGCCGGCGGCGACCTGAGGGCCGGGGTGCCTGGCCCGTGCACGCCCGTGCGGGCAACCTGGCGCTGGCGCGGATACTGCGCCGCCGTACCGGGCTGCGCCTGCACGATCTGGGGCCGCTGCGCGCCGCCCGCCGTGAGCCGCTGCTCGCCCTCGGTCTCACCGACCGACGCAGCGGCTATCCGCTGCAGATGGTCGTCCGCGCGGCCGACGCGGGCTGGCGCATCGCCGAACACGACGTGCCGTACCGGCCGCGCACCGGCGCCTCCAAGGTGACGGGCACCTGGCGTGGCACCTGGCAGGCCGTGCGGGACATGAGCCGCGTACTGGCCGAGGCACCGGCCGACGGGAGGGCCGTACGGTGACCACGCTTCTCGTCATCGCCAAGGAGCCGCTGCCGGGCCGGGTCAAGACCCGGCTCACCCCGCCGTTCACCCCGCAGCAGGCGGCCCAGCTGGCGGAGGCGGCGCTCGCGGACACCCTGCACGCCGTCGCGGCGACGCCCGCGACCCGCCGGGTTCTCGTGCTGGACGGGGCGCCCGGGCCGTGGCTGCCACCCGGCTTCGAGGTACTGCCGCAGTGCGCGGGCGGCTTGGACGAGCGGCTGGCGGACGCCTTCGCGCGCTGCTCGGGCCCCGCGCTGCTCATCGGCATGGACACCCCGCAGGTGACGCCGGAGCTGCTCACCGTGGACTTCACGGACTGCGACGCGTACCTGGGCCCGGCCCAGGACGGCGGCTTCTGGGCGCTGGGTCTGGCCGAGCCCGCCCCGGCGCTGCTGCGGGGCGTGCCCATGTCGACGCCCGGGACCGGGGCCGTGCAGCGGGAACGGCTGCTGGCCGCCGGGTTGCGGGTGCGCGAGCTGCCCCGGCTGCGGGACGTCGACACCGTCGCCGACGCCCACGCCGTCGCCGCCCTGGCCCCGCACGGCAGGTTCGCCGCGCGGCTGGCCCGCTGTACGTCGGTCACCCGGTGACGGGCGGCTCTGTCGCCTGGGCGGCCGCCGACCCCTACGCGGCCGCGCTGCGCACCGGCCGCGGCCCGCTGTTCCTGCGCCGCGCGGACGGCTGGCTGCTGCCGCTGGAGGTGGAGCGCTGGTGCGCCCGCGCGGACGCCGTGGACCGGGCGGTGCTCGACCGCTGCGAGGGCGCCGTGCTGGACGTCGGCTGCGGGCCCGGGCGACTGGTGGCGGAGCTGGCCGGCCGGGGCCGACCCGCACTCGGCATCGACGTCAGCGAGGCCGCCGTCGACCACACCGTCCAGCTCGGCGGTCAGGCTCTGCGGCGCTCGGTGTTCGAGCCGCTGCCCGGCGAGGGCCGCTGGGACACCGTGCTGCTCATGGACGGCAACATCGGCATCGGCGGGGAGCCGTCCGTGCTGCTGGAGCGGGTGGCGGCGCTGGCCCGCCCGGGCGGTCTGCTCATCGCCGAGACCGTGCCCGGACACGTCGACGAGCGCGCCCGGGTCGAGGTGGTCGACACCGTCGGCGCCTCGCGGGCCGGCGGTGCGCCGTTCCCCTGGGCGCGGGTCGGCACCCCGGCCCTGCTGCGGTACGCACGCAGGGCCGGCTGGAGGCCCGTCACTCAGTGGTCCGCCGGCGGCCGGTGCTTCGCCGCCCTTCGCACCCGCCGTCCGAGCAGCAGCGCCGAAGCGCCGAAGAGGACGGCGGTGATCAGCAGCCAGCGGGTGAGGAAGCCGTCCGGGGAGAGGCCGGTGGCCGACCGGTAACGCCGGTTCGCCATGCCGCTGATCAGCGGAAACCACACCAGCAGGAGCAGCCCGGACAGCATCGCCGGGACGCGCACGTACAGCGTCCGGCCGCGCCGTCCGGCCGCTCCGAGGCCGCGTACGACCGCCCGGTCGGCCGCCGTGTACAGCGGCAGCAGGACGAGGTCGTGCAGCAGCGCGGCACCCACGATCCACAGCGCCACGCCGAACCAGTCACCCGCGAACAGCCGGAGTCCGGCGTACCCGGCGAGTGCGAACGAACAGCCGAGAAGCAGCAGTTGGAAGGGACTGCCCAGGGGGAGGCGACGGCGCATCACAGGTCTCCGAAGGTCAGCCGGGCCACCCACTTGGTGTTGAGCACACCGGGTGCCGCGGGGACGATGATCCGCGCCGGGCGGCCGTGGTCGGGGGACAGTTCCTCGCCGTTGACGTACAGGGCGAGCAGCGAGCGCCCGTCGGCCACCTGGTTGGCGCGCAGGGCCGCGCGGCGGAAGGCCCCGCGGCGTTGCAGGGACTCCACGAGCACGTCCGGCGGGTCGCCGTCGTACCCGACGAGTGCCGCGAGGTCGCGCAGCCGCACCCCGCGCCACCACTGGTCGGCGGTCGACCAGCCCTCCACGCAGGCGATGGGCAACGACGCGCTGTGCTGCGGCAGTCGGAGCAGTTCGGCGCGGCTGAGCCGGACGGTTCCGGTGCGGCCGGTGACGACGAGCCGCCAGGCGTCCTCGTGGGTCTCGGCCGCCGTGATACCGGCGTAGGCGGCGGTCTTGTTGATCTGGAAGCCGTTCGGGCCGCCGCCAGGATCGGCCGTGCCGTGCGGAGCGAGCAGGGCCGTACGGCGGAAGGGTCCGCCGAGGCTCTGCCCGACCGTGGTCAGGAACAGCACCAGGGAACCACCGCCGACCAGCCACAGCGCGCCGCGCCGGGAGACGGTGGGCGCCGCCGGGCGTGGCGAGACCAGGTCGCTCTGGGGGGAGGCCGGATCGCTCCGCTCCTGCCGTCGCCCGCGTACGGTGCGCAACGCGGCCGGTGTCTTGAGCGCGGCGTGGGCCAGGAACGCGGCGAAGAACACCCATGCTCCGTAGAAGTGCAGCGGGTAGAAGGAGCCGGGGAAGACATAGTCCAGCTGGACGTTGAGGACTCCCGTGGTGAACTCGAACAGTCCTCCCCCGACCAGCAGCACCAGGGAGATCCGCTCCAGCGCGTGCGCGAGCGAGCGGGCCGGAGGCAGGGTGAACAGCCTCGGCACCACCGACCACAGCTTGGCCAGCAGGACGGGGATCAGGGTGATGCCGAGCGTCACATGGACGCCCTGGGTGAGCCGGTACAGCCACACCGGGTCGGTGGGCCAGGCGAACAGGTAGAAGCCCAGGAGGCCCTTGTCCGGGGTGGTGTCGTTCACCCGGGACAGGCCCGGGTTGTAGGCGGCGTACGACACCAGTCCGGTCACGAACAGCACGGTGATGCCGACGAGCAGGACGAGGCCGAGGACCGAGGTGAACCAGGGGCCGCGCAGCGGGCTGCGCCAGAAGTCCGGGGAAGTGGGAAGACGGGGATGGTCGCGCATGTCCCGACCGTAGGCCGGTGCACCACCGGAAAGGGATCCGCGACCGGTGACGAAACGCTGACGTCCTGCCTGGCGGGCGCCCGGTTGGCGCCACCCCGGCCTAGCGTTCCGGTGTGAACCGATCTCTCCGCCGCGATCTGTACGCCGCCGGTGCCGCCGCCCTGCTCGTGACGGCGGCCGTCCTGGTCGGCCGGCACATCCAGGACACCCGCCACACCCTGTTCGTGCACTGGCCGCCGGTGTTCGCCGAGTGGGACCCGCACCTCGGCCCGGGCACCCCGGCGGCCCTGGCGGTGGCGGCGGCCACCGTGGCGTACGGCCCCGCCGTCGCGGCCCGTCTGCCCTGGCGGGCGCTCCTCGCGGTGGCCTGGACGGCGGCCCTGGCCTGGATCCTGTCCCTCGCTCTGGTCGACGGCTGGCACCGGGGCGTCGCGGCGCGGCTGACCGCCCGCGAGGAGTACCTCCGGGTCATCGGCCGCTTCCAGGACATCCCGGCGACCCTGCGCGACTTCACCCACCACATCGTCAGCGGCACCCCTGCCCCCTGGCCCGCCCATGTCGCCGGCCACCCGCCGGCCGCCACGCTCACCTTCGTCCTGCTGGACCGGATCGGGCTGCGGGGCGGTGGCTGGGCCGGGATGTGGTGCGTCACCGTCGGTGCGACGGGATGCGTGGCCGTGCTGATCGCGCTCCGCGCGCTGGCCGACGAGATCCTCGCCCGCCGGGCCGCGCCGTTCCTGGTGCTCGCCCCGGCAGCCGTGTGGCAGGGCACCTCCGCCGACGGCTACTTCGCGGCCGTCGCCGCCTGGTCCGTGGCGCTGCTCGCCCTGGCGCTGACGCGACGGTCCCACGGGTGCGCGGCGGCCTCGGGCCTCCTGTTCGGCCTGACCTGCTATCTGTCCTACGGCCTCGCGCTCTTCACACTGATCGGCGCGGCGGTGGTCGCGCTCACTCGCTCCGGCCTCCGCGAACGCCCGTCCCTCCTGCTGCCCCTGGTCGCCGGACTGGCCGTACTGCCGCTGGTGTTCACCCTCGCCGGCTTCGACTGGTGGGCCGCCTACCACCTCCTCGTCACCCGCTACTACCAGGGCGTCGGCGGCGTCCGCCCCTACGGCTACTGGGTCTGGGCCAACCTCGCCTGCACCGCCCTCATCACCGGCCCGGCCACGGCGGCGGGCCTACGCAGGACGACGGCGGCACTGCTCCCCGCAACCGCCCTGCGACGCCCAGCGGCCCTGCTCCCCGGATCCGACCGCCGGCACCCCTCGGCACCGCTCCCCGGGAGCCGCCCGCCACAGCCCGCGGTACGCCTTTCCGGGAGCCGCTCCCGACCCCCCGCGTCGCTCCCCACGACCGGCGGCCGACCCTCCGCGGCGCCATTGCCCGCGCCCGGCGGCCGACCCTCCTCGGACGCGCGCCTGGCACTCCTCGTCTCCGCCGCGCTGCTCGCCCTGCTGGTCGCCGACCTGTCCGGCATGAGCAAGGCGGAGACGGAGCGCATCTGGCTGCCCTTCGCCCTGTGGCTCCTCCCGGCCTGCGCGCTCCTCCCCCACCCGCGCGCCTGGCTCACCGCGCAGGCCGTACTGGCCCTGCTCCTCAACCACCTGCTGCTGACGGGCTGGTGAGGCCGAGGGCTCGCGGCGCCCGGCGCCGCTCCCGGCGCCGGCCCGCCCGCCGGCCTCAGCCGGCATCGGGCAGCGCCGTGGGGCCGCCCTCCTCGTCCGCTCTCCGCCGTGCCCTGCCGGCGTTCTCCGCCCGGACCGCGGTCAGCCATCGCCAGGGCCGGATCTCGTCCAGGCTGAGCCCCGGACACGCCAGGTGGTGCGGGATGCGGCACCGGGCGCCGGTCAGGGGCTCCTCGAAGCCGCCGTTCCAGGCGACTCCGTTGCTGTCGATGTGCCAGCGGTGCCCTCCGGGAACCAGGTGCGCGGGCAGCACGAGGCCGGGTTCGAGGAGCACGTGCTGTCCCGTGTAGGTGGGGCGCCGTTCACCGGCGAGCCCGCAGTGCGGGCAGTGGGGCGGGCTGGGCGGTTCCGGGCCGGCGGCTCCGTCGAGGGCCGCCTGGGCGCGGTCCGTGTTCTCCCATGAGCGGGGCGCGCCGGTGGGCGGCCGCCACTGCTCGTCGTAGCCGGCCGACGGGATGATGCTGTCGTCATGTGCCCCCATGCCCGCCAGCATCCCCGTCCGGTCGGAATCCCAGGAGGGCGCGACGAGGGCGCATCGGGAGCAGACCGGCTGCCCGGCCGGCCGGGCCGGAGCAACGGCGGAGTCGGGCGTGCCGACTCTCCGAACAGCCGGCCTGCGGCTGGGCCGGGCCCCGGTGTTCGCGGCCCCCGTCGTGCACCCGCTCCGGGTGACCCGGCGTGACCGCCCCGCGGTCCGGGCGTTGTGGGTGCGGGAGGGGCCGGTGTGGCTGGAATCGCGTACTGGTGCGGGGCGCACCGCTGCCGCTTGGCTGAACGGACACGGCAAAGGACAGGGGACAGGTATGGACTTCGGCAACGTCGATCGGCGCCGGTTTCTCGGGACGACCGCGGCAGGGCTGGTCACCGCCGTCTCCCCGCGGCCGGCGGCGGCACACGGACTGCCGGACGGGTCCGGTGCACAGGCCGGCCGCGCCGGACGGTTCCTCACCTACACGCGTACCACCGGGGGTTCGGTCACCGCCGGCCGGGCCGGCGGCGCGCTGATCGCCGAGGTGCAGGGGGTGCTGTGGCGGGTGCCCCGGGACGGCGGAACGGCCGAACAGGTGACGGGCTGGGAGCTGGAGGCGACGCGTCCCGCGCTGTCCCCCGACGGGAAGACCCTGGCCGTGTGCGGGTATCGCGGGGGCGGCTTCCATCTGTGGACACTGCGGCCGGACGGCGGCGGGCTGCGGCAGGTGACGGACGGGCCCTGGGACGACCGCGGTGTGGCCTGGTCACCCGACGGCACCCGCCTGGCCTTCGCCTCCGAACGCGGCGGCGACGCCACAGCGGGCGCCTCCTACGGGCTCTGCGTGCTGGACGTGGCCGACGGCCGGCCGCGCCGGCTCACCGGCGGGGACTACGAGGACTTCGATCCGGCCTGGTCTGCGGACGGGCGGTCGCTGGTGTGCGTGCGCGCCGCCCACACACCGGGCGGCGGGAACGACGGCGGTCTGTCGCTGGTCCGGGTACCGGTCGCCGGCGGCCCGGCCCAGGTGCTGCGTACCGTGACCGGGGGCCGGCTGCTGTGCCCGTCGGTGTCGCCCTCGGGGCGGATCGCGTATGTGCGGCTGACCGGCGCGAGCGCTCCGGGACTGCCGGCCGACGAGGCTCTGCTGATGGTCGACGGAGAGGTCGTCACGGCGGACGAGGACCTGGCGGCCGCTCCGCCGTGCTGGCTGAACGAGGACGAGCTGCTGTACGTCGGTGACGGCCGGATCCGTATCCGCTCCCTCGCCGCATCGTCCGTGCGGGAGGTGCCCTTCGCCGCCCGCATGCCCGTGCCCGGTCCGCCCCGGAAGCGCCCCCGGCGTCCGCTCACGCCGGAGCGGCGGGCCCCGGTGCGCGGCCTGCACCGGCCGGCCCTGTCCCCCGACGGCCGCAACGTGGCCTTCGTGGCGCTGAACGCCCTGTGGCTGATGCCGGTCGGAGGTACTCCGCGCAAGCTGCTCCAGGCGGCCGACGTCCACCTGGTGCAGATGCCGGCGTGGGCGCCGGACGGGCGCAGCCTGCTGTACTGCACGGACCAGGACGGTCTGGTGGCCGTACGCCGCCGTCACCTGGACAGCGGAGCCGACGAGCCGCTGACCGAGGGCGGCCGGCTGTATCCCGCACTGTCACCGGACGGCTCCCGCCTGGCCTGCCAGGACCTGACCGGGAACCTGCTGCTGCGCACCCTGGCCACCGGCGGCGAGCAGCAGCTGGCCAAGCCCCTGGCGACCGACGGGCCGCCCGGCGCCCCCACCTGGTCGCCCGACGGCCGGTACGTGGCCTTCTGCGACCGCAACCGGCTCAACCAGCGGTTCCGCGAGGGATACAACCTCATCCGCGTCATCGACACCCGCACCGGCGGCGAACGCCGGCACCTGCCCGCCGAGCACCATTCGCTGTCCGACCGGGTCGCCTCGGGGCCGGTGTGGTCCCCCGACGGCCGCTGGATGGCGCTGGTGGCCGAGTCGGCGCTGTGGCTGCTGCCCGTGACGGCCGACGGCACACCGGCCGGTCCCGCACGCCGGCTCACCGACGAGCCGGCCGACCACCCCAGCTGGTCCGCGAACTCCGGCACGCTCCTCTACCTCTCCGACGGCCGGCTGCGCCGCCTCTCCCTTCCCACCGCACGGGCCCGCACCCTCCCGCTGCGCCTGACCAGCGGGCGCGTCGCGAGCGACGCCGCCGGGCCGCTGCGGATCCACGCCGGCCAACTGTGGGACGCCACCGGCGCGCCGCCACGGCATGACGTCGACATCCTCGTCACCGGCAAGCGGATCACCGCCGTCGAGCCGCACCGGGCCCGCCGCCCCGGACACCGCACCCTGGACGCCTCGGACCGGACCGTCCTCCCCGGCCTGTTCGACAGCCACACCCACCCTTATGCCGCCACCTACGGCGCCCGTCAGAGCCTCACCGCGCTCGCGTACGGCATCACGACCACGGCCTGTCTCGGCGGTCCGCTCTACGACGCGGTGCGGCTGCGTGAGGCGGCCGGGGCGGGGGACCTGCTCGGGCCGCGGCAGCTGGCCTGCGCCGAACTCATCGACGGCGCGCGCACCGCGTACAGCATGGGCCGCGCCCATCGCACCCGGGACGGCGTCCTGCGCACGCTGCGGCGCGCCGCCGCTCTGGACGTCGACTTCGTCAAGACCTATGTGCGCGCCCCGGGCGAGGTCATGGCGGAGGCGGCCGAGGTCGCCCACGCGCTGGGGGTGCCCAGCGGCAGCCATCTGTGCGCGCCGGGCCGGGCGGCGGGCCAGGACCTGACGACCCATCTGCAGGCGACCCAGCGCCTGGAGTACGGGCATGCCGTCACCCCCCTCGGCCGTATCGGCCAGGATCTGGTGCAGCAGTACGCCGACGGCTCCTTCGCCCTGATCATCACGCCGTTCAGCGCGCAGATCCTGATCGCCGACGACCCTCGGCTGGCCGAGGATCCGCGCGTGACGCGCCTCATGCCGCCCTGGGACGTCGCCGTCGTCCGCGCACACGCCCGGACCGCGCCCACCGACGCGCAACGGCGCGCTCTGGCCACGGAGATGGCGGACTACCGGCGGCTGGCGACGCACGGCGCCCGTATCGCCCTGGGCACCGACGCCCCCCTGGTCCCGGTCGGCCTCTCCCTGCACCTCGCGCTGCGTGCCCTGCACGCCCACGGCTTCACTCCCGCCGAGGCCCTGCACAGCGCGACCACCGTGCCGGCCCGTCTCTTCGGCCTCGACGCCGACCTCGGTACGGTGCAGGAGGGCAGGATCGCCGACCTGACGATCGTCGACGGCGATCCGTTCGCCGACTTCGACACCCTCGTCGACATCCCGGTCGTGGTACGCGAGGGTGTCCCCCACGCGCAGGGCGACCTGACGTCCGCGCACGGGCAGGGCGGGTCGGCCGGGCAGGAGCCGCCCCGCGGCATGACATGGCTCGAGGTGGCCGGTCACTTCCGGCAGGGCTCGTGCTGCCATCCCGGCACGGACGGCGCTTAGGAGGGTTCGTCGTCCGTGGCGGTGCGGCTCGCCAGTCGTTCGTAGCGCTGCCTGGCGGCCTGCGGGGTGCCGAGTCCGAGACCGAAGGCGATCTCGGGCCAGGTCAGGCCCCGGCCCCGCGCCATCTGAAGGAGCCCGGCCTCCAGTTCGTCCAGCTCCGCACGGACCAGCGGGACGAGGGTCAGCGCGGCCGTGATGTCGGCGTGGTCCACCTCCGGCTCGCCGTCCTCGCGCATCGCGGCCCCGCTGAGCAGGAACGTGACGAGCCTGACGGCCTCGTGCGGCGCGAGGAGCGACGGATTCGTCTGCCGGCGCCGTTGCTCGTCCGTCGCCGCATGCCGCTCGGCGATGCGGAACAGCGAGGTGTACACCCGCTGGGCGCGGGCCTGCTCCGGCTGGGGAGGTGTGAAGGGATCGGTGTGGTCAGCGGTCGATGACATGTCGTCAGGATGCGACACACACGACATGAGTCAACGGACTATTGTGAACAGGTTGTTCATCGCTCTTCTGAGGAGAGCGGTGCGGCGATCTCCCGCTTGAGGATCTTGCCGCTCGGGCCCATCGGCAGGGCGTCCGTCAGCCACAGCCGGCGTGGGTACTTGTAGGCCGCGACCCGGTCCCGGACGAACCGCTGCAGTTCCTCGGTGTCCGCCTGGGCTCCCGGCCGCAGCACGACCGCGGCGGCCACCTCCTCGCCGAGCCGCTCGTCGGGCACCCCGAGGACCGCGGCGAGGGCGACGGCGGGATGCTCGTGCAGCACCTCCTCGATCTCGCGCGGGTAGACGTTGTAGCCGCCGCGGATGATCATGTCCTTCTTCCGGTCGACGATGAACAGATAGCCGTCCTCGTCCCGGCGGGCCACGTCGCCGGTGCGCAGCCAGCCGTCGGGGATGGTGGCGGCCGTCTCCTCGGGGCGGTGCCAGTACTCCTTCATCACGTTCGGCCCGCGCACCGCCAGTTCACCGACCTCGCCCGGTGCCACGTCCCGGCCGGCCTCGTCGAGCAGCCGGACCTCCACATCGCGGATGGGCGTGCCGACGGATCCGGGCTTGCGCGGGCGGTCGGGGTGGTTGAAGGAGACGACCGGGCTGGTCTCGGACATGCCGAAGCCTTCGAGCACCATGCAGCCGAAGCGCCGCTCGAACCCGTGCAGGATCTCCACCGGCAGGGACGCGCCGCCCGAGACGCACATGCGCAGACTGGACACGTCCGCCGCGGCGGCGCCCGGGTGCTGGAGCAGCGCCGCGTACATGGTGGGGACGCCCTCGAACACGGTCGCCCGGTCGCGGGCGATGGCGTCGAGCACCGTCTGCGGCTCGAAGCGCGGGACGAGCGTGAGGGAGGCGCCGCTGCGGACGGCGACGTTCATGGTGCAGGTCTGCCCGAAGATGTGGAACAGCGGCAGGCAGCCCACGATCACGTCGTCGGAGGTCAGCCGCTGGACCTCGGTCACGTTGACCTCGGTGTTGTGGCGGAGCCCGGCATGGGTGAGCGCCGCGCCCTTGGGCCGGCCGGTGGTGCCCGAGGTGTACAGCAGCACGGCGATGTCGTCACCGGCGGCGGCGGTCACCTCGTACTGCGGCTCCAGCCGCGCCAGTTCGGCCGCGAAGGCGGCCGGTTCGACCCCAAGGCGCCGTACGCCGGCGGCGTCCGCCCCGGCTGCCCCCTCACCGGGCGCCTGGTGCCACTCGAAGAGCAGGACGGCGCCTGAGTCGCGCAGGTGGTACTCGGTCTCGCGCTCCTT
The DNA here is from genome assembly GCF_055603265.1 of Streptomyces sp. NPDC037288. Lineage (NCBI taxonomy): Bacteria > Bacillati > Actinomycetota > Actinomycetes > Kitasatosporales > Streptomycetaceae > Streptomyces > Streptomyces sp. NPDC037288. The sequence goes on from NZ_JBVJVY010000021.1 coordinate 132,051, forward strand.
CAGCAGCGGATTCAGCGGCACGACGATGCCGCCTGCGCGCAGGACCGCGTAGTACAGGACGACGAACTCGGGCACGTTCGGAAGCATCAGCGCGACCCGGTCGCCGGTGCGCAGACCCTCGGTGCGCAGCAGCGCGGCGGCCTGGGCGCTCAGCCGGTCCAGTTCGGCATAGGTGGTGGTCGCCGTACCGAGCCGCAGCGCCGGACTCCCGGCCCTCTGTCGTGCCGACTCCACCAGGAACTCCGCCAAATTGGCCATGATGCCTCCTCGCACACACGCGCTCGCCGCGCTCACGGGGTCCCGTCCCCGACGCTGACGCGGGGTCCCGTCCCCGACGCTCACGGCATGGTCGCCCGCACGATCGCGGGGGTCCATGGCGACGCCCACAGTTCACCTCTGCCAGAGTTGTTCCTGAACACAAAGGTACCGCCGTACGCTGCGGGTATGGGTCTGCAGAATGTGGTCGCCGCGTTGCGTGTGCGCCTTCCGGAGCTGGGCGGGCTGATGACCGAGCGCATCCGCGCGGAGGTCGAGTCGTACGCCGACGACTCGCTCATCCCCTTCGCGTCGCTGAGGGAGTCCTGCGAGGGCAACGCCGATCTGCTCCTCGGCCGTTTCGCCCACGGCGCCGAGCCCGACGTGGGAGCCGCGCAGCAGACCGGACGGCTGCGCGCCGAGCAGGGCGTGCCGCTCGCGGACACGCTGCACGCCTACCGGGTCGGTTTCGAGCTGCTCTGGTCGGAGATGGTCGACGAGGCGCGCCGGCACCCGGAGGTGTCGGACGCCGAGCTGGTGGCCGGCTCCTCGGAGATCTGGGCCCTGTTCGGCCGGTACGCGGAGGCCGTGGCGGCCGCCTACCGCGAGGCCAGCGCGGAGCTGGCGCTGCAGCGCGAGGCGCGCCGCTCGGCCCTGGCCGAGGCGCTGTTCACGGGCGCCCTCGCGGATCGTACGACGCCGTGGGAGGCGGCGCGGCAGCTCGGGCTGCCGGAGCGCGGCCCGTACGCGGTCGTGGCCGCGGCGGTGCCGGACCCCGGCCAGGAGCCGCTGCCCGGCATCGAGGCGGCGCTGCGCCACTCGGGGGTGGCGTCGGTGTGGCGGCTGCTGCCGGACCAGCAGATCGGGCTGGTCTCGCTCGCGCACCGGGACGCGGAGACGGTGAGCGTGCGGGCGCTGCGCCGACGGCGCGCGCGGGTCGGCGTCAGCCCCCGGTTCGACTCGTTGCGGGACACCCCGCAGGCGCTGCGTTTCGCCCGGCTGGCGCTGGCCGGACTGCCCGCCGACGGGCCGGGGGTCGCCCGGTTCGACGACAGCCCACTGGCGATGCTGGTGGCCGCGGCGCCCGCGGAGGCCAGCCGGCTGGTCGAGGTCGCCCTGGGCCCGCTCCTCGGCCTGCCGGAGGCGGAGCGGGCACGGCTGCTGCGGACGCTGGGGCACTGGTTCGGCGCGGGCGGGGTGGCCGCCGAGGCCGCCGAGCGGCTCTTCGTCCACCCGAACACCGTGCGCTACCGGCTGCGGCGCGTCGAGGAGCTGACGGGCCGCTCGCTCGCCGACCCGATCGCCCTCGCCGACCTGGGTGCCGCGCTGTACGCCCTGCGGCTGCTGCCTTCCTGAGCAGTCCGGTCGGGTGCGCGGCTAGCGCGCCGCCGTGAGACGGTACACCGACACATGGGAACGGGACTCGGCCGTGAACCCGGCGCCCTCCCAGTCCGCGTGCCTGGACTCCCGCTCGAATCCGGCCAGTTGGGCCATGAGGTCGAGTTCGGAGGGCCAGACGTAGCGGTGCGGGCTGCGGTACAGCCGGGCCTGCCCGGTCCCGTCGAAGCGGAAGTGGTGCGACACGACCCGCTGGTCGGGGATGTCGTAGGTGTCCCGCCCGATGTAGTCGGCGTCGGTGCGCCATACGGTGGCCGCCTTGCCCGGGGGCTCCGGCGTCCGGGTCGACCCCGACCGACCTCGCGGAACAGCACGGCCAGCGGGATGGCGACGGTTCCGGGACCGCATCCCACGTCGAGGAGCCGTCCGTGTCCGTCCGTCGCCAGGACCTCGGCCAGCAGCGGCACCAGCCCCGGGGCGTAGGGCAGTCGGCCCTGTTGGTAGTAGGCGGCCGTGCCTTCGAAGAGGGTCTTGTCCCACTTCCAGTCGTTCATCGGGCAAGAGCCGTTCCGTCGAGAACCGACCCGGCGGTTTGGTATGGCGGTCGCGCACAGGCCAAGGGAGCGAGGTACTCAGTTGTTGGCGCAGGCCAGAGGGAGCGCCGACTTCTGTCGTGCCTCCGCGATCACCCGGACACCCCGGTCCGGTGCGGTGTCGAGGCGGACGAGGACGGCCGGAGCGGCGATCGCGGGGAGCAGGTGGTTGAAGAGGGCCGACATCCGGTGGTCGAGGTCGGCCCAGCCCGCAACGGTCTGGGAGACGAACTGCACGCCGATCCACGCGCCGAGGAACACCTCGGCGGTCTCCTCGGGCACCACGTGCGGGAGCACCTCACCGCGTTCCTTGGCCTCGGTGAGCACGGCCCCGGTCAGCTCGGCCCAGGCCGGCCAGGCGCTGCCGAGGACATCGCGGCCCTGCAGGTCGGCCGAGAGCCGGACGCCCGCGAGCAGCATGGGCTCCCGGGGCAGCCGCTGGGCCAGGGTCATGCCCGCGTCGACCCACTCCTGCAACTTCAGTTCCCGGGTGAGGTGGTACTCGGTGGTGATCTGCTCCCGCAGCACGCCTTGGGCGAGGGCCGCCTTGGAGTCGAAGTGGAAGTACAGGGCGCCCTTGGTCACTCCGGCCCGGTCGAGGATCTCGGCGATGGTCGCGGCCGCGTATCCGCGCTCGGCGAAGACCGCCGCGGCGGCTTCGAGAACAGCACGCCGGGTCCGGACAGCTCGCTCCTGCTGAGCCATGGACCCTCCTCAAGCTGAAAATTAAACCAAACAGCTCGTACCTTACCGCAGCGCAGGTCAACGCCGGGGTACCGCGGGACAGTTGCGCGGACTTGGCACATGCGCCTGACATGCGCCTCGAGATGACGGACCCGTGGATGTTTTGAACGCGTTCAAATTCTCGGCTACGCTGGGCGCACCGAACCGAGGGGGCTCGATGAAGGTGGTTCTGCCCGGGGGAACCGGACAGGTGGGCACGATTCTCGACCGGGCGCTGACGGCGGCCGGGCATGAGGTGACCGTGTTGACCCGGCGGCCGGAGCGGGAACGGCAGGTCGGATGGGACGGCGTCACGCTCGGTCGCTGGGCCGAGGTGATCGACGGCAGCGATGTCGTCATCAACCTGGCCGGACGCAGCGTCTCCTGCCGCTACACCGCCGAGAACCTGCGGGCCATGATGGATTCGCGGGTGGACTCCGCGCGGGTGGTCGGGGAGGCGATCGCCGCCGCCGCGCGGCCACCGCGGGTGTGGCTGCAGATGAGTACGGCAACGGTCTACGCCCATCGCTTCGACGCGGCGCACGACGAGGCGACAGGGGTGATCGGCGGCTCGGAGGCCGGGGTTCCGCAGTACTGGTCGTACAGCGTCGACATCGCCCGGAACTGGGAGCGCGCCCAGTCCGAGGCGCCGACGCCGGCGACACGGAAGGTGGCACTGCGCGCGGCGATGGTGATGAGCCCGGACCGGGGCGGCGTCTTCGACGTGCTGCTGGGGCTCGCCCGGTTGGGGCTGGGCGGCCCGGTCGCCGGCGGGGCGCAGTACGTCTCCTGGATCCACGACGAGGACTTCGTGCGCGCGGTGGAGTTCCTGATCGAGCGGGACGACATCGACGGGCCGGTGAACCTCGCCTCCCCCGGCCCGTTGCCTCAGCGGGAGTTCATGCGGGCGCTGCGCACGGCCTGGGGCGTCCCCGTGGGGTTGCCGGCCACGCGGTGGATGGCGGAGCTGGGGGCGTTCGCGCTGCGCTCGGACACGGAGTTGCTGCTCAAGAGCCGCCGGGTGGTCCCGGGACGGCTGCGGGAGGCCGGGTTCGACTTCGCGTACCGCGCGTGGCAGCCGGCCGCCACGGACCTCGTGCGCCGGGCCAGGTCGTCCCGGGCGGCACGTCGCAGGCGGGTGGGGGCGCCGGCGTCCGGACGGCGGACCTGACCCGGTGACGGGAAGCGGCGTTCCGGGCGGCGGACCTGCCCCGGGACCGCCCCGGGTCACCGGCGCGGGAGTGGGGCACGGGCCGCGCGGGTGACCCCCAGCAGCACCAGCGCGACGACCTGGATCGCGGCCACCACCGTGATCAGCAGGGGAATCGAGTAGCCGTACAGGCCGCCGGTCAGCGCGCCGCCCGCCAGACTCGCCGTGCCCACCACACCGGCGAACAGGCCGTACGCGGTCGCGCGCCGGCCGCTCGGTACCAGGTCCGCCACGGTGGCGCGCAGGGTGGACTCCTGGATGCCCATGGCGGCGCCCCAGACCAGCGACCCGGCCACCGCGACGGCGACGGTGTCCGTGAACGCCAGCAGTGCCACGCCGGCCGTGAGCAGGGGCAGGGCGACCAGGACGCGCGGACCGAACCGGTCGTACAGCCACCCCGTCACCAGCGCCGACACGGCGTCCACGGCCATCGCCGCCGCGTACAGCACCGGCACCCAGACGGCGGCCATCAGACGGCGCTCGACCAGGTGGTAGGAGAGGAGACCGAAGGTGGCGAAGCCGGCCGTGGTGACCGCCGTGAACCCGGCGTAGGCCCAGAACGCCCGCGGCATCCGCCCGCCTTGAGGCTGCTCCCAAGGCGTCGTGCCGACCGTCGTCTCGCGCTCGTACGCCTCAGGGTCCGGCACCCGGGCCCTGAGCCACAGCAGCAGCACCAGGACGGCCGCACCGGGCAGTGCCAGCACGCCGAGCGCCGGTCCGTAGTCGCCGCCGGTCAGGGCGAGCATCCCGGCCACGAGCAGCGGGCCGACCAGGGCGCCGATCTGGTCCATGGCCTCGTGCACGGCGAAGCCACGGCCCCGCCCGATCGCCTCCGTCGCGTGCGACAGCATCGTGTCCTTGGCCGGAGAGCGCACCGCCTTGCCGACGCGCTCCGCGATCACCAGGGCACAGGCCGCCCAGAGCACCCCGACGACCCCCAGAAGCGGAACCGACGCGACCGTCAGGGCGTACCCGGCGATCGCCAGCCCCCAGAAGCGGCCGGTACGGTCGGCCAGCGGGCCGGAGACCAGCCGCAGACCCAGCGAGGCGGCCTCCCCCGCGCCCGTCACCACGCCGACCACCAGGGCGGATGCGCCCAGCGAGGCCAGCAAGGGGCCCGTGATCGAACGGGCGCCCTCGTAGACGAAGTCCGCCAGCAGACTGACCGTGCCGAACCACACCACGAACCGCCAGGGCCCCATCGCCGGCCGCCCCGAGCCCGGACCTCCGTCTGTCGTCCTCATGGTCCTATGGTCTCGTCCCGCTCACGTCTGCCGGAAATGGCTCGGTCTGCCGTCGACCGTCACCAGGTGTCCCAGCTCTGCGGCCCCGCTGCGCGGCATCAGCGTCCAGGTTCCGTCCGCTCGGTGCAGGGCGGCGGAGTGCCAGGGAGTGGTCCAGGCGTCCGGGGCGTCCAGGAGGCGGATGCCGAACTTCGCGGCACCGATCGGCTGCGGGTGGATGGACAGTCGTACGGCCGCCGGATGGTGTTCGGCGATCAGGGCGCCCCAGGCGCGGCTGCGCTGCAGGACGGCGTACGCGCGCTGCCGGCAGGCTCGTTGGAGGGCTGAACGGGTGCCCGGGCACTCGGCGGTGTCCTCGACGAGGAAGCGCGTGACGCCCCGGTAGAGGGCGCGCACCTGGTCGTCGGCGTGCACCTCGGCGCGCAGGGCGTCGACGGTGGGCGCGTGGTGTCGGTCGATGTGGGCGCGTTTCGCGTCGTACGGCAGGTCCCCGAGCAGATCCCGCAGGTCGAAGACGGAGAGTCTGGTGAGGCCCAAGTCTGCGATGAGTCGGCGCAGTTCGTCGGCGTAGGCGTCGATGTGGGGATCGGGGACCCGGATGACGTCGCCGAAGACGTGTCCGTCGGAGCAGATCACGATGCGGGCGCCGGGCGGGTGGATCCGCTCGATGTCCGTGCAGAGCCGGTGCAGGAAGCTCAGGGAGAGGCGTTCGCCCTGGTCGGGCAGGTGGCCCAACACCTTGGCCGGGTTGGGGGACTTACAGGGGAAGCCGGGAAGGGTGAAGACGACCGGGGCGCCGTCGCGCACGAACTCTGCGATGCGTCGGAGCTGGTGCGGGAACGCCTCCACGGGCGCGGGGGTCCGGTCGGTGGTGCGGTGATGGGGCAGGAGCAGCCTGAGGATGGCGGCGCTGATGCTCGCGGGGCGGATGTCCGGCGCGGTCGTCAGGGGCATGCGGGTCTCCGGGGGCGGGAAAGGGGAAGCGGGGAACGAGGGGATGCACGGCTGTTCGGGTGGCCTGGTCCACGGGTTACGGGTGCGCAGGCACGACGGCGGACGGCTCGTCGGCGAAGCGCGACCGGGCGCCGTGCGTGTCCGGTGGGGGTTCGGCGGCGAGGCGAGTGGGCGGCTGCCTCGGACCGGTCGTCAGGACCCGGCCGTCAGGACCCGGCCGTCACGAGCCCGCGGACTCGACCGGCCATGGCCTCACGGCCCCGCCCGGCGAGAGGCGCGCTACCGCACCCACACGCCGGTCGGCAGACGGGCCGGGCACGACGACACCGCCGGCCCGGTCGGCGGACGGGCAGGCACCTTCACCCCTCCGGACCGGTCGACGGACGAGTCGGCCGTCACGGCCCCGTGGCCCGGCCCGCCGGCGGAAGCAGCACGCGGGCCCGGCCGGCCGGCGGAGAGGGGCACGCGGGCCCGCCGGCCGGCGGAGAGGGGCACGCGTGTCACCCCCTGCGTCAGGGGCCGGAACCGTGTCAGAGCCGCCGGTCGTAGTCGGCCGGCAGGCGGTTGGTGCCGCGGGCCAGGACTGCGGGGATCCACTCGATCCTGTCGTCGGCGATGGCCAGACGCAGGCCCGGCAGTCTGGTGAGGAGCGTGCCGAGGGCGATCTGGAGTTCGGCGCGGGCCAGGGCCGCGCCGGGGCAGAAGTGGATGCCGTGGCCGAAGGCGAGGTGGGGGTTGGGGCTGCGGTCGAGGTCCAGGGTGCCGGGGTCGGGGAAGCGGTGCGGGTCGCGGTTGGCGGCGCACAGGGACACGATCACGGAGTCACCGGCCGGGATCCGGGCGCCGAACAGGTCGCTGTCCTTGTCGAAGAAGCGCCAGGTGGTGAGCTCGAAGGCGCTGTCGTAGCGGAGGAGTTCCTCGACGGCACGGGGCAGCAGGGCGGGCTCGTCCCGGAGCCGGGTGAGCTGGGCCGGGTTGCGGAGCAGGGCGATCAGCGCGGTGGTGATCTGGTTGGTGACCGGTTCCTGGCCCGCGACCAGGAGCTGGAAGATCATCGAGTCCAGCTCCTCCTGGGACAGTTCGCGCCGGTCACGGGCCACGACGAGGCGGCTGAGAAGGTCGTCGTCCCGTTCCGCGCGCTTGTGGGCGACGACCTCGGCGATGTAGCTCTGCAGGCCGTGCAGGCGGGCCTCGTACAGCGGACGTCCCGGATCGGCCGGGCCGACGGGCTGGACGACCTTGCCCCAGTCGCGGTCGAACCGTGCGGCCAGTTCCCGCGGCAGACCGATCACCTCGGCGAGCACCTGGAAGGGGAAGTGCGCGGCGAAGCCGCCGACCAGGTCGGCGGGGCCGGTCTCCGGCAGGGCGTCCACGAGTCCGTCGGCCAGCTCCCGCATGCGGGAGCGGAGTCGCTCGATCCGGCGCGGGGTGAAGGCGTCGGTGACGAGGCGCCGCATGCGGGTGTGCCGCGGCGGGTCCTGATGCAGCAGATGGACCTGGAGCTGGGAGTGCTGCGGCTCGGGCATGATCGAGGCGCGGGCGCGCCAGCGGGGGTTGCCCCGGTCGTGGTTCTTGCCGAGCCGGTCGTCGCCGAGCGCGGCGTGGGCGGCGTCGTATCCGGTGACGAGCCAGGCCTGGACGCCGCTCGGGAAGAGGACACGGTGGACCGGCCCGGTGTCGCGCATCCGCTCGTACAGCGGGTAGGGGTCGCTCTTGTAGGGGCAGCCCATGAGCGGGACGGGGCCTTGTACGTCGGTCATGCTCGGGCTCCTCACAGGGCGAGTTCGGGTCGGTGGTGGTCCAGCCACAGGGCGAGGTCGACGACGCGTTCGAGGCGCAGCCGGTGGCCCCACCGCAGTCGGTCCGGCGGGGTGTCGAGGCAGGGCTTGATGCGGGTTTCGTCGGCGAGGTCCCGTACCTGCGCGGTGGCCAGGGCGTCCCGGGCCAGGTTCTGCAGGCCGCGGTTGTAGTCGGGGTGGTGGGTGGCCGGGTAGTGGTTCTTGGGCCGGTGCAGGACCGAGTCGGGGGCGAGGCCGGTGCCCACGGCGCGCAGCAGGCTCTTCTCCCGGCCGTCGTGGCTCTTCAGCGCCCAGGGCGCGTTGAAGGCGTACTCGACCAGCCGGTGGTCGCAGTACGGGACCCGCACCTCCAGGCCTTGCGCCATGCTCAGCCGGTCCTTGCGGTGCAGGAGTTGACGCAGCCACCGGGTCAGGGACAGGTGCTGCATCTCACGTTGCCGGTGTTCGGCGGGGGTCTCGTCGTCCAGGTGCGGTACGGCGGCCAGGGCGCTGCGGTAGGTGTCGTCGCGGAACTCACCCATGCGCAGACCGAGTTCGGGGTTGAGGGGCATGGCGGCCTCGTCGCCGGTCACGAGCAGCCAGGGGAAGGTGCCGGCCGCGAGGGCGTCCGGGCTGTGGAACCAGGGGTAGCCGCCGAACACCTCGTCCGCCGCCTCCCCGGACAGGGCGACCGTGGAGTGCCGGCGGATCTCACCGAACAGCAGATACAGCGAGGTGTCCATGTCGCCCACGCCGATCGGCGAGTCCCGCGCCACGACGACGGCCTTGCGGTGCTCGGGGTCGAGCAGGGCGTGCGGGTCGAGTACGACCGTGCTGTGGTCGGTGCCGATGAAGGCGCCGGCCTCGACGGCGTACGGGGTGTCGTGGCCGGTGCGCAGGACGTCCCCGGTGAACCGCTCGGCCTGGTCGCTGTAGTCGACGGCATGGGAGCGGATGCGGGCGTCCGGGCCCTCGCGCCGGCGGAGTTCGTCGGCGAGCAGGGCGGTCAGGACGGTGGAGTCCAGTCCACCGGACAGCAGGCTGCACACCGGGACGTCCGCCTCCAGCTGACCGCGGGCCGCGGTACCGACCAGGGCGCGGACACGCTCGACGGTGGTGTCCCGGTCGTCGGTGTGGGGCGCGGCCTCCAGCTGCCAGTACAGGCGTTCACGGACACCGTCGCGGTCCAGGACCAGGCAGCTCCCGGGCTGGACCTCCCGGATCCCGTCCCACAGCGTCGGCCCGGTGTTGAACAGCAGGCTGTACGCCTCCCTCAGTCCGTCGGCGTCCACTCGCGGCCGAATCTCCGGGTGGGCGAAGAGGGCCTTGGGTTCGGAGGCGAAGGCGAGGCCGCCGTCCACCCGTGCCCAGAAGAGGGGTTTGACGCCGAGCCGGTCCCGCACCAGGACGAGCTTGTGGGCCCGCTCGTCCCAGACGGCGAAGGCGAACATGCCGTCCAGGTGTTCGGCGGCGGCCTCGCCCCATTCGGCGTAGGCGCGCAGCACCACCTCGGTGTCGCTGCGGGTGCGGAAGTGGTGCCCGCGGGCGCTCAGTCGTGTCCGCAGCTGGTGGTGGTTGTAGATCTCGCCGCTGTAGCTCAGCACGAGGGCCGGTGTGTCGGGCCGGTCCGGCATGGGCTGTGCGCCGCCCGCGAGGTCGATGACGGCCAGCCGGCGGTGGCCGAGGGCGGCGCGCTCGCCGAGCCAGATGCCGCCGGCGTCGGGGCCGCGAGGCGCGAGCGTGGCGGTCATGGCCTCGATGACCGGGGTCCGGGTGCGGGCGTCGCCGTGGAAGGACGCCCAGCCGGTGATTCCGCACATGAGTACTCCAGGATCAGCGGGGAACGGTGTCAGCGGGGATCGGTGTCGGGGCGCCGGCCGGGGTGCGCGAGCAGGGGCACGGCGAGGCAGGCGGCCGTGGCGGCCAGGGCCAGTGCCGCCCGGGCGCCGGCACCCGGTCCTGTGATGCCCCAGGCGGCGGTCGCGAGGGCGGGGCCGAGGGCGAAGCCCAGGCCGCGGGCGAGTTGCACCGTGGATCCGACGGCGGCGATCCGGTCCGGCGGGGCCGCGCCCATGACCAGGGCCTGGACGGGGCCGCCGTTCAGGCCCATGCCGACGCCGGCCAGGGCGAGCCGCCAGGCCACGGCTCCGGGCGACCAGTCGTCTCCCAGTGGCAGCAGCAGGAGCAGTCCGGCCGCGGTGAGCGCGGCGCCGGTGACGGCGACCGCGCGGGGTCCGCGGCGGGCCGGCCCGCGCGCGCCGGTCCGGACTGGGGCCAGGTCGGCCAGGCGCCCGCCGAGGGGTCCGGCCAGGGCCATGCCGAGCGGGAAGGCGAGGACCGTCAGGCCTGTGGTGGTCGCGCTGAGGCCGTCGTCGCGCTGCAGGTGCAGGGCGACGACGTAGTGCATGGCGGCGAATCCGGCCGCCAGCGCCAGTACCGCGCCGTGCGCCCGCAGCAGCCCGCCGACGCGCAGCACGCCGACGAGCGGGCGAGCGCCCGGGCCCCGCAGCCACCACCCCAGCGGCGGCAGGGCGGCGGCCACGAGCAGCAGCCACCCCGGGTCGTCCGCCGCCAGGGTCAGCGCCAGCAACAGCGTCGCCACACCGGCGGCCACCAGCGCGGCGTCCCCCAGCGGCCGCCGGACGACGCGCGACCGCGCCGCCTTCACCCGGTCCTCCCGAGCCGGGCTCGCCACCTTCACCCGGTCCTCCCGAGCCGGGCTCGCCCCAGGCATCGCCGTCACCGCGAAGGCCAGTGCGCAGAAGGGCAGTTTGACCAGGAAGACGGAGCGCCAGCCGAGGTGGTCGAGCAGCAGCCCGCCCACGGCCGGTCCGAGGACCGCGCCCAGCGGTCCGAGGGTCGCGGGGACGCTCATCGCCCGCCCGCGCAGCTCCGGCCGCACCGAGCGCATCGCGAGCACCGGCATCAGCACGAACAGCACCGCGCCGAAGGCTCCCTGGGCGACTCGGGCGGCGACCAGCCAGGCAGCCCAGGGAGCGACCGCGGCCAGGGCACCGCACAGCCCGAAGCCGGCGGTCGCGACCAGCACGGCGGCCCGCGTCCCGAACCCGTCCAGCGCGCGTCCGGCGGGCAGCAGCAGGGCGACGACCGGCAGTTGATAGCCCAGTACGGCCCACTGTGCGGTCGCGGCCGACACGTGCAGACCGTCGGCGAGGTCCGCGAGGGCCACGTTCACGATGCTCATGTCGAGCATCGCCACGAACGACAGCACGCCCGCCACCGCGACATGCAGCCAGCGATCCTCACCGACGGGCATGTGACCGGCCTGTTCCGGCTCAGGACTGTGGAGTCTCACCCTTCCGCCTCCCCCGCGGGCGGGCTGCCGGTCGGCAGCCCCGTCACACAGGTCGGGCGCGGCAGCGGGTGAGTTCCCGGACCGGGCCGCCTGTTCCTCAACACGGTGACGGCGCTTCCCGCCGCGGCTGTGCCGGTGTCCGGTGGTCGAAGGCGATCAGCGGGTCGCCGGTGAGCGGGTGGTCGACGACGGCCGCGCGCACGCCGAAGACCTCGGACAGCAGTGGCGGGGTGAGCACCTCGCGGGGCGGGCCCGAGGCGATCACGGCACCCTCGTGCAGGACGTGCAGCCGGTCGCAGACGGACGCGGCGGCGTTGAGGTCGTGCAGCGACACCAGGGTCGTACGGCGCCGGCCGCGCAGCAGGGTGAGGAGTTCGACCTGGTGCCGGATGTCGAGGTGGTTGGTCGGCTCGTCCAGTACGAGGACGTCCGGTTCCTGCGCGAACGCCCGGGCCAGCAGCACCCGTTGGCGTTCGCCACCGGACAGGGCGGTGAACCGGCGTCCATCCTGACCGTCCATCCCGGCGTCGGCGAGAGCGCGGGCGACGACGTCCCGGTCGGTGGCGTCCTCGCCCGCGAACGCCCGCTTGTACGGCGTCCGCCCCATGGCGACGACCTCACGCACCGTCAGTTCGAAGTCGGTGCCGCGCTCCTGCGGCAACGCCGCGACATGCCGGGCCGACCGGGCCGCGGACAGCTCGCGGATGTCGGTCCCGGCCAGCAGCACCCGTCCGGCGGCCGGTCTCAGGTGCCGGTACACCGTGCGCAGCAGCGTGGACTTGCCGCTGCCGTTCGGGCCGACGAGGCCCGTGATCTCCCCCTCGGCCGCCACCAGATGCGCGCCCGACACGACCGTGCGGCCCGCGTAGGCCACCCGCAGGTTCTCGATCTCGATCCTCAACTGCCGCTCCCCAGGCGCCGGTCCAGCAGGTACAGCAGGGCCGGAGCCCCCAGCAGGGAGGTGACCACCCCGACCGGCAGCTCCTGCCCGTCCATCGCCGTACGGCAGACGATGTCGACCACCACGAGCAGCAGGGCTCCGCCGAGCGCGGAGACGGGCAGCAGCCGCCGGTGGTCGCCGCCGACGAGCAGCCGGCAGACGTGCGGCACCATCAGCGCGACGAAGGCGATCGCCCCGGAGACGGCGACCAGGACACCGGTGAGCACGCTGGTCACCGTGAACAGTTCGCGGCGCAGCCGGGTGACGTCGATGCCGAGTCCGGCCGCCGTCTCGTCGCCCATCAACAGGGCGTTGAGGCCACGGGCGCGGGCCTGCAGACACAGCCAGGCGCCGGGTACGGCGACCGCCGGAACCGCGAGGAGGTCCCAGTTCGCGCCGCCGAGGCTGCCCATGAGCCAGAACAGCACGCTGTGCGTCTGCTGCTCGTCCCCGGCGCGCAGCACCAGGTAGCTGGTGAAGCCGGACAGGAACTGGCCGATGGCGACCCCGGCCAGCACCAGACGCAGCGGCGCGAACCCGCCGCGCCGGGCCGCCACCGCCCACACCAGTGCGAAGGTGGCGAGGGCTCCGGCGAAGGCGGCGCCGGACAGGCCGAGGCCCAGTGCCCCGCCGGTGCCGAGGCCGAGCACGAGGGCGGCGACGGCGCCGAGGGAGGCACCGTTGGAGATGCCCAGCAGGTACGGGTCGGCGAGCGGGTTGCGCACCAGTGCCTGCACCGCCGTACCCACCAGACCGAGCCCGGCTCCGACGAGCGCGGCGAGCAGGGCGCGGGGCACGCGCAGTTGCCAGACGATCAGGTCGTCGGTGCCGGCCCGCGGCGGCGCCCCGGACAGTCTGCGCCCGATCACGTTCCACACCTCGACGGGCGGGATGGCGGTCGATCCCCAGGCCACGGCCGCCGTCAGGGCCAGCAGCAGGACGACGCCCAGGACCAGCAGCAGCGGCCCGGCGGGCAGGGGGCGCGCGTCCTCGGCGGCGGCCGTGTCCGTGCGCCGCAACAGAAGGGCACGCACGGCTAGACGACCTTGCCCGGGTAGAGGGTGCGGGCGATCCGCCGTACGGTGTCGGCGTTCTCGACCCCGGCGATGGTGGTCCGCTCGGAGCCGATCCGCAGGAAGTGACCCGCCTTGACGGCCTTCAGTCCCTTCGTGGCCGCGTTGCTCCTGAGCCACTGTTCCGCCTCGTCGAACGCCGTCTTGTTCGCTGCGGCACTGCCCCGGTCGCGTACGCCGAGCTGGATCCAGTCGGGGTTCCTGGCGATGACGTCCTCCCAGCCGACCTGCCGGTAGTCGCCGTGGCAGTCGGCGAACGCGTTGCGGGCGCCGGCGAGGGTGATCACGGCGTTGGCGATCTGGCGGTCGCAGACGACGGTGGGCTGCTTGGTCCCGGCGTCGTAGTCGAAGAAGAAGTACGTCGGACGCGCGCTCGGTGCGGTGCCGCCGACCGCCTTGCGGACCGAGTCGACCTTCTCGCGCATGCCGGCGACGAGTTCCTTGGCCCGCGCGCTCGTTCCGGTGACCGCGCCGAGGGAGGTGATGTCCGACTCGACGGCAGACAGGTCGGTGACCGGCTTGTCGTTGCGTGCGGCGCAGGCGGTGGACTTCAGATAGACGTGCTTGATGCCGGCCGCCTCGAACTCGTCCTCGGTCGGAGCGTCGCCCATCCCGCCGCCCATGCCGCCCATGGCGGCGAACGTGTCGATGTACAGGTCGGCACCCGAGCCGAGCAGCTTCTCCTTCGGGATGACGCTCCGGCTGAGTACCTCGACCTTCCGCGCCTGTGCGTCGAGCGCGCCGGGCAGCGTGCCCTTTCCGGGCGGGAACCCGGTGCCGATCACCCGGTCCCCGACGCCGAGGCGCAACAGCAGCTCCAGGCTGGAGGCGTTGCTGGTGACGATCTTCTCGGGGGCCCTGGAGAAGGTCGTCGCGGCGCCGGCGCAGTCGGTCACGGTCACCGGGTAGCCGCCGGCTCCGGCCGCCCCCGCGCCGTCGGCCGCGGCGTCCTCCTTCCCCGCGCCGCCGCACCCCGCCACCAGCAGGCCGCCCAGTACGACGGCCGCCGTACCGCCCCACACGCGAGAACGCATCGAACAACTCCCGGTTCCACTCGGTACGCGGGTGAACCTCCGTCACCCGGTCCAGTAGTCGGGGCGGAGGTCCCGGGAGTTCCCGGGCGCGGGGGATTCCGCTCGGAGGTGGCGCCGGACGCGCGGGAAGGGCGCCACGTGCGGGCTCGGGGGGGGGGGGGGGGGGGGGGGGGGGGGGGGGGGCCGCCCCCCCCCCCCCCCCCCCCCCCCCCGACCCCCAGGCCCCCGTTTCAGACCACAGACTTTCAACCCTGAGAGGGATTGACGCATAGTGCTCGACGTCAACTTCTTCGACGAGCTCCGGA
>NZ_JBVJVY010000022.1:0-144811 GCF_055603265.1 Streptomyces sp. NPDC037288
AGGGCGATCTGGACGATCTCGAGCCAGACGTTGTTCTGGGCGGTGTCGTGCAGGGGAAGGTTGCGCAGGCCGGTCGAACGCGCGGCCCGGATGCGGTCCTCCGCGCGGGCCCGCAGCCGGTGGCGGAGTTCAAGCTCGGCGATCGGCCGGCCGGGGGTGTTGGTGGCGAAGCAGGTGATCCGCGTGCCGTCCGCGTCCGTGATTCTCAACTGGGCGCCGGGATGGGGCCGTTCCTTTCGGACGATCAGCCGCATGCCCTTGGGCCAGCCCATGAGCAGATCGCCGGTGAGTTCGGCGACCCAGGCACCGTCGCGGACCTCTCCGTCCGTCTCGACGGCTCGGGTCGAGGCCGATGCCGGGATCTTCAGAGCGTGGCTGTGGATGGCCTCGGTGATCACCATGCCGACTGAGTAGGACAGCCATCGGCCTCGCTTCGCGAGCCAGGACACGAAGTCGTGGGTGCCGCCCGCGGAGTCCGTGCGGATCAGCGTCCGCCGCCCCCGCCGGTAGCGTTTTGGTAGTTGAGCCAGGGCCAGTTGGGCGGTGGTGATGTGGTCAGCTGCCGTGTTCGAGCCCGCGTTTCCCGGTCGGAGGAGAGCGGCGACCGGCTCTCCGGTTCCGCCAGGGCCGTGGTCGACGAAGGCCGTCAGGGGGTGATGGCCGTAGGTCTTCTTCCAGGTCGCGGCCGCGTCCTGCTTGTCGGAGTGCGCGATCATGAGGACGCCGTCGAGGCCGACCGTGACCTGTCCGCCGGTGGCCGGGGCGTTCTTGCCCGCCAGAGACCAGACCAGACCCGGCTGCGGACTTCGGCCCGTGCCGACCGGATGGCGTGCAGGGCCTTCTCGCCGGAGGCGGCGAGGGTTTCGATCAGACGGGAGACCGTCGGGTCGGAGGCGACCGGGCCGAAGACGGCCGGCTCACACCGCAGCATCGCAACATCCGCGAGGCAGTCCCCGCCGAGCGCGACCGCCAGAGCAAGGTCCACAAAGACTTTCCCGGGATCGTGGACGGCCCGCGGCTTTCGCCACGGAGCCAGAGCTGCGGATATGGCCTGGCCAAGGCCAGTCTTGCGAACTGTTTCGACAAGCAGGACCGCACCGGCCTGCGTGACCACCCGTCGACCGTCTCCCTGGACACGGACACTGGGATCCGACTTGCTGGGATCCGACATGCTGGGGCGGGTGTCTGGGGCGGGTGCTGTCTTGTCCCCTGGGACGGGGCGAACGACGTTTGACATGGCGTATGGGTAAACGAGACGGGCGCTGAGATCGAGTGGCCCGGCCGACGGGTGCCCTGACCTGCATGTAGCCGGTCGTGCGACCCTTGGCTCGTGCGATGGAGCGAGGCGAAGGGAGCCGAAGTGCCGGAGGCCAGTCCGCGCGGAACCTACCTGATCATTGCGGAAGCGCTACGGAAAGAGATCGAAGAGGGGGAGCACCTGCCGTCTGAAGCGGCGCTGATGCGTTCGCACGACGTCTCGCGCAACACCATCCGTCGCGCGCTCAAGGTCCTCGAAGCCGACGGCCTGATCGAGTCCGCGCCCGGTATCGGATGGCGCGCCGCCCGGAGCGGCGATCGGCGATCCCTGGACGAACGCATGGTGGACGTGATCAAAGAAGACTCACTCTCGGTGGGCGACCCGTACCCATCGGAGGCGAAGCTGTGCGAGCGGTTCGGCACTTCCCGAACTGCCGTACGGCGTGTCTTGGCGCAGATGGAAGGGAACGGCTTGCTCGCCACTGTTCATGGAAAGGGGCGCACGGTCCGTGCCCTCCCGACTCCCACCGTGCGGCCGTAGCCTTGGCAGACATGGGACTGACTGAGTGGGCCTACGCGCTCTCCGAGACGATGCTGTCCGAACCCTTGCCGCGCCGTTGGGTGCACTCTCTCGGGGTGGCAAAGCGCGCTCGCTCCCTGAGCCCCCTCCTGGGCGCCGACGCAGAGCTGTTGGAAGCCGCCGCTGTGCTGCATGACGTTGGATACTCGCCAGCTATCGCCATCACGGGCTTCCACCCGTTGGACGGCGCTCGCTTCCTCCGGAACCAAGAACGAGCAGACGAACGGGTCGTTCGTCTCGTGGCCCACCACTCTTGTGCTCTCTTGGAAGCCGAGGAGCGGGGGCTGAGGCATGAGCTGGAGGACGAGTTCCAGCTCGAACGTCCGGACCTGGTCGACGCGCTCCTCTACTGCGACATGACCACAACGCCGGACGGGACGCAGACCACGCCGGCCGCACGACTGGATGAGATCGTGCAACGATACGGCCCGGACACGATCGTGGGGCGGTTCATCCAACGGGCCGCCCCCAAGATCCATGCGGCGGCCGGCCGCGTGGAGAAGCGGTTGGCGCAAGTCTCTGCCAGCGATCAGCCGATGTAGGGCTCTCGCCGCGTCTCGTCTAGCCCGTGCTGGATGCGGAGCATCATGGACGGGTGGATGTCCAAGCTGTCGAGGTCCGCTGGGTCCACCCAGCGGACCTCTTTTGATTCGCTGCTCGTACGCAGGGAACCGCTCAAGGGGTGAGCCCGGAAGCAGATGGAGAACTGCTGTCGAACCTCTCCGTCGTCGTAAGCGAGCACATGCTCAGGGTCGGTGTAGAGCCCGACGATGTCGTCGACCTCGACCTGAATCCCGGTCTCCTCCAAGACCTCGCGGACGACCGTGTCACCGATGCGCTCGCCGATGTCGTGACCGCCTCCCGGCAGCGCCCACAGATCGTTGTCTGTCTTGTGGATGAGCAGCAGTCGTCCTGAGTCGTCCCGGACGATCGCAGTGACCGAGGGCACGACTGAGTTGGCCTTCGGGGCGTTCGGGTCGCGGAAGTAGTCGATACGGCTCATCAGCGCGTGCCTTCCCAGTCGGCGGGTGAGGAGATCGGCCGGGCAGATTCCCAGACCCGTTCCACACTCTCAGCGTAGGCGTCAAAGAGTTCGCCGCCTGGCACACGCCGTAGGTGCAGCACAGGGGCCATGTAGGCGCCGACGCCGTAGATATGGCCGTTCGCCAGCATCTCGTCATCGGCCCGGTAAATCGAGTTGTAGAGGGTGGTGTCGTGAAGACGGAACTCGACACCGGGGAGGCCGAAGAGCGGGCCGTAGTTGACGAGGGCATTTCGGATCTTCGCTGCCATCGCTGGGCCGATCCCCTCGTCGTCCCCCCGTACAGCGACCGCTTGCGACGCGGGCTCCCCCAACAGGAAACGGATCGGTACTCCCTCGGCTGACTTCTCCTTCACTATGCGGTGGAACGTTGCGTCTTCGGTCAGCCAGAACCCGGAGTACACCAGCACGTCGAACCTTTGGCGCGCCTTGGAGTACAGGTCGGTCCAGAGGGTCTGCATCACCACGGAGCGGTGTGGATAGGGCCTGACCAACTCTGCGTTGCCAGAGGCGGTGACTTCTGCGGATGTCCGCTCGTCTGGCCACAGGTACGACACTTCGCACTTCAACAGCGAAGCTGTCGCGTACTGGAAGCGGCGGTATGGCTTGCGTTCAGGATCGTTGATCCACCGTTCGACCGTCTTGGACGCCACGCCGAGCCGTTGGGCCACCTCGTCGAGCGTCAGGCCCGAGTCCACGATGGCGCCCCTCAGTCGCTCGTTCGCCACACCAACCTCCGCCTGAGTAGGACGACTTGGTACGACTTCACGCTAGCTAAGAGCGACCCAAGTCGTACAGGTACGGGGTCGCTCGTCGTCTGCGCCAGCGCCAGTCTGTAGGTACATCGAGCGCGAGGGTCTCGCTGAACTCCACAAAGCCGAAGGGCTTGACGGGGCGAACCTTCCTCTGCAAGATGAGGAACACGTAATACATGTTCCTCATGTAGGACCCGGAGAGCTAGGCCCGGATTCCGTCCTGCGAAAAACTGAACAGTGATCGTGCGGGGCTGACGCGAGTCGGCGGTCGTGGTAGGTGCCTAGGGCGAGGGTCCGGGGGCAAACCGCCTTGCGATGCACGTCGGCTCTCCCCTACGCGCCTGGCAGGCGCCACCCGATCCCCGGGTGTGGGGAAGTGCAGCGGGGCCCCAACGCACGTGGCGGTAAGAGTGAGACCGCCCCCGCGGCGACCGGGTGATGTCGTCGGCGGCACGCCGCTCTGTACCGATTCGTGCAGGCCGCCCTGCTGGCGTCAGAGCAGTGACGATGACGCGTCCGATTTTCCCGGCTCGGGGCCGGTGCGCTGTGGCAACGGTGCGCCGGTGAAGCCGTGTCCCTGCGATCTGCAGGAGGTCGGTGTGATCCGACGACATACCTGAGGCGCCGCCGAGACCGGACCAGTTGGCGTCGCCTGAGCAACTTGCCGGTCCACCTTTCTGGCTTCGCAGCGCCCGCTCGCTGCGACCGGCTGCCTCTCCCGCCCGTACGGGCCGCCTTGCGCGGGACCGGACGGACGGGAGCGCGGGGAGCCGGATGTTCCGACCCCAACGGCGCGCGGCTCCCGGGGTGCCACCCGGGACCCGCTGTTCGGGCCGTTCCACGCTTCGAGAGGAACACGACCCATGAAGATTCTCTCCCTTCCCGTGCTGTCCGCGATCGACGCGGACGAGCTGGACCGCGAGCCGACGGTCGCGGAGCTGAACGCCATCAGCGCCGAGACGCCGCTGATCGACGCGGAAGTCGAGCTGCTGGACGTGCGGATCGCTTTGATGGACTGCACGCCGAACGAGCTGGACAAGCTGCGGTTGCGCAAGGCGCTGCACCGGGTGCTGAGTGCGCGAGCGGCGCTGGCCAACCGCGCCGTCTCGGGGGAGGCGGCATGAGCGAGGGGCTGATGCTGGACGACCTGTCCGTGCCGCTGGGGGCGCTGCGCCTGCTCTCGGTGGACTTCGGGCACTTGCCGGCACCTGTGCTGGAGGTGACCGACATCTTCCCGAACCGGCTCAAGCTGCGCTTTCACGACGGCTTGGGGACGTTCGAGTCGTGGCGTGCGGCGCTGGGCATCGCCCCCGACGCCGTGACCCACGGCACGCAGAACAGCGGCCGCACACGAGTCCTCCAGGCGTCGGTCGAGTACGCGGGCGCCACGCTGGAGCTGGTGGCCTTCGGCCAGATTCCTGCCCTGGAGACGGACGGGGGTGCGGCATGATCCGCCTGGTTACCGCCGGGCGTCTGCGCCGGCTGAGTGAGGACGTCGAACAGGCCCGCATTGGCGCCCGTGAGGTGCAGGGGCAGGCGGATGCCGCCTGGTCCCAGCACGTGCGGGAGCTGTACGCCGTCACCGACCGCGCGGAGCGGGCTGAAGCGGCCACGTCCGAGGTGGGCGCCATCCTTGCTTGCGCGATGGAGGAGCTGTCCGCCGCGCAGCAGGAACTCCTCTTGAAGGACATCGAGATCCGCCGTCTGCGCGAGGAGTTGAAGGGCGGGCCGGCGGAGGGGCGGACGCTGACGGTGCTGCTGCACCACGGCGAGCCGCACACCGTCTACGCCTCGCGCGAGGACGCCTACGCCGATACCGCCACCCATGGCGCGCCGACGGATCATGTGTGGCAGCGGTGCGATGAACGTCCGGCCGCCGCGTTCACGTGGCGCTGTGAGGCGTTCATCTACGACCCCGTCTCCAACGGTTTCCGCCGCGCTCACATGCCCGTGTCGAGGCCGGCGGAGGGTGCGGCATGAACAGCGTTCAGACTCGTTCAGCAGAACGCGCGCTGTCGGGCGGCACGTGGCTGATCGTGTGCGGGGCGATGCTCTACTCCATCCTCACCGTGACGCCGCTGATGGCTGAGCACACGGCGGATGAGTGGGCGTGGACGGCGCCGATCCTGCCGCTCGTGGTGGATGCCGCGGTGGTCATCGTGGTCAAGCTCGATGACGTGCTGGCCCGTCTGGGCGGGCACGGTGGCGGCTGGCCGATGACGCTGCGGTGGATGACCGGTCTGATGACGCTGGCGCTGAACACAGCGGACTCTGCGTTGAAGAAAGACCTGGTGGGCGTAGCTGTCCACTCGGTGGCACCGCTGTTGCTGATCGTCACAGCAGAGACCAGCTTGGCCTATAGGCGGGCGATCGCGGCGGCGGTGGCGCGGCTGGAAGAGCAGCGGCGCACCGAGCGTGAGGCAGCCGAGCAGGCGGCACGCGAGCGGGAGGAAGCCGCCCGCCACCAAGCCCGCGAGGAACGCGAGCACGCCGCGATGTTGGCGCGTGAACAGCGTGAGTACGAAGCGGCTTTGGCCCGTGAACAGGCCGAGCGGGAAGAGCGGCGCTGGCGCGAGGAACAGGAGCGCAGGGCCGCTCTGGAGATGGCCGAGCGGGCTGAGCGTGAACGCCGTGAACGCGAGCGTGAACAGCGCGAGCGGGAACGTGAACAGGCCGAGCGGGAAGCCATCGCCCGCCGTGCGCGTGAGCGTGCGGAGCAGGAGGCGCGTGAACGCCGTGAACAGCAAGAGCGTGAGGAGCGGGCCGAGCGTAAACGCGCCACGCTGCTTGCGCGGGGTCCGGCCGCGAGCAAGCTGCCCGAGGACGAGGCGCGCGCCATTGTGGCCGCCGCGTTCGGTGCGGAGCTGTCGGTGCGGTCCGCGGCGGAGCTGTGCGGCTGGTCGGTGGGTTGGGTCTCTGCCCGCTACGCCGAACACCGAGACCCGGCCACGGGCGGGGCTGAGCTGGTCATTGCGAGCCGCTGATGGCCGCCTTACCCGTCTACCCGTGGCGGCTTGCCCCTGACGGGCTGGCCACCCGCCGCCAGCTGCGCGCGAAGGGGCTTCGGCCGGGCGGGCAGGAAGTGGCCGCCCAGTTGGAGCGTCCGCGGCGCCGCCGCAGGCCGCTGGTGGCCTACCTGTACTCGATCGAGCACGCCAAGCCGGTCCGGCCGATGACGCCCGCGAAGCGGGCCGCCCTGGCCAAGGCGAACACCGCGCGCCGCACCTGCCCGCAGTGCCGGCGGGATGCCGGATACGTCATCCCCGCTTCGCTCGGCATGTGCGTGCCCTGCGCGTACCCCGAGGAACAGCGCGCCGCCTGAACCCCTCCTACCGATTGGAGAGTCGAGCGTGAACCTCAGTTCATCCCCGCGCCGCCGTCTGGTCCTGTCCGGCATCGTCGCCGCCTGCGCCGTGCTGGCCGTGGCGGTCGGCGTGCGGCTGTCCCGGTACGGCGTGCCCGCCGTGCTGCTGGTGGCCTGCTCGGCTTCGTGCCTGGCCACCTTCACCAGCCTGGCCTTTCGCTGCGCCGAGGCGCTGTCCACCCGGACGCACCAGTGCATGCAGCCGGGCTGTGACTTTCAGGTGCGGCTGACCAACGCCGACGCCGCTGAGAACCGGCGTTGGCAGGAGATCGCAGCTCAGCACCCGCACCGCACCGTGTGACCTTCGGCCTGCCCCTCATAGGCGGGCCCGGCCGGCACTTTCCACGGCCCCGGCCGGGCCCTACTCCACCAAGGAGTGCTCTCAGCATGACCGAACTCAGCACCGAGCCGGTAGCCGTCGAGGCTGCCGCACCCGAGACGTCCCCGCCCGCCCCGGCGCCGCCCGAGCAGACGTCGGCCGCGGCCGAGGTGGAGCACACGCCCGGCGGCTGGCCGGTCGTCCCCCTCGCCTTGTCGGGGGCGAACGCCACCGTCGGCACGGTCGCCGCCGCCTCCCTGGCCGGCGGCCCCGTCGCCGCGATCGTCGCCGCGACGGGCGTCGTCGTCCTGGGCACGTTCGCCACAACCCGTTCCCGCACCCCCAGCCCTCGGCGTGAGGCGCGGCGGGCCGCAGCACGCGCCGCCGGCCGGGCCGCGGCCTCCCGTACAACGTCCCGTAGGGCGACTGGCGGGGCCGGCCGTGCCGCGGGCCGCTCCGGGTCTTCCCGCGCGGGCGGCACGGGTGGCCGCTCCGGCCGGGTGCCCGGCCAGCACCGACGCGGCACCGGTGCCGCGTTCCGTCACGGCACCACCGTCGTGGGCGGGAAAACTCGCACCGGCACTGGTCACGGCCTGTCCGGCCGTGCGACTGGCGCTGCAGGCCGGGGCCTGGGCCGAGTGGGACAGGTGCGGGCCCTGCGGACGCAGCAGCGAGCCGCGGCCGGTTCGCGTGCGGACAGGCGGGCGCAGACCACAGCGGCCCGTCGCGCGGTCGCCGATGCCCGCCGCAACGGCCGCGCCACCAACGCCGCACGCCGCCCCGGCGGCACCGGTGGTCCCCGCGGTCTCGGCCGGCGGATGCTCGCAGGTGCCGCGGGCCGGGCCCGTGCCACGCGGGACGCTGCGATCGCCCGGAACCGGGCCCGGCGGGACGCCCGTACCGGTGCCGCCGTCGGCACCCAGCGCGCTGCGGTACGCCGGGCACCGGCCCGCAGGACAGCCCGCCGGGCGCTGCGGCGGTCCGCCGCGCGCTTCCAGCGTCGTCGGCTCCTTGCCGGCCTGCTCGCTCTGCCCGTCGGCCTGCTGGGCTGCCTGACCACCTGGATTGGCCGCAGGCTCAATATCCCGTGGCTGATCCACCCCGGCCGCCGTCTGTACCGGCGGATCGTGGGCGCCGCCGCCGAGCAGCGCGCCGAGCAGGACGCCGAGATCCGCGAACGCCTGCAGGAGCAGGAGGCCGCGGCGGATGCCGCCGCCGAGCAGGACGGCACCGACGGTATCGCCGACCGCGTCGAGCGGCCGGCCACTCACACCCCCGCCCCCGCCACACCCGACGTTGAGGAAGGAACACCGGTGTCAACCGCTTCCGGTTTCAGGTTCGAGGACCACGCCACCGAGATGCAGGCCGCCGCGATGCTCTACGAGCCCGACGGCTGCATGGAGATCCTCGCCATGGTCGAGGGCCTGCCCGAGGCCCTGAACATGGTCGCCCACGTGATGCAGATCCTCGCCGAGCGCTCCGACAGTGAGTTCCCGCTGGAGAAGGAGGTCGCCAACGGCTTCAACGACATCTACGAGCTGCTGCGCAAGGCCGCCGAGGGGGCCGAGGAGCTGCCCGGCATCTTCCGCCGCGTCCACGAGCAGGACATCGCCCGTCACGAGGACCCCCGCAACGGCACCGAGGCCGAGAAGGGATGGAACGTCTGACATGGCCAGCACCGCCACCGCCAACAACAGCAGTGGTCCGGTGCTGGACTGGAGCGCCGGTCACGGACCCGTGACCGGCGCCCTGTCCGCCACCACCGGAGCCTTCGCCGTCGCCACCACCGGCGCCGCAACCTCCATGCCGCCCGGGTGGGCGCTCGCCGTCGGCGCCGCCGGGGCCCTCGGACACACCGTCGCCGGCCTGCGGGTACGCAACGCCGGCCGCACCCTGGCCACCCGCGCCGCCTGCTGGCTCGTCGGCGCAGGCTGGACCACCTGGGCCATGACCCACGGCCCGCTGACCTGGGCCGCTCTCGGATCCCTCGCCGTCATCGGTGTCGGCATCGGCACCGCCGCCCGCTCCGCTGCCCTGCATGAGGAGGCGCGGGAGGAGGAAGCCATCGCAGCCGAGCAGCGGCAGATCGCCAGGGAGCTGTCCGCGGACCGGCGGGCGATCGCCGCGGAGTGGGCGGACCGGATCCAGCGGGTGTGCGGGATCACCGTGCGCGTCCTCGCGGTGGAGGCGTGGGCGACCGGGGCCGGGTTCTCCATCGACGCCGAACTCCCGTCCGGCGGCGCCACCTACACCAAGATCGCAGCCGAGTCGGCGAAGCTGTCGGCCGATGCCCACCTGCCGCACGGCTGCACCGCCACCGCCTCACCCGGCATCCACCAGGGCCGGGTCATCATCGACGTGACCACCGTCAACGTCCTGGAAGAAGAGCGCACCTACCCCACCGACTACACCACGCTGTCCGTGCTGACCGGGATCCCGTGGGGGTACCGCACCAACGCCGAACCCATCCCGGTCTACCTGCGCGAGCAGTGCGCATTGGTGGTCGGCCCGACCGGTTCGGGTAAGACCAACCTGGTCCACGGCATCCTCGCCGGGTTCGCCCGTGCCGAGGACGTCCTGACCTGGGTGATCGACCTCAACGCCGGAAGCGCGGGCCTGCCCTGGGTCCTCCCCGCGCTCAACGGCGAGATCAAAGCCCTGGACGGCGGCCCGGCGCGGCCGGGCATCGACTGGCTCGCCGGAACGTATGACGAGGCGATGCTCATGTTGGAGACCGCCGTACGGGTCGCCAAGCACCGCAAGATGGCCTACCAGGACCTGCTCGCCCGCCACAACACCGACCTGCTCCCCATCGGCTGGACCATTCCGCAGATCATGCTCGTGATCGATGAGGGCGCGGAGATCCTGGTCAGCACCGACCGGCAGATGCGCAAGCTGGCCGAGAAGATCCTCGAAGTCATCCGGATCGCCCGCGCCATGGGCCTGCGCACCGTCCTGACCGCGCTGGGAGCCACCGGCAGCGTGCTGGGCAACCTGATGATCCGCCGGGAAGGCAAGGTGCGCGTCGCGCTGACCGGTGGTGAGACCGAGGGCATGGACCTGGGCAAGATGTTCCCCAGCTCCCGCGGCCTGCGCGTCGAGCAAGCCCCGTACAAGGGCTCGGGGTTCATGGGCACCCCGGAGTCCCCGGCCGCCCTGTTCAAGGCGTGGCGGATCAAGCCGAACCAGATCCGCGAGATCATCGCCGCCACCTCCGACCGGCACCCCTGCCTGGACGACATCTCCGTCAAGGCCGCCGGACCGGCCTACGTCCGCCGCTGGGACGCCGACCGCACCGCCTGGATGCGCGACCACACCCCCGACAACGATGCTGCCCAGAACGAACCGACGCCGGGGCCGGGTAGCTCGGGGCTGAACCTGTCCGCGCTCCGGGGTGAGCCGGCACGGGATCCGGTCGAGGAGGAACTGGCCCGGTTCCGCGAGCAGATCGACGCCCAGTTCCCCACCGCCCCCGATCCGCACACCCCCCGCCCGACCAATGCGCCGGACCGGCGGGACGGGCTGAACCTGTCCGCGCTGCGCGAGGAGCGCGACAGCACCCCGGAGCCGCCGGCCGGGCGGGAGGACGGGCCGGACTGGCTGCCGGACGCGATCACCGCCATCCACGGGGCGGGGGCGGCCGGTATGAAACCGTCCGCTGTCGCTGACCGGGTCGGCCGGAGTCGGCAGGCCGTGCGCGATGCCCTCAAGGCCGCAGCCGCACGGGGCGAGTTGGTCTACCGGGACAACGGACCGCACTCGGTCTACGTCCACCCCGACCACGCCTGAACGCTCACAGACGGCTACCGGCTACTGCCTACCGGCAACTTGCCACTAGGCACTAGAACGGCCCGCTACCGGCCAACAGGGCCCCTCAACAGCCCTTTCCTGATCGCCAGTAGCCACTAGCCGGTAGCCACTACAACCACACACCGTAACTAAGCGGGCGGGCGGCATCACTCCGGATGCCGCCCGCTTCTCGTTCTCCGGGAGGCCGCTCGTGATCGTGACCCTGTCCGCCGTCGCCCTCTTCGGAGTGCTGACTTTCGTCCTCCTGCGCGGTCGTTACGTCGGCCCGTTCAGCGCCCTCGTGCTGTTCCTGTTCGGCTTCTTCACCGCCGGCAGCGGCGCCGCCGGTCCCGTGCGCGCCGTATGCGCCGCGCTCGCCGACGCCGCCCGCCACCTCACCTGACCCCGGCAGGAGATCCGCCATGCCCGACCACGACGCCGCGGCCTGGCAGCCGCGCATGAGCGACGCCGAAGCCACTGCGGAGGCCCGCCGGATCATCGCGGAGGCCTACAGGTCCGTGCCGCAGATACCGACCGCCTACCGCGATGACACCCCGCTGCCCGCCTACGGCAGCACACCCCCGGTCGCGCAGCCGGACCGCCGGATCGTCCCCGCCTGGGCCGCCGGGATGGCCGTCGCCGGAATCGGGGTCGGCGCCACCTGCGTCGGCATCGGCTGCGGCATCTGGCTCGCCTGCAAGGGATTCGCCGCCGTGACCCTGACCAGCGTCCTGTTCGTCACCCTCCCCATCGCCGCCGTGGCCGCGGTCGCCGCCGCCATCGGCTCCGCGGTGCGCTCGGTCAAGGCCACGCACACCGTCACCCATCACCACTACTCCGGCCAGGTCCGGCTGGAGAACAACACGATCACCGCGCCCGCGTACGGGCTGATCGCCCGCAACCGCAACGAACTCAACCGCTGAACCCGGAAGGAACCCCATGTCGTTCGGAGAGACCCCGATCACCCTCGTAGGCAACCTGACCGACGACCCGGAACTGAAGTTCACCGAGGGCGGCGCCGCTCTGGCGAAGTTCACCATCGCCGTCACCCCGCGCAGCTTCGACCGCAACACCAACCAGTGGAAGGACGGCACCACCGCCTTCTACCGCTGCGCCGCCTGGCGCACCCTCGCAGAACACGTCGCCGACAGCCTCAGCAAGGGCTCCCGCGTCGTCGCCATGGGCCGGATGCGGCAGCACGACTGGACCACCGAGCAGGGCGAGAAGCGCTCGATGCTCGCCGTCGAGGTCGATGACATCGGCGCGTCCGTCCGCTTCACCACCGTCCAGATCAACGCCAAGCGCACCACCGGTGGTGCCCCGTCCGGCGACCCGTGGAACACCGGGGACAACCGGCCTGAGCCGGGCAACGAGCCGCCGTTCTAACTGCGCCCGGGGCGACCGGCTCTCTCGCCAAAGACACGCGGTCGCCCCGGCAATCCAGTCCCATCCAAGAGATCTGGAGAACTCCAGCATGACTCATCCCTCGGGGGGCACGCTATGACCCCCATCAGCGTCACCGACATGCCGCTGGTCGACCTGGACAGCCTGCACCTTCTGGCCTCCGCCCTCCGCTCAGCCGAGCGCTGCTGGCCCGTCATCCCGCTCCACCCTGGCAGCAAGCGCCCGGCCGGGCACCCGGAGCGTTCCTGCCCCGGAACGGGGCGCTGTGCGGGCGGACACCGCACCCCGGAGCAGCGCGCCACCACCGACCCGGACCTGATCCATGCCGCGTGGGCGCGCACCCCGTACAACGTGGGGATCGCGACCGGTCCGGCCGGGCTGCTGGTGGTGGATCTGGACGTGTGCAAGCCGGGAGAGGAAGAAGGAGCGCCTGACGGCGCCGCTTCTTTGATCGCGCTCTGCGAGCGCGCCGACGAGGAACTTCCGCCCACGTACCAGGTGCGGACTCCCCGCGGGGGACGCCACCTGTACTTCACCGCCCCGCCTGACGGGAGGCTGCCCAGCAGTGTCAATCGGCTTGGGCCGCACATCGACACCCGCGCGTGGGGCGGCTACGTCGTCGCCCCCGGCAGCGCCACCGCCGACGGCGCCTACGAGCTGCTGGAGGACGCGCCGGTTGCCGCACTGCCCAACTGGCTAACGTCACTGCTCATTGAGCCGTCCCGACCCGCTACGGCGGCGTCCGCGCCGCTGCTCGTGCCAGGTTCGGTCACCCGGCGGGCCAGGGTCGCTCTTGACCGTGAGGTGGCCGCGGTCGCCGAGACCGGCGAGGGCGGCCGAAACACGCGGCTGCTGGAGGGCGCCCGCGCGCTGGGGCGGTTCGTCGCGTGGGGCGAGATCCCGCGGGATGTGGTGGAGGAGGCGTTTCAGGCGGGGGGAGAGGCGGCCGGACTGCCGGCGGCCGAGTGCCGTGCCACCATCCGAAGCGCCCTGGACTGGTCCATCCGCACCTGCCGGCCCAGGGACGCCGCATGACCCCCCGCCCTGAAAAGCCCACCCGATCCACCCCACCCGGTTCGCGCCCGGCCCAGGGCGGCGCTGATGGGGGCCGTGGCACGAAGAGCGACGGCCGCCAGGCCGTCCTTTCAGTTCTTCGTTCTGACCCGCACCCGACCGATCAGCCTCGCCGCACCCCCGACGACCCGACACCAGACAGGCCGGGCATCCGCATCTCCGCCCCGCCCGTCTACCGCCACCACTACGACGGCACCCGCTGGTCCAAGCGCTACGGCGCCACCCCCACCGCCGCCTACGCCTGTGCCTGCGGCCAGACCGGGACCGCCGTCGGACAACACGCCGTGGCCGCTCTGGTCACCGAGTACGAGGCGCACAGGGACTCCTGCACCAGCACGCCCGGCCAGCACACCGAAAGGAGGAACGCCGCATGACCAGCGTCAAGCCGCTTGCCTCGTCCATCGACGGCGCCGCCCTGCTCGATGAAGTCGAAGCGTTCCACCGCCGCTTCAACATCTTCCCCACCGAGGCCGCCTACGTCGCCGTCACCCTGTGGGACGCGCACGCCCACCTGATTGACGCATTCGACGGCACCGCCCGCCTCGCCTTCCTCTCCCCGGAGCCCGGATCGGGCAAGTCCCGCGCCCTGGAGATCGTGGAGACCCTCACCCCGCGTGCGGCCACCACCGTCAACGCCTCCGCCAACGCCCTGTTCCGGCTCGTGGAGGCTGAGGGCGGAACACCGACGCTGCTGTTCGATGAGATCGACACCGTCTTCGGACCCAAAGCCGGGGGCAACGAAGAGGTCCGCGGATTCCTGAACTCCGGCTACCGGCGCGGCGCCAAGTCCCTGCGCTGCGTCGGGGACGGCTCGAACCAGTCCACCGAGTGGTTCTCCTCGTTCTGCGCGGTCGCCATGGCCGGACTCGGCTCTCTGCCGGACACGATCCTGACCCGCTCGGTCATCATCCGGATGCGCAAGAAGGCCCCCAACGAGAAAGCCGAACCGTACCGCCGGCGCATCCACGAAAAGCAGGGCCACGTCCTGCGAGACCGGCTCGCCGACTGGGCCACCACCGTGCACGACCAGATTGCCGAAGCCTGGCCGGAAATGCCCGACGGGGTCTCCGACCGGCCCGCCGACGTGTGGGAACCGCTCCTCGCGGTCGCTGACGCAGCCGGCGGCCACTGGCCCAAGCGCGCCCGCGCCGCCTGCGTCGAACTCATCAAAGCCGCAGGAGAAGGCCACGAAGCCTCCCTCGGCGTCCGCCTGCTCAAAGACCTGCGGGACAAGGTGTTCTGCGGCGCCGACCGCATGCCCACCGCCGCCATCCTCGAAGTCCTCCTCGGACTCGATGACGCCCCCTGGGCCGACCTGAACGACGACGGCAAACCACTCACGACCCGCGGCCTGTCCAAGCTTCTGAAGCAGTACGTCCGCCCCGACAACACCCCCATCAAGCCCCGGAGTATCCGCATCGGCAGCGGCACCCCGAAGGGCTACTACGCGGACGACCTGACCGACGCCTGGGCCCGCTACTGCCCCCCTCCCCCCGAGAAGTCCGCAACAGCCGCAACAGCCGCAACACAGCAGGCCAGCGGGGGTGAATCTGTGGCGGAAGAGCCCCTCGAAAGCCGCCGCATGCACGCGGAAACCGACACACGCCAACTCCGCATGGCAGGCTGACCGCCCCACCAACCCAGAGTGCCGCCGCGCACCACGCGGCGGCACCTATCCGCAACACAACCGGCATCCGCAACAGATCCAAGCCGCTGACCTGCGATGTTGCGGCGTGGCGGATGTTGCGGACTCCCCGAGGGCTTACACAGCGAGCGATCTATGAGGGAGGAACCCATGGATTCGGCTGCCACCGCCTCTCCGGCACAGCGCCGTCTTCACAGCGTGGAAGCCGCAGCCGCGCTCATCGGGATCGGCCGCACCACGACCTACGACGAGATACGGCTCGGGCGACTTCGCACGGTCCGCTGTGGTCGCCGGCGTCTGGTCCCCAGCGAGTGGATCGACGAATACGTCGAACTACTCAAGCGCGAGGCTGAAGCCGCCGCTTAGCTCCAGCAACAACACAGGGCCACACCTCCGGGTGTGGCCCTGTTCTTCTTGGAAGGCGAGAGCGCATGACTGAGACGCCCAAGGGGCGTACCAGGGCCGGGCACGGCGACGACTCGATCTACTGGGACAAGTCCAAGAACAGGTACATCGGCGCCGTATCTCTGGGCTACACCCCAGCTGGCAAACGCAATCGGCCCAAGGTGTCGGGCAAGACGAAAGCCGAAGTTCGTCAGAAGCTCCGCCAGCTGAGAAAGGAGCTGGCTGCTGGCGTCAAGACGCCGGCCAATTACACCGTTGCTCAAGCAGTGACCGACTGGCTTGCCCAAGGACTTAAGGGGAGGGAAGTAACCAGCGTCGACACCTACAAGAGCCTCGCCGAGAACCACATCATCCCTCAGCTGGGCAAGGGCAAGCTGTGCGACCTCGAAGCTGACCATCTGGATGAGTGGTTGGAGGCTGAGGCCGAGGTTCTCGCAACCCAGTCCTTGAAGATGGTGCACTCTGTCCTTCGACGGTCGATCAGCCATGCTCAGAGGCGAGGTAGGGCCGTGCGCAACGTCGCTGAATTGGTCGAGGTACCGGAAGGGCGAGCCGGGCGGCCGAGTAAGTCGCTCTCCTTGGAGCAAGGTGCGGCTGTTCTTCGCGCGAAGCAAGGCACCTGGATCCACGCCTACGTGGTCCTCTCCCTGCTCGTGGGGGTTCGGCCGGAAGAGGCACGGCCCCTGACCTGGTCGCACGTTCATCTGACATGCTCCGGAAAGCAGAAGCCGCACGTGGACGTGTGGCGCTCGGTACGACGGCATGGCGACACGAAGACCCGGAGGAGCAGACGCTCGCTGGCGATGCCGCAGCAGACCGTCACCGTAATGAGGGCTCACAAGCGTCGCGAACAGGCTGCTTGCCTCGCGGCCGGCGATGAGTGGACCGATGAGCGACTGGTCTTCCCGACGGAGACAGGTGAACTCCGCAGTGCCTTGAACGTGCGCCGGAACTTCAGGACTCTGCTCAAGGAGGCTGGTTTCGAGAACCCGATGGAGTGGACCCCGCGTGAGCTACGGACAAGCTTCGTGTCCGTGCTGTCGGACCACGGGATCCCTATCGAAGTCATCTCTCGCCTCGTTGGACACAACGGCAGCGGAACGACCGAGAGGGTCTATCGGAAGCAACTGCGACCGGTCATCTCCGAGGGTGCGGAAGCCATGGATGACATCTTTGGGGACGACGACGATGTGATCGAGGACGAGACCCCAGACAGCCTCTGATTTCGGCGCCATGGCTCCCCGTTTGGCTCCCCCAAGGCTGGAAGAGCCCCCAAGGCCCCCCGCTGAACTGCAGAAACGCTGTTCCGATGGGCCTTTGGGATCTTACGGCGCCGGTATGACCACCGCCTGTGCGCCCATCCCGCTCCCCCACAAGAGTCCTCGGCTGATCCAGCGGCCGTGGACGGAGGCGGATGCCGAGACTCGTCGTGCGCTCGTCGCCGAGCGGGGCCGTGCGCAGGGGCGCGGCCATGCGACCGAGGCGGCCTCCGCCGTGCTCGACGCGGCTGTCGCGACCGGGCGGCGCCGGCTGTGGGCGACGGTGCGGACCTGGAACGCGCCGTCGTTCCGGGTCCTGGAGAAGAAGGTCGGCTTCCAGCGTGACCGCGTCTCCACGGACGACCGCGGCGCGTCGGCGTGGCCCACCGGGCGCGCCGCCGTGACGAACCGGCCCCGCGCGGCCGAGCCGCCGGTCACCCGGGTGAGGGCGCGGAGCGGGCACGCCGGTGGGCCGCGACCCGCTCGCGGGTCGCGCAGCGCCGGGAGCAGTAGCGGCGTTCGGGGCCCGGCCCTTGGGTGATGAAGACGTTCCGGCAGGCGCCCGACGCGCAGATCCTGCCGGGCGGGAGCTGGCGGTCCCACACGAGAACGGTCAGGGCCAGGCAGGACGAGGCGAGGAACCACTCGTCCCAGGGGGCGTCGTCGTCATGGTCGAGGTGGGGATGCCAGGGCGTGCCGCCCCCGTGTGAGGTCAGGCGGAGCCGACTGGTGTGGGCACCCAGGAGGCGGTTGAGGGCGACGGCCGCGTCGTCGGCGTGCTCGGCGGCGAAGACCTCCCGCAGCCGGTCGGCGGCGTCCCGCATCCGCGCGACCTCACCGGCCGTGAGGTCGGCAGGGCCCCTCTCGCCGTACGCGCGCAGGACCTCCGCCACGTCGCCGGGGGCGGGGCGGTCCTCGGCGAGGGCGTTGACGAGGGCGGCGGTGCGGCGAGCCATGGCCAGGACGGAGTGCCGGGTGGCCCAGTCGCCGTCGGCGGCGTTACGGGAGGACACCAGCGCAATGTAACGCATATTGCGAAGATTTGAGTTACCTCCGTAACGTCAAGTGCATGATTCGGCGTTACGCGATGGCTTCGTACTGCGCGGGGGCAGGGGTGGCCCGGGCCGGGGACGAGATGTCCGGACCGGCGCTCATGCTGGCGGGATTCGCCGTCGCCGGGTCGGTCTCCGAAGCGTCGGCGCTGCTCGCGGGTATCACGGTCGCGGCGGCAGCGGGGGGCCCGGTGCTCGGGGCGGCGCTCGACCGGCACCAGTGGCCGGGACGGCTGCTCGCCGTGGCGCTCGTCCTGTATGCGACCGGGCTGGTGGCGATCCTCGTGGGGCTCGGCCGGCTTCCGCCCACGGTCACGGTCGTCATCGCCGTACTGACCGGATCGCTGGGACCCGCGCTGTCGGGCGGCTGGACGGGGCAGCTGCCGCGCGTGGCGGCGGGTGACCGGCTGCCACGCGCCAACGCCCTCGATGCCATGACCTTCGGCATGGCGAGCCTGGCCGGTCCGAGTCTTGCCGGTGGCGTGGCCGAGGCCCTGGGCGCGTCAGCGGCCGTCGTGGTCTCGGCGGCACTCATCGGCGTGGCGGCGCCCGCCGCGTGGACCCTGCCGGGACGTCCTGAGCGGGTGCGGGAAGGGGAGCGGGGCTCGCTGGTCGGCGACCTGGCCGCCGGAATGCGGGTCATCGTCAGGAAACGCCGGCTGGCGCGGGCGACCCTGCTCTCGGTCCTGTGCTGTGCGGCGCAGGGCATGCTGACGGCCTGCGTCCCGCTGCTGGGTGAACGTGTTCTCGGCGGAGCGGGCCGAGGTGCGCTGCTGCTGTCCTGTGCGGCCGTCTCGGCTCTGACGGCCAACGCCGTACTGGCCCGGTTCCCTCAGGCCATGGCCCCCGACTCGATCATCTGGGCCGGCGCCCTGCTCCAGGCCGGCGCGCTCGCCCTGGCGGCGACGGCCCGGCCCGCCGTGCTCGTCCTGGCCCTGCTGCTGGCCGGAATCGGCGAAGGACCGCAGCTCACCGCCCTGTTCGCGGTACGCCACCGGGAGGCTCCGGACCGTCTGCGCGGCCAGATCTTCACCACCGGTGCCAGCCTGAAGATCACCGGTTTCGCATCGGGCGCGGCGATCGCCGGCCCGCTCACGGCCTGGTCCCTCCCCGGCGCCCTGGCAACCGCGGCGGGCGTGGCGGTCGCGGCGGCGCTGGTCTTCCGCGCCGTACCGCTGCACGCCGCCGGATCGCAGTCATCCGCCTCCTGTCCGGCACCAGGAATTGCGGCAACACGACCCTCGCCCGGACGGATGCCGGATGATACGTGTAAACCATAACGATCTCGGCCCAGCCCTTGTGTCCTCACCGATTCGCCCTAGCCTCCGGCCATGGCATTTCTTTCAAGTCGCCGCAGAAAAGCCCGCCTCGCTCCGGAGCTCGACGACCAGGAGCTGGGCAAGCTGCTGAAGTCTCTCGCGGCGACGACCAGGACCGGCACCTTCGGCACCACCGAGCTGTGTGTGGCGCAGATGTCCCGGCTCCTGGAGCAGGACCCGGGGGACTGG
This sequence comes from Streptomyces sp. NPDC037288, assembly GCF_055603265.1. Taxonomy (NCBI): domain Bacteria; kingdom Bacillati; phylum Actinomycetota; class Actinomycetes; order Kitasatosporales; family Streptomycetaceae; genus Streptomyces; species Streptomyces sp. NPDC037288. Next base: position 19,454 of record NZ_JBVJVY010000022.1, read on the forward strand.
GACCGCCGGGCGCATCGCGTGGACGTCCTCGCGGGCTACCTCGCCGGATCCCATCTGCCGCGGTCCTGGGTCACGCGGGAGCCCCACAGCGCGAACGCGCTCGTCCTGCATGCCTGGACCCAGGTGGCGCAGGGCCGCGCCCAGGGGCGCCTGGAAGACCCCGACGGCACCATCGAGGCCTGTCTGCGGGCCGCCGAACTCGCTCCGGACGACCCCACTCCCTGGGTGGCTCTGCTCGCGGTGGCACGCCTGGAGCGCCGGGAGCAGTCCCAGGTCTTCGGGGTGTGGAACGAGGTGCTCGCACGCGATCGCTGGAACCGCGAGGCCTATCTGAGCATGCTGGCCTACCTCAGCCCACAGGAGGCGGGGTCGCGTATCCAGGTCCTGGAGTTCGTGGACAGCCTGGGCGCCCGCATGCCCGCCAACGCGCCGTGTGTCGCGACCGAACTCACCGCCCAGGTCCTCCAGTACCACTCCATCCTGGACCGCGGCGGATTCGAGGCACTGGTCGCGCGCAACCACTGGTCCCAGGCGATGGCCGCGCAGGCGCTCGACCGCGTGGCACACACATGGGGCCAGCCCGGCTTCCTCCGTCACGCCAAGGCGCTCGCCGACCTCAACCTCCTCGCCTACGCGCTGATGGCCGCGGACCGGCGCGCCGAGGCGCGCTCCGTCTTCGAGGTGATCAGTGGCGTCGTCACCACATGGCCCTGGCAGACCGCGGGCGACCCGGTGAACGAGTTCGACCAGACGCGACAGAGGGCCGGCGCCGGCCAGTGAGCCGCAGGCAGCGCCGACCATGTCTGACACTACGTCAGTTGGACCGGCTTCATGCGGGGCGCGGGGCGTACGGCCGTGCCGGACCGGCCCCGTCCCCGCGACTCGGCGACACCCTTCGATGCCGACCGGAACCCGCCCCGAGCGGGCTGAGGGCCGAGGTACCTCAACCGCGCTCAGATACGGTCAGGACGGGGCGAGGGGAACGCGGTCACTCGGCAGCGTCGGGCTGGGGCTCCTCCGCGTTCGCCGCCGTCGGCTCCGAACCGGCGGGAAAGGTGTAGAAGACGGACGAGCCCTGCTTGGTGCGCTGGGCGCTGTTGCGGGCCACGAGGTTCTCCAGAGTGGTGCGGATGACCTTGGTCTGGATCGCCCGGTCGGGATGTGCCTTCTCGAGCGCCTCGGTGACCTCCGCGGCGGAGCGCGGCTCCTGCTGGTCCGCGAGATGGCGCCGGACGAGCTCGACGAGCGTGGGCTGAGCCGTCTGAGTGGCCGCCTTCTTCGCCGCGGGCTTGGTCGCGGCGGGCTTGGTCACCGTGGGCTTGCTCACCGTCGGCTTGGTCGCCGCAGGCTTCTTGGCGGACCGCTTCCTCGGTTCGGACTGTTCCTTACGGGACTCGGACTGCTCCGCCGTCGCCTTCTTCGGCGCCCGGCGTGCGCCGGAGGTGGCGGTGGTCTGCTGCCGCGGGCCGGGCACCACGGCGCCGTCGGTGGTGGTGGGTGCGCCCACCGAGGTCACGCCGAGTGCCTGCTGCATGCTCGTGAGAATGGTGTGATCATGCTGCAGGGCCGTCAACTGTTCCTGCAGCGCCACGATTTCGGCGGAGATGCGCTCCTGCTCCTTGACGTTGCGCTCGAGGTCGTTGGTCACCTGGCTGACGTACTGCGAGGTCAACTCGGTGACGGGGGTGGTGGGCTCAGGCATCTGTCGCTCCGACGGTATGAGTGGGGTGCGCTCCTTTGCCTCCGGTTGCGGCAAGTGGGGAGCGGGAGTTGTACTGCGGGTTCCCCGGCAGAGCGGGGAGGCTTCCTGTGGGGGGTGTCCCGACACATGGATGATACGGGTGGGCCAACCTGTTTCTACTGAGTGAACCCTGTGCGTTGCGCCGAGGTGTGCCACTCCTCCTCGAGGACGCAGGCGAGCACCTCCCTGTCATCGCCCCCCTCTCCTGCGGCCGTTGGGGCGATGCGGCCCGGGCACTCAATGCCGCTCAGGAGGAACAGGTGGACCGGGACATCGCGGCTGGACGTCGCCGAGCGGACGGTACGACACGCACCGGGTGCGCCAGCGGCTGCGGGACGGGTTCGCGCCGGCGTACACCGAGGCGATCGAGGTGGACGGTGTCCTGGCCGCATGTGTGGCGCCGCGGCCGACGCACGAGCCCACTGGCGTGAGCACTTCTGCCTGGACCCGGAACACCACTGGAAGCCGACGGTCTCGCGCTCGTGACGGGGCTCAGCGCGGGGCGGAGGACCGGTTCGCGGAGCATGACACGTCCACCGGGTCCTCGCTGTCCTGCGGTGGCCGACCCGGTCAACAGTTGTATCCGAGCGGGTATCGCTGGTTACGCTGCCCGGTGTGAATCCCGTGATCGATGTTCTGGCGTCTCCTGACGTCGACCGCTTGGAGTTCCTCTGGAGGCAGTTGCTCGACCATCACAGCAGCAAGGCGGGACATCTGGCGAGTCTGGGGGCTGTTCGCTCACCCGCGGACTCATGGCGACTGCGGCGCGGGCAGTACCTCCGGTGGATGGGGGAGCCGCTCACCAGGGTGCTGGTCGCGCGGGACGTGGATCGTCTGCTCGGCTATGCGGTCGTGCGCGTCGTCGAGGGGGCCGGCTCGTGGCAGTGGGGAGATCAGGTCGGCGTGCTGGAAACCCTCGTGGTCGATGACGGGGCTCGCGACGCCGGCGTGGGGCGGGCCCTCATCGGCGCGGCGCGCGAGCATCTTGCCGAGTCGGGCGTCCAGGTCATGAAGATCTCCGTCATCGCGGGCAACGAGGACGCCGTGCGCTTCTACCAGCGAGAAGGCGCCGTCGACTTCGTGCAGACGTTGATCATGCCCGTCTGAGCCGACGACGGAAGGGCCGGGCCGCTGTCCGTGGCTCGTCGCGCAGCCCTGGGCGGGTGGGTCGAGGCAGCGCAGGGCCGCGAACCCGGACTCGGTCCATCGACGCGGGAGTCACTGTCGTCCAGCGGCTCAGGCAGAGCTGCGGGACAGCCGCTGGAGGACCTCCATGGCCCGCTCGGTGTCGTCGTAGGGCACGAAGAGGTGGTCGTGATGGAAACCGGCGACCACATTGCAGCTCAGGCCCGCGTCGGCGAGGGCGCGGGCGACGGCCGCGGTCAGCCCCACCGCGGCCAGCGCGGAGTGCACCCGCAAGGTGATCCATCCGGCCACGTAGTCGTACGCCATCCCCGCCGCGTCCGCCTCCGCCCGCGGAACGACGAGGGCCAGGCCCTCCTGCTCGGCGACCGTCACCACGGGGGTGACACCGGACGGCACGCCTCCCTCGGCCATGGTGAAGACATAGTGGCCCGGATTCAGTTCCGGACGCATGCCGCTGAGCAGTGTCTGCAGATCAGTCTCGCCGGTCACGGACCCAGCCTAGGGGGCGACCGGCCGTACGCGGTCAAACAGGAAGGCAGCAGCGGGCGTGTCGGTCGGGAAGGCCGGTTCAACGGGCGGCGCGCCGGGCCGTTCACGCGGCATGGGCCTTTCGGCGGTTGTGTGCATGGGCATCGTCATGCCGCGTGCGCGGCCCGGCGGCGCGGGCTCCGGTCCTCCTGCCGCGTCAGGTGTGTGCGGGTGTGCCCGCGGTCATGCCGTCGCTGATGTGCAGGACCGCGTCCACCGCGCCGAGGGTCGGCCGGTCGAGTGGGAAGTAGCCCTGCCTCGGCTGTGTGTCCGTGCGTGTGCGGGCGGACGGGTCCGCGGTGGCCGGTTCCAGGCCCCACGTGGTGATACGCCTCTGGAGGCGACCCTCATGGGTGTCCGGAGCGGGGTCCCGCAGTCCCAGAGCCTCACTGCGGCCCAGGCTGCCGGCGACGCAGACATACCGCTCGCCCAGCAGAGCGGCCACGATGGCGCCGGCACCGGACCACTGCGCGCCCAGGTCCCCCGGACGCCAGGCACTCGCGTTGCGCTGCAGGTGGAAGTTGTGCGTGAAGACCAGCGTCGCGCCCCGTTCCTCCTCGATGGCCCGTATGTCCAGGAGGTTCTGGGCCATGAGCGCGTCGCGGGTGGCGAGCAGGCAGGCTTCCCGGGAACCCGGTTCGAGGGGCTGCGCCGACTGCCTGTGGTAGCGCAGCAGGCCCAGGCCGGCGGTGAGATGTGTCCTGGCCCCGACCCAGTCCTCGCGGGATGTCGCCGCGATCAGTTCCGGGGCCCGTCCGTAGAGCGCGAGGTGCATGTCGTCGGCGATCGACCGCAGTCGCCCGGCCTCGGCCGTGGCGCCGGGTGACATGGTGTGGTCCAGGACCGCGTCCGGCCGGCTCCACCGTGTGTCGTCGCCGGTGAGTGCCGCGAGGTCGAGGTCGAGTCCCAGGTAGTCGCGGGCGTGTTCCAGATAGGTCCGGGGGCTGGGTGCGCTGAAGTTCTCCAGCGGCGCGTCGAAACCGTGGAAGGCCAGGCGCTCTTCCGGCGGCCGGTTCCTGTTGTGGTCGCGCATCCAGCTGACCAGCCGCCTGTTGGGCTCCTGGCCCCCGAAGCCGTGGGAGAAGCCTTCGCGCATGACCGCGTCGAGGTCTCCGGTTCCGTCCTGGACGTAGTCGTTCACGGCGAGGGCCGCCACGCGATCGGTTTCGAGGGCGATCGAGCGGAAGCCACGGTCGGCCAGCTGGGCGAACAGTTCGTTGCGGACCCGGGCGAACGCCGGTTCCCGGTGTGTGGGCTCACCGAGCGCCAAGAGGTCGCATGCCGGGGTCACGAAGTCTCGGATGTCCTGACTCATGGACCTCAATCGTATCTTTGAAAGAACAGTTGAGGCTTTGGCAGGCTGTTGCGCTCGGATCGGGCTGTTTCGGGGGCGACAGCTGGGATAAAGTCTCAACCGGTGATCACCTTGCGACCGACCGATCTCGCGCGCGAGCACGGCATCTCCACCCAGGCCGTGCGCAACTACGAGCGGCACGGATTCATCCCGCCCGCCGAGCGCACGCCCAGCGGCTACCGGATCTACACCGAGGTGCACGCGGCAGCACTGCACGCCTACCTCTCGCTGGTCCCGGCGTACGGGTACGCCGCCGCCGGCCAGATCATGAACGCCGTCCACCGGGACGAACGCGACGACGCCCTGACGATCATCGACCGCGGCCACGCCCAGCTGCTCCGCGACCGGGAGACCCTCGAAGCCGTGCGCGCAGCGGTGAACCACCTGACAGCAAAGCCCCCGGCTGCCGCAGATCCCGCACCCGGCCCCGGAACCCGCACCGTGGGCGAACTCGCGCACCAACTCGACGTCACCCCGGCGACCTTGCGCAACTGGGAAAGCGCCGGCATCCTCACGCCCGCCCGGGACCCGGCGACCGGATACCGTGTCTTCCACGCCGACGACATCCGTGACGCCGAACTGGCACACCTCCTGCGGCGCGGGGGTCATCTCCTCGACCACATCGCCACCGTGGTCCAGCAGATCCGCACGGCCGGCGGCACGGAGGCGCTGGCCGCCTCCCTGGACACCTGGCAACGAAAACTCACCGCCCAGGGCCTCGCCATGCTGCACGCCGCCACACGTCTCAGTGCCTACCTGACCCACCTCGACAGCGAGAACGGGGAACTCCACCCCTGCCCGCCGGAGAAGGCATGAAGGACGGGTACCGGCGGAGCCCTCGGAGATGCCCGGCGCCTGATAGTGCCGGGGCCCCGGTATGCCGACGAGGCCGCCGGGCACCCCGCCTCGGTCCGCCCGTCGCATCGCAGCCGCGTACGTGGGACCGGGGCCGCGCTCTGCGTTCCAGTTCCTGCGGGTGGGGAGGTGTGGGTGGCCGTCGCAGAGACCGGCGATCGCGGTTACGGCCGTGGCGCCGAGCCGGGTGATGTGGCGATCGCCCCTGTCCAGCCGTAGAGCCGCCGTCTTCTGCCGTGACGCCCCCGTCGTCCCGGTCGTCCCGCCCTGGCCGACGGCCCGGCCGTAGCGTGCCTGCTTCTCCTGGTCCGTCAGCCGGAGGTCATGTCAGGCGCCGGCGGCCGAGGCCTGGAAATAGTGCCCCTTCTCGAGGTCTTCGAGGAGGCCCGGCTGCGTCGGCTCCCAGTCCAGCAGTTCGCGGGTCAGGGTGCTCGACACCGGCGCGTCGAGGCCGAGGAAATCTGCCAGCCAGGTGAAGTGCCCGGCCGCGGCCTCGGGGGTCACGGAGGTCACCGGTACGTCGAGGTGCCGGGCGATCACCTCGGCGACGGCACGGATCGTGACGCCCTCCTCGGCGGCACCGTGCAGCACCGATCCGGCCGGGGCCCGTTCGACCGCCAGGCGGAAGAGGTGAGCGGCGTCGAGACGGTGGACGGCCGGCCAGCGGTTCGCGCCGTCGCCGATGTAGCCGGAGACGCCCTTTTCGCGGGCGAGCGCGACCAGCATGGTCATGAATCCGTTGTCTCCCTCGCCGTGACAGGTCGGCGCGAGCCGGACCACGGAGGAGCGGATGCCACGCGAGGCGAACGCGAGCACCTCCTGCGCGGTGACCGCCCGGATCGAGACCGGCGAGCCGTCGAACGAGGGCATGTCCCGCTCGGTCGCCACCCGTCCGGGCACGAGGCCTGCCACGCCGGAGGCGAGGACGAAGGGCCGGCCGGTACCGGCGAGCGCTTCCCCGAAGGCGTCGACGGCTCGGCGGTCCGCCTCGGCGGCGCCCTTGAAGTCGCCGCTGAAGGCGATGTCGTGCTTGAAGGCGAGGTGGATCACCCCGTCCGAGGCGGCGGCCGTGTCCCGCAGGACGTCGAGGTCGTCGACGGTGCCGCGGACGGCCTCGGCGCCCGCCGCGCCGAGCGCGGCGGCGGAGGCGTCGGAGCGGGCGAGCCCGGTGACCTGGTGCCCCGCCTCGATGAGTTCGGGTACGACGGCGGATCCGATCCAGCCGGAGGCGCCGGTGACGAAGATGCGCATGGGAGACCCCCCACTTGATGTCAGTGACTGTCATAGACGCTACACCTGATGTCAGCCCCTGTCATCACGTAGGATCTCCGCATGGGGAGATGGGAGCCGGACGCGCGTGGACGCCTGGCGAGGGCCGCACTGGCGCTCTACGCCGAGCGCGGGTACGAGCAGACCACCGTGGCGGAGATCGCCAAGAGTGCCGGGCTCACCGAGCGGACCTTCTTCCGGCACTACGCCGACAAGCGCGAGGTGCTGTTCGCCGGCGCCGGTGAGCTGGAGGACCTGTTCGTGGGGGCGGTGGCCGGTGCCCCCCGGTCCGCGGCGCCACTCGAGGCGCTGACGGTCGGGCTGGACGCCGTCGCGGAGATGTTCGCCGACCGGCGCGAGTTCGCCCGCCGACGGCATGCCGTGATCACGGCGAACGCGGAACTCCGGGAACGCGAACTGATCAAGCTCGCCTCATTGGCGGCGGCGCTCACCGGCACCCTGCGCGGCCGCGGCGTCGTGGAGCCGAACGCGAGCCTCGCCGCCGAGGCGGCGGTCGCCGTCTTCAAGGTCGCCTTCGAACGCTGGATCGCACCGGCCGAGGAACGCCCGATGGGGCAGCTGATCCGGGAGTCGCTGGCCGAACTCAAGACGGTGGCCTCGGGCGGCTAGACGACCGCACGGCAGGGCGTGACGTCCTCGGTGATGTCGGCGGTGTCGTCCGGGGCGGCCGGATGCGTCCCGTGCTTCGTGCGTCTGCCGATGAATGCGCAACCCCAATTTGACGTTCCGATAACGATCTCCCGGCTATCGGCACACGCTTTCATGGAACATCCATACGATCCCCTGCATGAACAGAGCTGTGAAGATCGGCCTCGCCGGTACGTGCACCGCGCTGCTCGCCCTCGGGGGAATCGGTACCTACAACATCATGCATGGCCTGACCTCCGGTTCAGCGGGTGACGACACGACCAAGGAAGCGCGCGGTTTCGACCCCTCGGCGGTGTCGGGTACGCCGCCGTCGGGCGCCGAGGCGAAGAACCTGACCCGCGCGTTCCTGGACAGCTGGTCCCAGCGGCACCTGGACGGCGCGGCGAGCGACACCGACGGACCGGACACCGCCTCGCAGGCGCTGCGGGCCTACGCCGACGGCCTGCACCTGAAGAAGCTGTCGTTCGATCACATCCTGTCCGCGGGGCCCTCATCCGTGACGCCGGGCGCCACCAAGGTCACCTTCGACGTCAGCGCCGAGGTCGCGGGCGGTACCTGGAGCTATCCGAGCGCGGTCGCGGTGCGCAAGAGCACGAACGGCCAGCTGGCGGTCCACTGGAACAACTCGGTGCTCTATCCGGGCCTGGGCGACGGCCAGTCGCTGACCGCGGGCAAGCTGCCGGCCGGCTCGACCAGCGCGAAGGTCGTCGCGAGCGACGGAAGGACCGACCTGTCCCGCTTCGCCTCGCTGCGGGACGCCGTGGCGACGATCGGCAAGAACGCGAAGCCCACGGGCGGCACCCCGGGAACGGGCGTGGCCGTGGTCGACGGCGGCGGCGCGGGTGTGAAGACGCTGAAGGTCTTCACCAAGGGCCGGCCGGCGATCGTCAGGACCACCATCGACGCCGGCCTGCAGGCGGTGGCCGAGCACGCCGTGGAGGACCCTCACCTCCAGCAGAAGCCCGCCGGGACCGTGGCGCTCGACTGGCGCAACGGTCACATCCTCGCGCTCGCGCACACGGGTGACGACGGCGACATCGCCATCAACGGCATCAAGTCCCCCGGCTCCACGATGAAGATCATCACGTCGGCGGCCCTCTTCGACAAGGCAGGCCTCACGCCGAACAGTCCCGCACCGTGCACGGACTCCCTGACGGCCAACAGCCAGCTCTTCCACAACGACTCCGGCGTGCGGGCCAACCCGGGCGCCTCCCTCGCGCAGGCGTTCACGGTGTCCTGCAACACCTCCTTCATCAAGGACGGTTTCCACCACCTCGTGCACGACGGCGACGCCTCCGCCCTGCACGACGAGGCCGTGAACGTCTTCGGCATGGGCAGCTGGTCCATCGGCGGCGGTGTCGCCACCACCGACCCGAGCATCCCGGCGGACGTGCAGGGCGGCGACCAGGCGGCCCAGTTCATCGGCCAGGGCAAGGTCACCGCCACGCCCCTGTTCATGGCATCCGTGGCGGCCACCGTCCGCAACACCGGCTTCGAGCAGCCGATCATCCTGCCGGGCCAGCACCAGGATCCCGCGCCCCGGCCCATCTCCGCCCGCACGGCCGGCTTTCTGCAGTCGATGATGCGCAACGTGGCCACCAGCGGTACGGCGGCTCCGCGGCTGGGCGGACTGGCGGGGGTCGGCGCCAAGACCGGCACCGCGGAGGAGGGGGACCACACCAACGGCTGGCTCACCGCCTACAACTCCCGCATCTCGGTCGCGGCCTTGGTCGAAGGAGGCAGCTCCGGTGTGGACTCTGCCGGATACGTGGTCCGGCGGCTGCTGACCGGCAGCTGACGGGGGAGTCGCCCGCGCGAGGGCCGATCCGGGGCTGGGGTCTGGCCCGTGTGAGCGCCGATGGCGTGCACGCGGGCCCGCCGATTCCCTCACCCGCCGATTCCCTCACCCCGTGACGAGGGCGAGGGTGAAGCCGTCGTAGCCCTTGGAGCCGACCGTCTGGAGTGTGGTGGCCGTCAACCGGGGATGTGCCGCGATGAGTTCGGTGAAGCGGCGCACGCCCTGGACACGGGGGTCGTCGCTGCCCGCGTCGGTGACGGCGCCGTCGCGGACGACGTTGTCGCCGACGATGACACTGCCCGGCCGGGTCAGCTTCAGGGACCACTCCAGGTACTCCGGGTTGGAGGGCTTGTCGGCGTCGATGAAGACCAGGTCGAACGGGCCCGCGGCTTCGGCTGCGAGCCGGGGCAGCGAGTCCCGGGCCTTGCCGACGCGGACGTCGACGACGTGCTCCAGGCCGGCGCGGGCGATGTTGGCGGCGGCGACGGCGGCGTAGTCCGGATCGCTCTCCAGCGTGACCAGGCGGCCGTCCTCGGGCAGGGCGCGCGCGAGCCAGATGGTGCTGTAGCCGCCGAGGGTGCCGATCTCCAGGATCCGGCGCGCGCCCTGGAGCCTGGCTAGCAGGTTCAGGAACTTGCCCTGGTTGGGGGCCACTTGTATCGCCGGGAGCCCGGCCGTGTCGCTGTTCTCGGCAGCCGCGAGCAGGGCGGTGTCCTCCTGAACGAGCAGGCCGTTGAAGTAGTCGTCGACCGCGGTCCACGTCTGCTGAGGCACAGTAGGTTCCCTTTCGGTACTCACCAAGTTCCGAAAGGGAACCTACTAGGGGAGTCCGGCAGCCTGTCAATGGCTTTCCCGGCAGTGTGCACATCGCCGATCCGCCGGACTCCGCCGCGCAGCGGGTGACGACGGCTTGGAGGCTGTCGGCGACGGCGCGCGAGGGCGGGTGCCGCGGTGCGGCGCCAAGGCGCCACAGCGGGCGCAGGGGCCGGCCCACGCGGCCGGTCGGACGGCGGTTCCGTCAGGTGCTGACCGCGTTGCTCCGCGGAGCCCGGCGGGCCGGTGGTGTCCGCCCCGGCACCGGCTCCGACGGCATCGCCGCGCTCGCCGCCGGCTGCCCGGCGACCCTCGCCGCCCACCGCGACCGGACGGCCGCGCCCAGGCTCGTCCGCCTGACGTCCGGCGCGCTGCTGCGGGGCGACCTCCGGCAAGGGGCCCGTCGGCGACGGCAGGCGGCCGACGGTCCCGAAGGAGCCGGTGGCGAGCCCGCACTATGCATGGGCATACGGAATGATGCATACTCTTCCTATGTCCAAGGTCCTCACTTCCCTTCCGGTCGGCGAGCGCGTTGGTATCGCCTTCTCCGGCGGTCTCGACACGTCGGTCGCCGTCGCGTGGATGCGCGACAAGGGTGCCGTCCCGTGCACCTACACCGCCGACATCGGCCAGTACGACGAGCCCGACATCGCCTCGGTGCCCGGCCGCGCAACGAGCTACGGTGCCGAGATCGCGCGCCTGGTCGACTGCCGCGCGGCCCTGGTCGAGGAGGGGCTGGCCGCGCTCGCCTGCGGCGCGTTCCACATTCGCTCGGGCGGTCGTTCCTACTTCAACACCACGCCCCTCGGCCGCGCCGTCACCGGGACCCTCCTGGTCCGGGCGATGCTCGAGGACGACGTACAGATCTGGGGCGACGGCTCCACCTTCAAGGGCAACGACATCGAGCGGTTCTACCGCTACGGCCTGCTCGCCAACCCGCACCTGCGCATCTACAAGCCGTGGCTGGACTCCGACTTCGTGACCGAGTTGGGCGGCCGCAAGGAGATGTCCGAGTGGCTGCTCGCGCACGGGCTGCCGTACCGCGACAGCACGGAGAAGGCGTACTCGACCGACGCCAACATCTGGGGCGCCACGCACGAGGCCAAGACCCTGGAGCACCTGGACACCGGCGTCGAGACGGTCGAGCCGATCATGGGCGTGCGGTTCTGGGACCCTTCGGTCGAGATCGCCCCCGAGGACGTGACGGTCGGCTTCGACCAGGGCCGTCCGGTGACGGTCAACGGCAAGGAGTTCGCCTCGCCGGTCGAACTGGTCATGGAGGCCAACGCCATCGGCGGCCGGCACGGCCTCGGCATGTCGGACCAGATCGAGAACCGGATCATCGAGGCCAAGAGCCGCGGCATCTACGAGGCGCCCGGCATGGCGCTGCTGCACGCGGCGTACGAGCGGCTGGTCAACGCCATCCACAACGAGGACACCCTCGCCCAGTACCACAACGAGGGCCGCAAGCTCGGCCGCCTCATGTACGAGGGCCGCTGGCTGGACCCGCAGGCGCTGATGATCCGGGAGTCGCTGCAGCGCTGGGTCGGCGCGGCGGTCACCGGCGAGGTGACGCTGCGGCTGCGGCGCGGTGAGGACTACTCGGTCCTCGACACCACGGGCCCGGCGTTCAGCTACCACCCGGACAAGCTGTCCATGGAGCGGACCGAGGACTCCGCGTTCGGTCCGTCCGACCGGATCGGCCAGCTCACCATGCGCAACCTCGACATCGCGGACTCCCGCGCGCGGCTGGAGCAGTACGCGGGGATCGGCATGGTCGGCACCGCGCACCCCGCCCTGATCGGCGCGGCCCAGGCGGCCTCCACCGGTCTGATCGGCGCCATGCCGCAGGGCGGCGCGGAGGCGATCGCCTCCCGCGGGGAGGTCTCGGACGAGGACGCGGCCCTGGACCGTGCCGCGATGGAGTCCGGCACGGACTGACACACCGACCGGCCACACGCCCTTGGGCAGCGGGCCCCGTCGGTTTCCCACCGGCGGGGCCCGTCGTCGTACGACGAAAGGGGCCCGCCGTCGTACGGCCCACTCTCGTACCCTGTGTCCCGTGCCGTCCCCCCGTCTGCAACGCGTCGCCGTCCTCGTGCTCGAAGGTGCCAAGCCGCTGGACGTCGGAATCCCGGCGCAGGTGTTCACGACGCGGGCCAGCATGCCGTACGAGGTGCGGGTGTGCGGGGCGGCGCCCGGGCTGGTGACGGGCGGTGACGGGCTGTCGTACCACGTCGCCCACGGCCTGGACGCGCTCGCGTGGGCGGACATCGTCTTCATCCCCGGGTACCGGTTTCCCGACCGTGAGGACCCGCCGCGGTCCGTCGTCGACGCGCTGCTCGCGGCCCACGCACGGGGCACGCGGCTCGCCGCCATCTCGACGGGGGCCTTCGCGCTCGCGGCCACGGGCCTGCTCGACGGCAAGCGCGCGACGACACACTGGCATTACGCGCGGGCCCTCGCGGCGAAGCACCCGCTCGTCCGGGTCGACGAGAACGTCCTCTTCGTCGACGAGGGCAGCGTCCTGACATCGGCAGGCGCCGCCTCCGGCATCGATCTGTGCCTGCACATCCTGCGCACGGACCTCGGTATCGCCGTGTCGAACCACGCGGCACGGCGCCTGGTCGCCGCCCCCTACCGCAGCGGAGGCCAGGCCCAGTACGTGCCGCGCAGCGTGCCCGAGCCGCTCGGCGAGCGGTTCGCCGCGACCCGCGAGTGGGCCCTGCACCGCCTCGGCGAGCACCTCACCCTCACGGTGCTCGCCCGGCACGCCGCGGTCTCACCGCGCACGCTCTCCCGGCGTTTCGTCGAGGACACCGGGTACACGCCGATGCAGTGGGTGATGCGGGCGCGAATCGACCTGGCCCGCGAACTGCTCGAGCGTTCGGAGCGCAGCATCGAGCAGATCGCCGCCGACGTCGGCCTCGGCACCGGCACGAATCTGCGGACCCACTTCCAGCGGATCCTCGGCACCACCCCGAGCGAGTACCGGCGCACCTTCAGCCAGGGCGAATAGCCGCCTGTACCCGCTGGCGCGATCCTTGCGAACCATGGCGCTCGCGACACGGTCATGAGCGCGGGCGGCACGCGACGCTGGTGGCGCACCGAAGGAACCGGCAGACGCCGGCGCAAGCCCGCGGAAACCCAGGGGAGACCACTCATGACTCGCATCGCCATCAATGGTTTCGGCCGTATCGGACGCAATGTGCTGCGCGCGCTGCTCGAACGCGGCAGCGCCCTGGAGGTCGTCGCCGTGAACGACCTCACGGAACCCGCCACCCTCGCGCGGCTGCTCGCCTACGACACCACAGCCGGCCGGCTCGGCCGTCCCGTGACCGTCGACGGGGACGCCCTCGTCGTCGACGGCCGCCGCATCACCGTCCTCGCCGAGCGCGAGCCCGCTCAGCTGCCGTGGGCCGAACTCGGTGTGGACATCGTCCTCGAGGCGACCGGCCGCTTCACGTCGGCGAAGGCCGCCCGCGCACACCTCGACGCAGGCGCGCGCAAGGTGCTCGTGAGCGCGCCGTCCGACGGAGCCGACGTCACGCTCGCGTACGGGGTCAACACCGACGCGTACGACCCGGACCTGCACACGATCGTCTCGAACGCCTCCTGCACCACGAACGCGCTCGCCCCGCTGGCCGCCGTGCTGGACGAACTCGCCGGGATCGAGCACGGGTTCATGACCACCGTGCACGCCTACACGCAGGAGCAGAACCTGCAGGACGGTCCGCACCGGGACGCCCGCCGGGCCCGCGCCGCCGCCGTCAACATCGTGCCGACCACGACGGGCGCGGCCAAGGCGATCGGTCTTGTGCTGCCGAACCTCGACGGCAAGCTGTCGGGCGACTCGATCCGGGTGCCCGTTCCGGTGGGCTCGATCGTCGAACTCAACACGACCGTCGCACGCGAGGTGACCCGCGACGACGTGCTGGCGGCCTACCGCACCGCGGCGCAGGGAGCACTCGCCGGCATCCTGGAGTACTCGGACGACCCGCTCGTGTCCTCCGACATCACCGGCAATCCGGCCTCCTCGGTCTTCGACTCCGCCCTCACCCGAGTCGACGGCCGCCACGTCAAGGTGGTCGCCTGGTACGACAACGAATGGGGCTTCTCCCACCGCGTGATCGACACACTCGAACTGCTCGCCGCGCGCTGACCGGAGACGCCGCACGTCGACCGGGACCCAGGAGCCCGAGAACACGGAGGTCAGCGGCGTGGAGTAGTGACAACACCCTGGACGTCGTAGGGAAAGCCCCCCATGCGGTCCGGTGACTGGCTGGCTGTTCCGGGCGAACGGGCGTGCCGAGACTCGACGGCATGACGATCTCCCCTCATGCCTCGGTCGCGGCCGAGGCGCCGGCCCGTTCCCGTCCGTCCGGTTCCGCAGCCGGCAGCGACTTCGCCCGGCTGTCCCGGCGTATCGCCGAGGCGGGTCTGCTGAAGCGGCGCCCCGGCTACTACACGGCACGGCTCGGTCTGGTGATCGCGCTGACGGTGGCGGGCTGGGGGGCCTTCCTCGCGCTCGGCGACACCTGGTGGCAGCTGGCGGTGGCGGCCTTCCTGGCGTTCCTGTTCGGTCAAGTCGCCCTGGTGGCACATGACCTGGCGCACCGGCAGGTGTTCCGGCGCGGCCGGCCGAGCGAAACGTGGGGCCGGCTCTTCGGCAATCTCGGGATCGGCATGAGCTACGGCTGGTGGATGAACAAGCACACCCGCCACCACGCCAACCCCAACCACGAGGAACTCGACCCGGATGTCGCCCCGGACATCCTCGTGTGGTCCACCGCCCAGGCCCGCGACAGCCGTGGTCTGGCCCGCCTCATCGGCGGCCACCAGGCGTGGCTTTTCTTTCCGCTGCTGACCCTGGAGGGCTTCAACCTGCACGTCGCGAGCGTGCGCGCGCTGCGCTCGCCGGCCGTGAAGCACCGGCTGCTGGAAGGCGGTCTGCTCTTTCTGCACCTCGCCGCCTATGTGTCCGCGCTCTTCCTCGTGCTCTCGCCCGGCAAGGCGGTGGCGTTCCTCGCCGTGCACCAGTGCCTCTTCGGTGTCTACCTCGGCTGCACCTTCGCACCGAACCACAAGGGCATGCCCACGTTCAGCGGTGACGAACGGCCCGACTTCCTGCGCCGCCAGGTCCTCACCTCCCGCAACGTACGCGGCGGCCGGTTCACCGACGTGATGCTCGGCGGGCTCAACTACCAGATCGAGCACCACCTGTTCCCGAGCATGCCCACACCCCATCTGCGGCGGGCCCAGGCCATCGTCCGTGAGTACTGCGCGGAGATCGGCGTGCCGTACCACGAGACCGGCCTGCTCCGGTCCTACCGCGAGGCCCTCACACACATGCACCGAGTGGGAGAACCGATCAGGCGGCAGCGCAAGGCATCATGACGGCAGCCCCGGAGTCCTCAGTGTCCGCCGGCAGTTCGCCGTCCGCCGCGGGCCCGCCTCAGCCCGCGAACAGCATCGCGAGCTCCACGGCGCCGAGCAGCGCGAGATACGCCCAGGCATGGGCGCGGTCCGGGATCCGGGGCGGCCGGCGCCGCAGCACCGCGATGACGGGCAGGGCGCCGACGAGCAGCGCCCCGGCGGCGCGGAGATCGACGAGACCGACCAGGTGCGGATGTGTGTGTCCGGCGACGGCGCCGGCGTCCGTGCCGGTCAGCGAGAGCACGGTGGCGGGGAGGGCGATGGCGAGGGTGAGGGGGTTGGCCAGTGCGGTCGCCGCCCGCATCGGGTGCCCGGCGCGTCGTAGCGCGGGGACCGTCATGACGCTTCCGCCCACGCCGAGGAAGGCCGCCACCGCGCCGACCGGCGCGCCGAGGGCGGCGGGCAGGGGCCGAGGCACCTCGCGGATCGCCCCCGCCCGAGCCGGGTGGGTCTGCTCCACCCGCCCTGCGCGGGTCTGCTCCACCTGGGCCTCGCGGGTCTGCTCCACCTGGGCCTCGCGGGTCTGCTCCACCTGAGCCGCGCCGCTCTCCTCGGCCGGTGTGCGCCGCCGCAGGAAGCCGGGGCGCAGGAGCAGGTCGGCGATGGTGAGAGCGACGTACGCGACGAAGCCCCAGTGGGCCTGGCCGGCCGGGGCGTGGCGGGTGGCGAGCGCACCGGCCGCGGCCCCGACCGCCAGCAGGAGCAGCAGCGTGCCGCTGCCGCGCAGGGCGGACAGGACGCGCCGGGGCGTGAGGGCCGTGGCGAGCCCCGCGTTCACCGTCATCACCAGGGCCGAGGTGGCGGTCGCCACCCGTATCGCGTCCGCGCCGAGTGCCGCGTTCGCCCACACCACGACCGGGACCGCGACGAAGCCGCCGCCGAACCCGAACAGGACCGTCGTGACCCCGGTGAGGAGCCCGACGCCGAGAAGTGCCAAGTCGTTCACAGAGCCACCTCACCAGCCGCGGTGAGCTTCCCGCATGCGATGCCCGGCACCATTCCTTCGAGACTCGGCCCCTACAGTGGCCGCGTGAAGAACGTCTCCCTGGACGACCTCGACCATGTGGACCGGGCCGTCCTGCCCATCGGCACCGACTACCCTCCCGGCCATGTGCTCGACTGGCACCAGCACCGGCGCGCGCAGTTCCTGTACGGCGCGACGGGTGTGATGGTCGTCGACACGCCCGAGGGCACCTGGACCGTTCCGCCGGAGCGGGCCGTGCTGATCCCGGCCACCACCCGGCACCGGGTCCGCATGCTGGAGGTGAGCACCCGAAGCCTCTACATCGAGCCGGACGCCGTGCCCTGGTGGCCGGCCACCTGCACGGTCGTGGACGTTCCGCCGCTGCTGCGTGAACTCCTCCTGGCCGCCGTCGAGTTCGAAGCCGACTACAGCCTCTCCGGCCGGGAAGGCTGCGTCGTGGCGCTCCTCCTGCACGAGATCGCCGCGCGCACCCCGCTCCCGTTCCACGTGGCGATCCCCGCCGCCGCGGACCTCGCGTCGATCTGCCGGGAGTACCTGGCCGCCCCGGACGCCGGCGTCACCAACGCGGCATGGGCCGCGCGGACCGCCATGAGCGAACGGGCCTTCACCCGGCGTTTCCGCGCCGAGACCGGGGAGAGTCCGGCGGTCTGGCGCACCCGCGCGCGTCTGCTCGCCGCCGTGCCGCTGCTGCGTACGGCCTCGGTCACCGAAGTCTCCGGCCGCCTCGGCTACGCCTCTCCCGCCGCGCTGACCGCCGCCTTCACCCGCGCTTTCGGCATGCCTCCGTCCCGTTTCACCGCGAGCCACCGCAACGGGGGTGGCGCGCCCCGCGAGGCTAGGCAGGCCTGAGCCGTCCCACTCCCGGCACTTGGCCGTGCCGCGCGTGACGTCTCCTCCGCACCCGCGGTTCGTCCAGATCGCCTTCGCCTTCGCCTTCGCCTTCGCCTTCGCCTTCGCCCGCATACCCGGAGCCGTCGCGGGACGGCTGCGGCCGCACGCGGGCGGCGCCTCGGCGGCGTACCCGTGCGTCCACGCCGTACACCCGCCGGTCCTCTCCCCATCGCTCTGCGTGACCGGCTCGGCGCCGAGCTGTGCCGCCCGCACCCCATCGCCACCCTCCGCTCCCGGTATCTCCGCACGCACCGCTCGTCACGCCGTCCCGGGCGGAGAACAATGTGTCCCAGAGGCAGACGGACCGCCGGGAGGCGTCATGAGCACATCAGCTGAGCCAAGGGTGTCCGGCCTCGAGGTCCGGTCCATCGACTACGTTCCCCTGAACGAGCGGCACGGCAAGCTCTGGCATCTGGGCCCGCTGTGGTTCATGTCCAACGCCCAGATCGCGACCCTGGCCGTGGGACTGATCAGCATCACCGAGGGCGGCAACCTGATCTGGTCCCTGCTGGCCATCGTCGCCGGCACCGTCATCGGCACCTTCTTCATGGCCTTCCACTCGGCTCAGGGACCCCAGCTGGGCCTGCCGCAGATGATCCAGTCGCGTCCCCAGTTCGGCTACGTCGGCGCCCTCCTGGTGTGGCTCTTCGCCTATGTGCAGTACGCCGGGTTCAACGTCTTCAACAGCATCCTCGCCGCGGACTCCCTGCACACCACCCTGCACGGCGGCGTCAAACTGTGGGTGGTCGTGGTCACCGTGGTCGCGCTCGTCATCGCGCTGGTCGGCTACGACGTCATCCACAAGGCCGAGCGGTTCCTGACGTACACCTTCCTGGTCATCTTCGGCGTCTTCACGGTCGGGGTCCTCGTCACCCTGCACTATCCGGCGGGCTCCTTCGACCTCGGCGCCTTCAAGTGGACCCCGTTCCTCGCACAGTTCGGTGTGGTCGCCGGCTACCAGATCAGCTGGGCCATCTACGTCTCCGACTACTCGCGCTACCTCCCGCCCGATGTGACGGTCCGCAAGACCTTCTACTGGACGTACTTCGGCTCCGCGCTCGGCGGCATCTGGCTGATGGTCCTCGGCTCGCTGCTGGCCGCCTGGGCGGGTACGAGCTTCGACACCATCACGTCGATCAACGCGGCCGGCGACAAGGTGTTCGACGGCTTCGGCGCGATCGTGCTGCTCTTCTCGGCCCTGGGCCTGGTGTCCGTCACCGCCCTGAACATGTACGGCGGTTCGCTGACCCTCATCAGCGGCATCGACTCGTTCAAACGGGTCCGGCCGACGCTGGCCGTACGACTGCTCAGCCTCGGCCTGACCGCGGCGCTCTCCCTGATCGGCGCACTGGCCGCGACCGCCAACTTCCTCACGAACTTCAACAACTTCCTGCTGCTGGTGCTCTACCTGTTCATCCCGTGGACCGCCGTGAACCTGATGGACTACTACGTCGTACGCCGCGGGCACTACGCCATCGCCGAGATCTTCAACCCGCACGGCATCTACGGCCGGTGGGGCTGGCACGGCATCATCTCCTACCTGGTCGGCTTCGCCGTCATGGTCCCCTTCTTCTCCGTCGGCACCCTGTACGTCGGCCCCGCCGCCAAGGCGCTGGGCGGCGCCGACATCTCGCTGTTCATCGGCCTTCCGGTCTCCGCGCTGCTGTACTGGTGGCTGACCCGCTCGATCGACGTGGCCGCCGAGACACGGCTGGCCGAGGCCGAGGCGGAGGCGCTGGAGCAGGCGGCACACGAACACCGCGAGCCCTGACCACGGGCCGGAGCGCCGGGGCAGGTCGGAGCGCAGGGCGACCGCCCGGAGCAGGGCCTCCCGGCAGGCGAGGACCGCGGCGTGCCGCCTGCGGCCACGGCGTACGACGGTGAAGACGCGGCGAGTGCGTTGCCCGCGGGGGAGCCGCCGCAGGGCCGGGGTCGGAGCCCGGCGATCGGGTTCGGCCGGGTCGTCGCGACCACGGCGGGCTGCCCCGCCCACCCGGCGCGCCGCCCGTGTCCGGCGCGGGCCGACGGCGACCCCGGATAGCGAATGCGGCACATGGGTATGTGGATGCCGTCCTGGCCGTCGCAGTCGTAGGCGAGCGGTACGACGGCCGCCCCGGCCAGAGCCCGGGCGCTGCGCCTCCTGATCCCGAAGCCCGGTTCCGTTGATGACCGCTCAGCTCGTTTCCGGCAGGCGGTGATCGCCGTCTCCCGGGCAGGCAGCCCACCCGTTTCCCTCGCCCATGTCACAGTCGGCCGGGCTGTCTCGTCTCAGATTCCGGAGAACGGCTCGGGATCAAGGAGGCGATGGTCATGCGGGTGTTCCTGGCGGACGGAGCCGGGGTTGCTCCGGCGGGGTGCGCGGGCTTCGGACAGGTGCTCGCGTGAGCCGGGCCGCGGAGTTCGAGCGACTGCGACCGCTGCTGTTCTCCATCGCCTACCGCATCCTGGGCAGCGTGACCGAGGCCGAGGACGCGGTCCAGGAGACCTGGCTGCGCTACGACCTCTCCCGGACCCGGCCTGCTTCGACCAGGGCGTTCCTCTCGGCCACGGTCACCCGGATCTCGATCGACGTGCTGCGCTCGGCCCGTGTGCGGCGCGAGCAGTACGTCGGGCCGTGGTTCCCCGAGCCACTGCTCACCGACCCCTATCAGGATCCGGAGCACGCGGCGGAGCTCGCCGACTCCCTGTCGATGGCGTCCCTGCTCCTGCTGGAGCGGCTCACCCCGCTCGAACGGGCGGTCTTCGTACTGCGCGAGGTGTTCTCCTTCGGCTTCCCCGAGATCGCCTCGGCGGTGGGGCGCTCCGAGTCGGCCTGCCGCCAGCTCGCCGTACGCGCACGCCGCCACATGGACGCGGGCAGGCCCCGGTTCGAGGCGGATCGCAAGGAACGCGATGAACTCGCCGAACGGTTCTTCGACGCCTTGCAGGACGGCAACGTCGACGCGCTGCGGGACCTGCTCGCCGCCGACGTCCGGATGGTCGCGGACAGCGGCGGCAAGGCCCCGCACTGGTCCGGTGGACTCTTCGGCACCGACCAGGTGTCCCGCATGCTCGCCATGCTGCTCCCACCGTTCGCCGCGATCGGCGGCGTCATGGCGCCACGCCAGGTGAACGGCCAGCCCGGCGCGGTCTTCCGCGACCGCAACGGCAAGGTCCTCAACACCTGGACACTCGACATCCTCGACGGGCGGATCCAGACGATCCGCACGGTCAGCAACCCCGACAAGCTCACTCACATGGGTCCCGTAGCGGACGCCTGGGCTCTCCTGCGCGCCACGCACCAGGCTCGCCTGGACATGGGCTTCCAGGAACCGGCAGACCCGTTCACCACGCACGAGCACGCACCGGAAGCAGATCAGGAGAATCGGACATGATCAGGGTCGGCATCATCATCGGCAGCACCCGTCCCGGCCGCAACGGCGACCGGGTGGCCGCATGGGTACGGCACTTGGCGGCCGGACACGCGGGCGACACCGCCGACTTCGAACTCGTGGACCTGAACGACTACGCGCTGCCGCTGCTCGACGAGGCGGTACCGGCACGCGTGGCACCGGGCGGACGGCCGCACACCCGGCGCTGGGCCGAGCGGATCGGCTCGTGCGACGCCTTCGTCGTCGTCACGCCCGAGTACAACACCGCCCCGCCGGCCGCCCTGACGAACGCCATCGACTACCTCTACGAGGAGTGGGGCGGCAAACCCGTCGGCTACGTCGGCTACGGCGTCTTCGGCGCGGTCATGGCGGTGCAGAAGCTGCGCGCCCAGGCGGGTGTGCTGCGCATGGCCGACATCGGACCGCAGGTGGCGCTGACGCTGCGCGAGGACTTCGAGAACTTCACCGAGTTCCGTCCGCGGGGGCTGCACGCGCCCGAAGTGCAGGGTCTGGTCGACGAGTTGCTGGCCTGGGCGCAGGCGCTGGCCCCGCTGCGCGAGCGGTGCCAGGCCACGGTCTGAACGGCGTCCGGAGCGCCTGCGCCGGCACCGTGGACCGAGCGGTGAGCGCGAGCCGTTCATCGGCTTCGGCCCGCACGGTGTCGGCGTTGTCCGGTGCGGTAACGGTGGAACGCAAGATCACGAGGAGGAGTCGTAGTGCCCACAGAAGAGACCACCCGCAACAAGGAGATCTCCCGCCGCTTTCATGACGCCGTGAACAGCGGCGATCCGCAGATCATCTCGAAGGCGATCGATGAGTTCGTCGCGCCGGACGTGCTGTTCCACGCGCCGGTACCGATGGGCATGACGGGGGTGCAGGCACTCAAGCAGGTGTGGACGGTGCTGCTCGGCGCGTTTCCCGACATCCACGTCGCGGTCGAGGATGTGATCGCCGAGGGGGACAAGGTCGTGGCGAGGAACACGGTGACCGGGACCCACCGGGGCGAATTCCGTGGTGTGCCGCCGACCGGCAGGTCCGTCAGCTACGGCGAGATCTTCATCTTCCGTTTCCAGAGCGGCCGGATCACCGAGATCTGGGGCGTCGTCGATGTCTTCTCGCAGATGCGGCAACTGGGCGCCCCGTGAGGACCACTTCTACCGGCCCGCCGCGGCCACACCGTCGGTCTCGACGCGCACGCCACCGCCGCGAACGTGACCGCGCGCGCCCTGCGCGGGGCCCGCCTCACGGGTGTGGAAATCTCTTTGCCCGCGCGCCGAGGAACCAGCCGTCCGGCAGGGCTGCTGCCGCCTGCTCGACCACCTGCTCGACACCGAGTCGATGGGTGAACTCGTCGCCATGGCCGGCGATCCCGACGCTCGCGTCAGGATCGCCGCGTTCCATGCCCTGGCCTGCGACCGGTGCAAGGGCGACACCTGCGCACCGGGGCCGGACCGGGCCCCCGAACCCGCGCTGCACCACCTGGCGGCAGACCCCGACCCCACGTCCGGGCCATGGCCGCGGAACTCGCTGGCAAGGTCGCCCACTTCGACGCACGTGCCGCAGCCGCCTTGACGGAATCCCACGCGAACGACCCGAGCCCTGCGGTGCGGAAGAAGGCGGGCCGGTTCGCACCGGGAGGGACCGTCTACGAACGGACGCTCCCGCCCCCGTTCAGCGATGACTCAGCACGTTGACCACCCGGCCGTCGGGATCACGGACGAAGAATCGCCGCACACCCCACTCCTCGTCCTGCAGGGGATGAACGATCTCCGCGCCGCTCTCCCGCACGACCGCGTAGACGGCGTCCACGTCATCCACTTCGACGCTCATGTCGGGGATGACCCGGGCGGTCTCGTCGTGGGTCATCAAACTGACCTGCGCCGCCGGCGCCGAAGGGGAGGCGAGCGTCATGATCCAGCCGTGGTTCATGACCTCCTCGAACCCCAGCAGGCCGTAGAACTCCCGGCTCTCCCGCACGGCTTCCGACCGGACCACGGGCACGACACGGCGAACGGACATCGACGCACTCCAGGTGGGAACGGGCGATCAGCGGCGCGCGGAGGCGAGCCTAGCGGTGGTCGGCGAGGGCCTCCAGCATGGTCTGTGCGGTGACCGCCGCGTCGTAGTCCTCGCTCACGCCCGGCACCAGGATGATGTCCCCCTCGATGTGCCGGGAACGCAGCGGGGCGATGGCCTGGTACGCGTCGGAGTCCCACCAGGCCCGTGCCTGGGCGATCGACGGGAAGCCGATCACGACGACATGCCCGGGCCAGGAGCCCTCCTTCACCTCGTGCGCAGCGCCGTGCACGAGGAACCGGCCGCCGTACGGCTCGAAGGTGGCGGTGACCCGGGCGATGTACTCGGCGATCTCCGGGTGCGGGGCGGCTTCCTGGAGGTGAGCTATCGCGTACGCGGACATGGGGTCCTTCCCGGTCGGTCGGTTGCTGATGTCCACATCCTGCCCTCTGGGCGCACTGTGGGCGATGACTTTTCAGGTAACCCTGACGCCCCGGGCGGAGACCGCGTACTCCGAGGCGGGCAGCGGTGAGACCGTCGTGTTCGTGCACGCGGACAGCACGAACCGGCGTATGGGGGACGCCGGTTCACCGGCCCGGCGGCGGGCAACCAGGTGATCCGCTACGACTGGCGGGGCCGGGGCGCCTCCGCGGACGCGGCCCGGGCGTCCGGCCGCCATCTCGATCTGATCGCCCTGATGGACGAGTGCGGTGTCCAGTCCGGACCGGTTGCGGGCGCTCGTCCTGGTCGCCTCCGGCCTCTCGGGGCACCGGTGACCGCGGCCGATGGCGGACCGGGCCCGGCGACGCCCGCACGCCGCGGTCCCGGCGGAGCGGCTGCGGCCCCGGGAGACGGGCACCGCCGAGTGGATCGAACCCGCCGGCCCGGACGCCGTCGCGGCGGCGGACGCGGAGTTCCTCGTGGTCGGCAAGGGCCGGAACCACACGGCGCTGTGCCCCGGGGGCGGCGGCGCGCCGTGGAGACGGGCCGGCTGAACAGCCTGGCACCTCGTCCGGGAAGGCCCCGACGTCCCCCCGGCCCGCGTGCCGCCGTCACCCAGGGCCCGGGCCCGACATGCCCGCACGCCCACAGCGCGGGCCCCCTGTCGAGGCCGCTCCCCGAGGCGATGCCGTCGCTGCCCGCCCCGGACCCGGTGTCGCTCCCCCTCTCCCTCGCGTCGAACACGGGCGCGGGATCCAGCCACCGGTGCCGTATCCCGGCCAGCTCCTGACATGGTGTTTTACAGTGGCTGGCATCAGTTTCCGGCGATAACACCTGTGAGGAATGCGCGAACATGCCGACTGAAACACTTGAGTTTCAGGTAGAGGCCCGTCAGCTGCTGCAGCTGATGATCCACTCGGTCTACTCGAACAAGGATGTCTTCCTGCGGGAGCTCGTCTCCAACGCCTCCGACGCGCTCGACAAGCTGCGTCTCGAAAAGCTGCGGGACGACTCGCTGGACGCCGACGTGTCCGATCTGCACATCGAGATCGACATCGACAACGACGCCCGTACCCTCACCGTGCGGGACAACGGCATCGGGATGTCGTACGACGAGGTCGGGCAGCTCATCGGCACGATCGCCAACTCCGGCACCGCGAAGTTCCTCCAGGAGCTGCGCGAGGCCAAGGACGCGGCCGGTGCGGAGGGGCTCATCGGTCAGTTCGGCGTCGGCTTCTACTCCGGCTTCATGGTGGCCGACGAGGTCACCCTGGTGACCCGGCGCGCCGGCGAGAGCCAGGGCACCCGGTGGACGTCGCGCGGCGAGGACACCTACACCCTCGAGCCGGCCGACGACGCGCCGCAGGGCACCTCGGTCACGCTCCACCTGAAGCCCGCCGACCCGGAGAACCAGCTCCACGACTACACCTCCCCGTGGAAGATCCGGGAGATCGTCAAGCGTTACTCGGACTTCATCACCTGGCCGATCCGGATGGTCCCGGCGAGCTCTTCCGGCCAGGGTGACGAGGCACCCGAGCCCGAGACGCTGAACTCGATGAAGGCCCTGTGGGCGCGCTCGCGCGACGAGGTGTCCGACGACGAGTACCACGAGCTGTACAAGCACATCGGCCACGACTGGCGCGACCCGCTGGAGACGATCCGGCTCCAGGCCGAGGGCACCTTCGAGTACCAGGCCCTGCTGTTCCTCCCCGAGCACGCGCCCCACGACCTGTTCACCCGGGACTTCAGGCGTGGCCTGCAGCTCTACGTCCGGCGCGTGCTGATCATGGACGAGTGCGAGGCCCTGCTGCCGCCGTACCTCCGCTTCGTCAAGGGCGTCGTCGACGCGGCCGACCTCTCGCTCAACGTGTCCCGTGAAATCCTCCAGCAGGACCGCCACATCGAGATGATCCGGCGACGGCTGACGAAGAAGGTCCTGTCCACGGTCAAGGACATGATGGCCAAGGACCAGGAGCGATACGCCACGTTCTGGCGGGAGTTCGGCACCGTCCTGAAGGAGGGACTGGTCACCGACGCCGAGAACCGCGACGCCGTCCTCGCCGTCGCGTCCTTCGCGAGCACGCACCACGACACCGAGCCGACCACGCTCGGGAGTTACGTGGAACGGATGAAGGACGGGCAGGAGGACATCTACTACCTCACCGGCGAGTCCCGCCAGAGCATCGAGAACTCCCCGCACATGGAGGCCTTCCGCGACCGGGGCATCGAGGTGCTGCTGCTCACCGATGCCGTCGACGAGGTGTGGGCCGACGCCGTCGGCGAGTACGAGGGCAAGAAGCTGCGGTCCGTCGCCAAGGGGCAGATCGACCTCGACGCCACGGGCGAGGACGAGGGCGACGGCGAGCGGGAGAAGCGGAGCGAGGAGTACGCCGGGCTGCTCGACTGGATGAAGGAGCAGCTGGACGAGGACATCAAGGAGGTGCGCCTGTCCTCCCGCCTCACGGTCTCCCCGGCCTGCGTGGTCTCCGACGCGAACGACCTGACCCCGGCGCTGGAGAACATGTACCGCGCGATGGGCCAGGAGGTACCCCGCGCCAAGCGGATCCTGGAACTCAACCCGGACCACCAGCTGGTGAAGGGTCTCAACCGGGCGTACAAGGAGCGCGAGGACCGCACCGAGCTGACCGAGACCGCCGAAGTCCTGCACGGCCTGGCGGTGCTCGCCGAGGGTGGCCAGCCGAAGGACCCGGCCCGCTTCGTCAAGCTGATGGCGGACCGCCTGGAACGCGCCCTGTAACCCCGATCCGCCCGACATCGGCGGCCCGCCCGGCTCCCCGGGCGGGCCGCCGACCGCGTATCGCCCCGGCGGCTGGACAAACCCGGGGTCTTGTCTAGACTGCTCATCCAGAGATGGACAATCGGTCTAAGATCTTGGTGGAGGGCTTCCCGTGGACGAGGTGG
Source organism: Streptomyces sp. NPDC037288 (assembly GCF_055603265.1). NCBI lineage: Bacteria > Bacillati > Actinomycetota > Actinomycetes > Kitasatosporales > Streptomycetaceae > Streptomyces > Streptomyces sp. NPDC037288. The sequence continues at coordinate 45,689 of NZ_JBVJVY010000022.1, forward strand.
TACCCGGTGCGGCAGCCTCCGCCGACGCCGACGAGCATCTGATCCGCGAGGCCGAGAAGATCGCCGTAGCGCTGGGCCGCATGTTCCCGGGGCTGTGCGAAGTCGTCCTGCACGACCTGCGGGACCCGCGGCATGCGATCCGGGCGATCGAGAACAACCTCTCCGGCCGCCGGGTCGGAGACTCCGCCACGGAGCTGGGGCTGGCCCGTATCGAGGACCCCGGCTACCCCAGCGTCATCCAGAACTACCCCAACCAGTTCCCCGACGGCCGCCCGGCCAAGAGCACGTCCATCGGCATCAAGAACGCCGCGGGGCAGTACATCGCGGCCCTCTGCCTGAACCTGGACGTGTCCGTGCTGTCCCCGGTGACCCTCGCGTTGTCCAACCTGGTGGCCACGGAGACCGAACACCGCGAGCAGCCGCTGGAGACCCTCCGGGACCGCACCGCGCGCGAACTGCGCCAGGCGGTGGAGGCCCGCGCCGCGGAGCGCGCCGCGACCCCCAGGTCGCTGAGCCGCGAGGACAAGAAGGAACTCGTACGGCAGTTGCAGCGTGACGGCTACTTCGACTCCCGCGATGCCGCCCAGACCATCGCGGACCTGCTGGGCGTGTCCCGGGCCACTGTCTACAACTACGCCAAGTAACGGCGGCACTTCATGACCACCGAGCGTGCGGCGCGACCCGTCCGACCCTGAAGAAGCGGGATCCCACCGTGAACACTGCTGTGCACACCCCAGTGACCCTGGCCGACCCGGACACCCCGTTCGCCGTCGTCGACATCCACACCGTGCGGCGCAACATCGCACGCCTCAAGGACCGGGCCGACCGGCTCGGGGTCACCCTGCGGCCGCACGTGAAGACGGCCAAGAGTCTCGGCGTCGCCGCCCTCCTGCACTCCGGCACGCCCTGCCCGGTGACGGTCTCCACGCTGGCGGAGGCCGAGGCGTTCGCCGACGGCGGCTACACCGACATCACCTATGCCGTCGGCATCGATCCCCGCAAACTCCCGCGCGTCGTCGCCCTGTTGCGCCGAGGCGTCACCCTGCGCATCCTCCTGGACAGCGCCGAGCAGGCGGCGTTCGTCGCCGAAGCCTCCCGCCGGGCGGGCATCCCGCTGCCCGCCCAGATCGAGATCGACTGCGACGGCCACCGAGGCGGACTGAGGCCCGAGGATCCCGCCCTCCCCGAGATCGGCCGCGTCCTGCACGACGCGGGCTGTCTGGACGGCGTCCTGACCCACGCGGGCGAGTCCTACTTCGCCCACACCGCCGAGGAACAGCGCCTGGCGGCGAAGAACGAACGCGACACCGCCGTCTCCGCCGCGGAGCGGCTGCGCGCGGCCGGCCTGCCCGTGCACACCGTCAGCGTGGGCTCCACGCCCACCGCCCACGCCGCCGAGGACCTCACCGGCGTCACCGAACTGCGCGCGGGCAACTACGTCTTCTTCGACCTGGTCATGGCCGGGCTGGGGGTCTGCCGGGTCGAGGACATCGCCCTGTCGGTGGTCGTGACCGTCATCGGTCACCGCCCCGAGTACGGATGGATCATGACCGACGGCGGCTGGATGGCCATGTCGCGCGACCGCGGCACCGCCGCGCAGGCACAGGACCAGGGCTACGGCCTGGTCGCCGACCTCGCCGGCCACCTCATCCCGGGCCTGGTCATGACGGCCGCGAGCCAGGAGCACGGCACCCTCACGGCCCGCGACGGCGCCGACCTGCCCCACCTGCCGGTGGGCACCCGCCTGCGCATCCTGCCCAACCACGCCTGCGCCACCGCGGCCCAGCACCGCGGCTACCACGTCGTCGACGGCACCCGCCGCGCCGGCCCGGCACCGGCGATCGAGCAGGTCTGGGAACGTGTCAGCGGCTGGTGAGCACCGGCTGCGCACCGCCGTCGCGACGGTGACACCGGTGAGTGGTGCGACACCGTCGCGCCCCCGAAAACCGGTGTCATGGGCAGCACCGCCTGCGCTAGCGTCGGCGTCGTGACTCCAGCAGATCTCGCAACCGTCGTCTCCGACGGCATCCACACGGCCATCCAGTCCGGACGCATCTCGGCGCAGGTGCCCGAGGAGATCCGCGTGGAGCGCCCCCGTCACCGCGGCCACGGCGACTACTCGACCAACGTCGCCCTGCACCTCGCGCAGTCGGCGGGCCTGCCCGCCCGCGCCGTCGCGGAGGTACTGGCGCCGCTGGTGAGCGCGGCCGCGGGAGTCGCGAAGGCCGAGGTCGCCGGCCCCGGCTTTCTGAACATCACGCTGGAAAGCGCGGCGATCGGCGCCCTGGCCCGGGACATCGTCCTGGCCGGCGACGCCTACGGCCGCACCGACCGGCTGGGCGGCCTGCGGCTCAACCTGGAGTTCGTCTCCGCGAATCCCACCGGGCCGGTACACATCGGCGGAGCCCGCTGGGCGGTCGTGGGCGACGTCCTCGCCCGGCTGCTCGAGGCCGCGGGCGCGGACGTGTCCCGGGAGTACTACTTCAACGACGCCGGAGTGCAGATCGACCGCTTCGTCCGCTCACTGCTCGCCGCGGCGCACGGCTCGCCGGTGCCCGAGGACGGCTACAGCGGCGCGTACATCGAGGAGATCGCGGCCGCCGTGCTGCGCCGGCGGCCCGACGCCCTGGACCTGCCCGAGACGGAGTCCTTCGCCGTGTTCCGGACGGTGGGTACGGAGCTGATGTTCGACGAGATCAAGACATCGCTCGACGCCTTCGGAACCCACTTCGACACCTACTTCAACGAGAAGGTCCTGCACGACCAGGGGGACTTGGACGCCGCCGTCAGCCGACTGCGCGACGGCGGCCACGTCTTCGAGGACGAGGGCGCGGTCTGGCTGCGCACCACGGACTTCGGCGACGACAAGGACCGGGTCCTGGTCAAGACCGACGGATCCTGGACCTACTTCACCGCGGACTGCGCGTACTACCTGAACAAGCGGTCCCGGGGCTTCGAACGGGTGGTCATCATGCTCGGCGCCGACCACGCCGGCTACGTGGGCCGGATGCGGGCCATGGCGGCCTGTTTCGGCGACGATCCCGACCGGCACCTGGAGATCCTGATCGGCCAGCTGGTCAACCTGGTCAGGGACGGCACACCGGTCCGGATGAGCAAACGGGCGGGTACGGTCCTCACCCTGGACGACCTGACCGAGGCGGTCGGCGTCGACGCCGCCCGGTACGCACTGGCGCGGGCCAGCGTGGACACGATGATCGACCTCGACATCGACCTGCTCACCCGGAAGTCGAACGACAACCCGGTCTATTACGTCCAGTACGCGCACACCCGGCTGTGCTCCGTCCTGCGCAAGGCGAAGGAAGCCGGCCTCACCAGGGGCACCCCGGAGGACTTCGACCCCGCCCAGCTCAGCCATGGGCGGGAAGTCGACCTGCTGGGCACGCTGGCGGAGTTCCCGCAGGTCGTGGCCACCGCGGCCACCCTGCGCGAGCCACACCGGGTGGCGTACTACCTGGAGGCGCTGGCCGGCACGTACCACCGCTTCTACGACGCCTGCCGGGTCCTGCCACGGGCCGGCGAGGCCCCGGACGACCGGACACGGGCCCGGCTGTGGCTGACGGACGCGAGCAGGCTGGTGCTGCGCAACGGGCTGCGGCTGCTCGGCGTCTCGGCACCGGAACGGATGTAGCCGCGCCCGGAGCCGACGCTACGAGGTGGGCCGGAAGAGGCCCGCGACGGCATCGTCCCCAGTCGCCGCGCGGGCCTCGACGAACCATTCCCTGCCGAGCAGCCATCCGAAGACGGGCACCGGCAGACGCACCAGCACCCTCATCACAGCAGCGAGCCGACCCGTGCCCGAGACCTGCGAACGATGGGCGGCCAGAGCGGCCCGCTTCCGGGCGGCGAAGCGTCGGACATCGACGGTGTGGGTGATGGCCGCGCGCGGGGTGTAGCAGGTGCGCACCGCGTCCGGGCCGAACCGCAGAGGGATCCTCAGCGCACGCACCAGCTTCACCAGGCGCGCGACCCCGTCGCGCGGCATGGTCGCCTCCAGCACACGGGGCACCCCGGCCAGCTCGGCGGCGCGTTGGCCGACCTCGTGCACCTTGACGTGGTCGCGGTGGCCGTATCCGCCGCGTGCGTCATAGCTGAGGAGCAGACCCACGCCTTCCTCGCGGAGGATGGCGGCCAGCCGTTCGGCCGCCTCCTGCGTGTCCGCCCGCACGAAGCGCGGCCGGTCCGGCGGATCGGGATAGAGGATCGGACCGTGGCCGCTGTTCGCGTACCCCAGATGCACCACGCGCTGCACGCCCAACACGGCGGCGCTGGCGCGGAGTTCGGTCAGACGTGGCGCTTCGCCGTCCGGCGCGGCGTCCATGAGGCCGTCCGTGGCGACCACGACCACCACGCGATGTCCCTCGGCCGCGGCCCGCGCGAGCGTACCGCCCGTCAGGAGCACCTCGTCGTCGGGGTGGGCGTGAAAAGCCAAGAGGGTGGTCATGAACCCATTCTGACGCCGTTATCTTGTGCTGCATGAGCAAGTGGCTGCCGCTGTCCGCGGTTCCCAGGCTGGCCGGCGCGGTGGTCCTCGGTGCGGCGGTCGGTGCGGCCGTCGGCGTGGCGACGCGCCCCCCGCTGGGGATCCTCGCCGGCATCGCGGCGACGGAAGCCGTCTTCGTCGTGACGGGCTGGCTGGTGCTCTGGCCGATGGACGCCGCCGCGACCCACCGCAACGCCCGGCGTGAGGACCTGCGGCCCGTCGTGGAGGAGCTGGTGGTGGTGGCCACCTCGCTGGGCGGACTGGTCGGGATCGTGCTGCTGCTCCTCCTGAACGGGTCCGGGTCCGGTCATGCCGCTGCCCCGACCGCGCTCGCCGGTGTGTTCCTGGCATGGGCGGCACTGCATCTGATGTACGCCACCCGCTACGCCCGCCTCTACTACGACGCGTCCGCCGGCGGGATCGACTTCAACAACGACCAGCCGCCCGCCTACCGGGACTTCCTCTACTTCAGCTACAACCTCGGCATGGCCTACCAGGTCTCCGACACCGCCGTCGGCAGCCCGGTGATCCGCGCCATCGTGCTACGGCACACACTGCTGTCCTACGTGTTCGGCACCGGCATCCTGGCCACCACCCTCAACCTGGTCGCGAGCATGGTCACCGGCTGACCGGCCCAAGGGCGTTGCAGCCGGCGCCCGGCGGCCGAGCACCTGCCGCCGGCCCCGGGACACAGCCTGACTCAGCGGGCGCCGGAGTCGATTTCCGCCTGGGAGGCGGCCATGAGACGGCGCGATCTCCTCGTGCGACCTCACGGTCTGCGGCCACTGCGGCCACTGCGGCCCGACGCTCACCTCTCCGTCCGGAGCGAACCCGATCCCGCCGGCCGATGTGTGCATGGTGGATGGCACAGCAGTGACCAGTGTGTCTGTCCCGAGACCAAGCCATGTATCCGGCAGGACCGCCTGCAGGCCGGACTGCACCCTCCTCGGGTACCGCCCAGTTACCCAAACACCGACCGCACGACCCGGCCGCCTCCTTGTGTGCCACGGGTGGGAGGCCACCGGCCGGCTCACCTGACGGTCACGGTCATGTCCGAATCTGGCCAGCGCCGGGACCGGCTGATCGCCTAGAAAGGGGACATGACGACTTACTCGGCCGTGGTCACCACCGGCATCTACTGCCGGCCGGGCTGCGGGTCGAACCCGCTGGCGGAGAACGTGCGCACGTTCGAGCACCCGGCGGCGGCCGAGGCGAACGGCTTCCGGGCGTGTCTGCGGTGCCGGCCCTACCGGGTGGCCGGGCCGATCGCCGCGGACGTTCCCGAACTGCTGTGCAGGGCCGTGCAGTTGATCATCGGGGGAGCGCTGGACACGGGGACCGAGGCCGCGCTCGGTGCCCGGCTCGCCGTGTCGCCCCGGCATCTGCGGCGGCTGTTCACCCAACACCTCGGGGTGACCCCGGACCAGCTCGCCCGCTCGCGCCGCGCGCACTTCGCGCGCCGCCTGCTGGACGACACGGAGCTGCCGGTGGCCGATGTGGCGTTCGCGTCCGGCTTCGGCAGCGTACGGCAGTTCAACCGGGACATGCGGTCCGTGTTCCGGGCCTCGCCGCTGGAACTGCGCAGCCGGCGCCGGCGGGCGGACCGGCTGGTGGCGGACGGCGGGCTGGTGATGCGGTTGCCGTTCGCTCCGCCCCTGCACTGGCCGGCACTGCTGGCGTTCCTGGCCGAGCGGGCCGTGCCGGGCGTGGAGTCGGTGCGGGAGGGCGTGTACCGGCGCACGATCAGCCTGGACGGCGAGGCCGGGCTGCTGGAGGTGCGCGCGGGCGGCGAGGACCATCTGCTGCTGCGGGCTCACCTGCCGTTCTGGGAAGGGCTGATCCATGTCGTCGAGCGCGTCGGCCGGATCTTCGGCGTGGACGCGGACATCGCCCCGGCGGAGTCCGCCCTGGCCGCAGATCCACTGATCGGCCCGCTGATCGCGGCCCGACGGGGGCTGCGGGTGCCCGGCGCCTGGGGAGCTTTCGAGATCGCCGTGGACGCCGTGCTCGGTCAGTACGCCGCACGGCCGCGGGCGCGCGAGCAGCTGGCGGCCCTGGTGAGGGCCGCCGGACAGCCGGTTCCCGGGCTCGGCCACGGCCTGACGCACCTCTTCCCGTCCGCCCGGACGGTGGCCTCGACCGACCTGAAGGGCGCCGGACTGCCGCGGGACACGGCGGACACACTCGGCGCCCTGGCCCGCGCCGCCGCACAGGACGACACGCTGTTCGACGGGGGCTCCTGCCTGGCGGACTTCGTGCGTGCCGTGGGGACCGTCCCCCGGCGTCACCGACGACACCGCACACCGGATCGCGCTGCGACTGGGCTACGACGACGCCTTCCCGGCCGTCGGCCGCACCGTCGCGCGGACGCCGGGCGAGGCGGACGCCGGGGCAGCCGCCGCATGGCGCCCCTGGCGCGCCTTCGCCGCGACCCACCTCGCCGTGGCGGAACTCCCCACGGCGAACGCCTGACCGAACCGACTCAACAGCCGTCAGTACCGAAGGGATCGATCATGCAGACTGCCCAGCGAGAACTGGCCGACGCCCTGCGCGCGCTGCACCGGGCCTCCGACGGGCGCGCACTGGTGCTGCCCAACGCGTGGGACGCCGCGAGCGCGGCGCTCATCGCACAGGCGGGTGCCCGGGCCATCGCCACGACCAGCGGGGGTGTCGCCTGGTCGGCCGGCCGGCCCGACGGCCACGGCCTGACCCGGCAGGAGATGGCCGCGGCCGTACGGCGGATCGCCGACTCGGTCGACGTGCCGGTGAGCGCCGACATCGAGGGCGGTTACGGACCCGGCGCCGACGATGTCGCGGCGACCGTCCGCGCGGTGATCGCGGCCGGTGCGGTCGGTGTCAACCTCGAGGACTCGCAGGCGCCGGGCGGGCCGCTGTACGCCGTGTCCGATCAAGCCGTACGCCTGCGCGCGGCCCGCTCCGCCGCCGAGGAAGCGAGCTTGCCCGGTCTGTGGATCAACGCGCGCACGGATGTGTTCCTCTTCGGCATCGGCGCCGCGGAGGAGCGCGTGGAGCATGTGCTGACCCGGGCGAAGGCCTATGCCGACGCGGGCGCCGACAGCCTGTTCGTCCCCGGCCTCGTCGACCTGGACACGGTGGCCGGACTGGTCCGCCGCAGCCCCCTGCCGGTCAACGTGATGGCGGGTCCGGGCGCACCGCCGGTGGCGGCGTTCGAGGCGGTCGGCGTCCGCCGTGTCAGCGTGGGCACCGCGCTCGCCCAGACCGCGTACGGGACCGTCCAGCGCGCGGCCGCCGAACTGCTGGACGCGGGCACCTACGACGCGCTGCGGGGTGCGGCCGACTTCGGCACCGTCAACGACGCCGTCACGACGCAACGGACATAACCTGGGCGGCTGGGCACCGGCCGACTGCACACCGGTGCCGGCAAGCACACCAAGGCCGACCTCTGCCAGGACCGCCGCACGCGCGTGTCGCCACTGATCCCCGCCCTTCCGACAGCCGCACGTGGGAGTCCGGCCCCGGACGGCGCCCTTGCCGACCGGGGCTGTCTCCTTTCCGCGGAGCGGAGCCAGCCCCTGCTCACACCCGCCTCCCAGACCCTGTGCGGTGCGCGTAACCCCTGATGATCGGGGGTGGAGACACCCACGTAATGAGCGGTTCGTACGGTCACGGAAGGTGAGACCAGGTCGAGCACAGCAGAGGGGAGGCGCCCGTGGCCGCGCCGGGCTCGCGGAGCGAGGGCACGACGAAGGTGCGGACGGTCTGCTCCTACTGCGGGGTGGGCTGCGGGCTGGTCCTCGACGTCGGCACGGGACCGGACGGGCGGCGTACGGTCCTGAAGGCGTCCGGGGACAAGGAGCACCCGGCGAACTTCGGCCGGCTGTGCACCAAGGGCGCGACCACCGCGGACATGCTCGCGGCCCCGGGCCGGCTGACCACCGCCCTCGTCCGGCCGGACCGGGGCGAGGAACCGCAGCCGGCGCCCGTGGCGGACGCCGTCGCCGAGACCGCCCGCCGCCTGCGCGCGATCGTCGACGAGCACGGCCCGGACGCGGTCGCGTTCTATGTCTCCGGACAGATGAGCCTGGAGGCGCAGTACCTGGCGAACAAGCTGGCCAAGGGCTTCGTGCGCACCAACCAGATCGAGTCGAACTCCCGGCTGTGCATGGCGAGCGCGGGCACCGGATACAAGCTGTCGCTGGGTGCGGACGGGCCGCCCGGCTCGTACCAGGACTTCGACAAGGCCGACCTCTTCTTCGTCATCGGCTCGAACATGGCCGACTGCCATCCCATCCTCTTCCTGCGGATGATGGACCGGGTGAAAAGCGCAGGCGCCAAGCTGATCGTCGTGGACCCGCGCCGTACCGCCACCGCCGCCAAGGCCGACCTGTTCCTTCAGCTCAGGCCCGGCACGGACCTCGCCCTGCTGAACGGGCTGCTGCACCTGCTGCACGAGAACGGCCACACCGACGCCGGCTTCATCGCCGCCCACACCGAGGGCTGGGAGGCGATGCCCGCGTTCCTCGCCGACTACCCGCCCGCCGCCGTCGCCGAGATCACCGGCGTCCCGGAGGACGACCTCCGCGAGGCGGCCCGGCTGATCGGCGAGGCGGGGGAGTGGACGAGCTGCTGGACGATGGGCCTCAACCAGTCCACGCACGGCACCTGGAACACCAACGCCCTGGTCAACCTGCACCTGGCCACCGGCGCGCTGTGCCGCCCCGGCAGCGGACCCTTCTCGCTGACCGGGCAGCCCAACGCCATGGGCGGCCGGGAGATGGGCTACATGGGGCCGGGGCTGCCCGGACAGCGCTCGGTCCTGGTCGACGCCGACCGGGCCTTCGTCGAGGAGCTGTGGGAGCTGGAGCCGGGCACCCTGCGCGCCGACGGCGTCGGCAGGGGAACGGTCGAGATGTTCCGGAAGATGGCCGACGGGGACATCAAGGCGTGCTGGATCATCTGCACCAACCCGGTCGCCTCCGTCGCGAACCGCAAGACCGTCATCGAGGGCCTGGAGGCAGCCGAGTTCGTCGTCACCCAGGACGTGTTCACGGAGACGGAGACCAACGCGTACGCCGATGTCGTCCTGCCGGGGGCCCTGTGGACCGAGACCGAGGGTGTCCTGACCAACAGCGAGCGCAACCTCACCCTGGCCCGGCCGGCCGCCGATCCGCCCGGCGAGGCGACGGCGGACTGGCGGATCATCGCCGCCGTGGCCCGTCGGATGGGCTACGAGAAGGGCTTCGCGTACGACAGCGCCGAGGAGGTCTTCGAGGAGATCAGGCGCGCCTGGAACCCGGCGACCGGCTGGGACCTGCGCGGTGTGAGCTACGAGCGGCTGCGGCGGACGCCCGTGCAGTGGCCGGCCCCGACCGCCGACGGCCCCGACCGCAACCCCGTCCGGTACCTCGGCGAGGACGGCTCGCCGGCCTTCCCGACGGCAAGCGGACGTGCCGTCTTCTATGCCCGTCCGCACATCCCGCCGGCGGAGATGCCCGACGACGACTACCCGTACGTCCTCAACACCGGCCGCCTCCAGCACCAGTGGCACACCCTGACCAAGACGGCCAAGGTGGCCAAGCTCAACAAGCTGAACCCCGGCCCCTTCGTCGAGGTGCACCCGCAGGACGCGGCCGAACTCGGCCTCGTCGAGGGGGACTCGGTGGAGGTCGCCTCGCGGCGCGGACGGGCCGTGCTGCCGGCGGTCGTCACGGACCGGGTGCGGCCGGGCTGCTGTTTCGCGCCGTTCCACTGGAACGACCTGTTCGGTGAGTATCTGAGCGTCAACGCGGTGACCAGCGACGCCGTCGACCCGCTGTCGTTCCAGCCCGAGTTCAAGGTGTGCGCGGTGTCGCTGGCCAAGGTGGCCGCCCCGGTGACGGTGCGGGCTCCTGTCCCGGCGGGCACGGCGGCCACGATCCCGGCGGCCGTAGAGGCCACGGCACCGCCCCCCGCCGCCCTTCCCGCCCCGTCCGCTTCCGGCCCGTTCGGGCTGGAGCCCGCACCGCCCCCGGTCCTGGCCGAACACGAACGCCGCTATCTGACCGGCTTCCTCGCCGGCATCCCCTCCGGCTTCCCGGGCGTACCGGTACTGCCGCCGGACGCCCCGTTCAGCCCGGAGCACGCCCTGTGGGTGAACGGCGTACTGGCCGGGATGTACTCCAGGACCGAGGCGACCCGTCCCACGGCGTACAGCCCTGACGGCTCCCCACCAACCTCCGCTCCCTCCCCGGACGCCGTACGCCGCCAGGTCGTGATCCTCTGGGCGTCACAGACCGGGAACGCGGAGGACTTCGCGACCACGGCGGCGGAGCGCCTCACGGCGGACGGTCATCCCGCCGCCCTCCTCCCCATGGCGGAGACGGACCCCGCCGCCCTGCCGTCCGACGCCGACCTGCTGCTGATCACGAGCACCTTCGGCGACGGCGACGCACCGGACAACGGCGCCGGATTCTGGGACGCCCTCGCCGCGCCCGAGGCCCCCCGCCTGAAGGGCAGGCGGTACGCCGTCCTGGCCTTCGGTGACTCCTCCTACGACGACTTCTGCGGCCACGGCCGGCGCCTGGACCGGCGTATGGAGGAACTGGACGCGGTGCGGCTGGCACCGCGCACCGACTGCGAACCGGACTACGAGACCGCCGCCGGGGCCTGGCTGGACCAGGTGCTCACCGCATTGCAGACGGGCGGGCAGCCAACCCCTGCCGTTCCCCCTGCCCCGCTGTCTTCCGCCCCTGCGCCTCCCCGGCCGCACCGTCCCGCCCCCGTCACCGCCCACCTCACCGGCAACCGCCTGCTCAGCATGCCCGGCGCGGGCAAGGAGGTCCGGCGCTTCACCTTCGACACCCGCGACAGCGACACGCCGTTGGCCTACGAGGCCGGGGACGCCCTGGCGGTGCACCCGGTCAACCGGCCGGAGCTCGTCACGGAGTGGCTGGCCGTCACCGGCCTGGACGCCGACGCGACCGTACAGGTCAAGAACGGGGGAGACGTGCCGTTCGCCGAGGCCCTGCTGCGCCGTCTGGACATCACCCGCATCACTCCCGGCCTGCTGCGCTTCGTTGCCGAGCGCGCCCGCGACCCGCGCGAGCTGCGCAAGCTGCTACGGCCGGACAACAAGGGGGAGTTGGCGCAGTGGTCCTGGGGACGCCAGGCCGTCGACGTGGTCGCCGAGTTCGGCATCCGGGCCGGGGCGCAGGAGTGGGCCGACGTGCTGGGCCGCCTGCAACCCCGCCTGTACTCCATATCCTCCAGCCCGCTGACGGACCCCCACCTGGTGTCGCTGACCGTCTCCGTCATCCGCTACGAGAACCTGGCCGGCCGCCCCCGCCAGGGCGTGTGCTCCCCTTTTCTCGCCGACGCGGAGCCGGGCACGCCGGTGCCGGTCCGCGTCCAGCGGGCCCCGCACTTCCGCCCGCCCGCCGACCCGGCCGCACCGGCCGTGATGGTGGGCCCCGGCACGGGCATCGCGCCCTTCATCGGCTTCCTCGAGGAACGCCGGGCCCGCGGCCACCGCGCCCCGAACTGGCTGTTCTTCGGGGAACAGCACCGCGCGACGGACTTCTACTACGAGGAGGAGCTGGCCGGGTTCCTGGCCGAGGGCACGCTCACCCGCCTGGACACCGCCTTCTCCCGCGACCAGCGCGCCAAGGTCTACGTCCAGGACCGGATGCGCGAACACGGCCCCCTGCTGTGGTCCTGGCTCCAGGACGGCGCCCACTTCTACGTCTGCGGCGACGCCTCCCGCATGGCCAAGGACGTCGACCGGGCCCTGCGGGACATCGCGGTGATCCACGGAGGCCTGGACGAGAGGGAGGCGGCGACGTACGTCAAGCAACTCGCCGCCGACAAGCGCTATGTGCGGGACGTGTACTGACCGTCGCACCGGTGCCCTCGTGGCGTGGGGTCAGGTCTGCCGGGCGTGCACCGGGTCGTTGGCGACGTCGTCGGGGCACTTCCGGTGCGGCGGGCGGATCCGCCGGTCGTGCTGCCAGTCGAACGCCGCCAGTCCCAGCGACGCCGCCATGCCGACGAGGGCGGCGCCCAGCGCGGTGACGAGGGCACCGCGGTAGTCGTCGCCTGTGCCGAGCACCAGATAGAAGAGGCCGGGCAGAGCGGCGGTCCCCACCGCGGCGCCGAGCCGCTGCCCGGTCTGCAGGGCACCGCCCGCCGCGCCCGCCATGCGCACCGGTACGTCCCGCAGCGTCATGGTGATGTTGGGGGAGACCACGAAGCCGCCCCCGACGCCACCGAGGAACAGGACGGGGGCGGCGGCCCAGGGAGCGACGCCGAGGGGCGCGAAGCGGAGCAACAGCGCGGTCGCGCCCAGTCCTGCGATCACACCCGCGAGACCGCACACGGTGAGCAGGCGGCCGAACCGGTCCACCAGCCGGCCGGCGACCACGGACGCGCCCGCCGAGCCCAGGGCGAAGGGGGTCACGGCGAGGCCGGAGCGGAGCGGGGAGAATCCCAGGCCGTGCTGGTAGAAGAGGGCGAAGACCAGCCAGATGCCGCTGAAGCCGACGAAGTACAGCGTGCCGACGCCGGCGCCGACGGCGTAGCCACGCACGGTGCTGAACAGCCGCGGGTCGAGCAGCGGCTGGATTCCGTGGCCGACGAGCCGGCGCTGCCACCAGGTGAAGACGGCGAGGACCGCGCCGCCGACGGGGAACAGCCACCAGAGGCTGCCGATGCCGCCGGAGTCCGCCTGGACCAGCGGGTACATCAGCGCGAGCACGCCGAGTCCGAGGAGCAGCACGCCGGGCAGGTCCACGTGGCCCCGCCCGGACCGCCGGGTGCGGGGCAGCAGCCGTCGGCCGAGCAGCACGGCGAGGATGCCGATGGGGACGTTGACGTAGAAGATCCACCGCCAGCCCTGGTCGCCGGAGGCGAGGGCGAGGACGGCGCCGCCGGTGAGAGGGCCGACGGCGGACGAGATGCCCACCGTGGTGCCGAAGAATCCGAAGGCACGGCCGCGTTCCGCGCCGCGGAACATCTGCTGGATCAGCGCGGAGTTCTGGGGCGCCATGAACCCGGCCGCCAGGCCCTGGGCGAGGCGGGCCACCACCAGCAGGGTGATGTCGGGGGCCGCTCCGCACGCCGCGCTGAAGACCACGAAGCCGCTGAGGGCCAGCAGGAAGATACGGCGCCGGTCCAGGGCGTCGCCGAGCCGGCCGGCGGTGACGAGGGCCAGGGCGAAACTGAGGGCGTATCCGGAGACCACCCACTGGACCTGGGCGGGGGAGGCGTGCAGGTCCCGTTGGACGGTGGGCAGGGCGACCGCCACGATCGTCACGTCCAGCAGGCTCATGAAGCCGGCCACCAGGGTGACCCACAGGGCCCGCCACCGCTGCGGATCCGGTTCGTACCCGTCCTCCCGGGCGCCCGTGTTCCGGCCGTCTGCGGCTGACGCTGTCACCTGGGCTCCTCTCACCGGGCCGGTACTCGAGGCGCCGGGACCGCACCCGGCTCACCAGGACCGCGCCCGGGCGAACCAAGTTCCCGCGCCACGGCGTGAGCACACCTCCCGGACGGCGACCGGACGTCTTGAGCGCACGAGAACTGTGCAGACGTGGGTGACACGACCGGCGAAAGGACATTCGGTCATGGCGGCGACCGACCGGGACGAGTCGGTGGACCCGCTGCGGTACGGCGCCTCCGGGTGCTGTTCCGCGCGATCGGGAAGCGACGCCACCCGAAGCTGCGCCGCAGCGACATCCTCAGCAGCTTCCGCGGTGAGGACCAGACGCTGCACCGCGGCTGGCGCATCCCCTTCCTGGTCGCGGCGGGATGCTCGGCTTCCTCTTCCTGTCCGTTCCCCGCCACGGCCGCCGCCGTCGTGGGCGTCGTCGCCGTGCAACTCGTCCGGGTGCGGTTCCCCGGCCCCAGGTTCTGATCAGTCCTCGGCGGCCGGTCCCGGCAGCACACCGGTGCCGAGGAGCCGTGCGGTGAACCCCGCCAGCCGTCCGCGCATCTCCGCGCGGGGCAGACCCTCCTCGCCGGCCAGGTGTTCGACGAGGTCGGCCCGGGTGGCGGCGAGCAGGGCGTGGGCGGTGAAGTCGCTGTCGGGCAGACCCGCAATCCGGTCCAGCAAGGTGCGCAGCAGGGTGTGCCACCGCTCGTAGTGTTCCGTGCGGTAAGGGCTGTCGCTGCCGGTCCGCTCCAGGGCCAGCGCAAGGTGGCGGTTGTCGAGCTTGAAGCACAGGACGGCGTCGAGCAGGGCCGGTACCCGCTCCAGCGGCGGGGCGGCGGGCCCCAGCGGGGGCGGGCCGTCTTCGACGGCGTTCCTGATCGGTTCGAGGCGCGCCTCGTACAGCGCGCGGATCAGGCTGGTGCGATCACCGAACGCGCGGAAGAGGGTGGCCTTGCCGACGCCGGCCGCAGCGGCGATGTCGGCCATGGTGACGCTGTCGGGGCTCTCGCACTGAGCGAAGAGCGCGTCGGCCGCCGCGAAGACGGCCGCCCGGTTGCGCATCGCGTCCTTGCGGGGGCTGCGCTCGGCCACGTGGTTCCTCCCTTGCGATCCGGACCCGTGGTCCGTGTCGTCGCAACAGAAACGGACCGCTGGTCCGTATCGTATGCGACGGAGGATCCGATGCCCACGCACCCCTCACCGGAAGAGCTCTACCGCCACAGCCTGCGCCTGCTCCTCGACAAGGACCGCCTGGCCGCCTCCATGCCGCGTGAGTTCGCCGCCGTGCTGGCCGGCCTGGACCGCGCCATCGCCCAGGGCGCCGAGGACCGGACCACCGACACCGTCCAGCGCGTGACCGGCCGCCCGCCCCGCAGCTTCCGGACGGTCGCCGAACGGGAGCTGACACGAGGCGGCTGAGACAGCACGTACCCTGGCCGGGCGATGAGGGAGGGCGCATGAGGGACAACGCGTGCCCCGGTGCGGTGCTGGTCGTCGACGACGACGCGGCGATCCGCCGGTCGCTGGAACGTGGCCTGAGGCTGAACGGCTTCATGGTGCGGACCGCGGCCGACGGACCCGGGGCGCTCACCGCGGTCGAGGAGGAACCACCGGACGTCCTGGTGCTCGACGTGTCGATGCCCGGTATGAGCGGCATCGAGGTGTGCACACGGCTGCGCGACTCGGGCCGGGACCTGCCGGTCCTGATGCTCTCCGCCCTCGACGAGACCGCCGACCGGATCGCCGGACTCCAGGCGGGCGGCGACGACTACCTGGTCAAGCCGTTCGCCCTGCAGGAGCTGGTGCTCCGACTGCACGCCCAGCTGCGCCGCCGGCCGCCCGCCGACCGCGCGGTGCTGCGGGTGGCGGGCCTGGTCATCGACCCGGCGGCGCGCACCGCCGGGCGGGACGGCCACCCGCTGGATCTGACCCGTCGCGAGTTCGAACTCCTCGAGGTGCTCGCCCGCAACGCCGGACTCGTCCTGACCCGCGACCAGCTCCTGGAACGCGTGTGGGGCTACGACTTCGACGTGCGCACCGACGCCGTCGACACCTTCGTCAGCTATCTACGGCGCAAGCTCGAGGCGGACGGCGGCCCGCGGCTGATCCACACCGTGCGCGGAGTCGGCTTCGTGCTCAGGGAGGCCGGGAACGCGCCGTGAGACTCTCGACCCGTATCGGCCTCGCCGTCGGCTGCACCGTCCCGTTGCTGGTCCTGGCCTCCGGCTGGCTGCTGCTGCACCTGGTCGCCCGGGACCTGCACCGCACCGAGGACCAGCATCTGCGCGAGCGGGCCGCGGCCATCGCCCCGGACGCCCGGTCGCTGCTGAGGGCCTCGGAGAACGGCCGGCCCAAGGCCGCCGACACCAGGGAACGAAGGCTGTTCAGCGCGGCCCTCGACGTCGGCGTACGCGTCGTCGGACCGGACGCCGACTTCCGCGGCGGACCTCAGCCCGGTCCGTCCGCGAGCCTCCCGCCGCGGCCCGCCGGCCCGGTCACCGTCCGCGACGGCACCCGCAGCTGGCGGGCCCTGGCCCGGCCCCTCCGGGGCACCAACGGCACTCTGTGGGTCTTCTCGACCGACACCGCCGACCGCGCCCAACTCGGGCTCGTGCGGCGCCGCGTGCTCCTCGCCGCACTCCTCGCCGCGCCCCTGTCCGGTCTGCTCGCCTGGGGCCTGGCCAGCGGTGTGAGCGCCCCGCTGCGCCGCCTCACCCGCCGCACCGCCGGCCTGGACCCGCGCACCGGCAGCGCCCGGCCGGACGACCGGCGCACCGGGGTGACCGAGGTCGACGAGCTGGCCGCCACCCTGCGGACCGTCCTCGCCCGCTACGACGAACAGGCCGTCCGCACCGCCGAGGCCCTGGACACCGCCCGGTCCTTCTCCGCCGCCGCGGCGCACGAACTGCGCACGCCGCTGATGAGCATGGGCACCAACCTCGACATCCTCGCCGACCACCCGGGCCTGCCGGCACCCGACCGCGCCGAGGTCCTCGCCGACCTGCGGCGTGAACACGCCCGGCTGCTCGGCCTGTTGGTGATGCTGCGCGAGCTGGGCCGCGGGGACCTGGTGGAGGCGGACGCGTTCCGCCCCGTCGACCTCGCCGACGTGGCGGACGCGGCCGTCGCCGAGGCCCGCCGCCGGGCCCCCGACGCCGAGATCGTGCTGGACGCCGCCCCCGGGCTCACCGTGCACGGCTGGGAGCCCGGCCTCAGGCTGCTGCTGGACAACCTGCTCGGCAACGCCCTGGCGCACGGGCGGGACGCGCGCGGCCGGGCGTGGGTCCGGGTGGGCGCGAGCGCAACCGCGGACCAGGTCGCGATCACGGTGGACGACCACGGGCCCGGCGTGCCGCCCGCCGCCCGGGACAGGATCTTCGAGCGGTTCCAGCGGGGCCCGGACAGCGCGGGCTCCGGACTCGGCCTGACCCTCGTCGCCCAGCAGGCGGCGCTGCACCGGGGGAGCGTCACGGTGACGGACGGACCCGACGGGATCGGCGCCCGCTTCGACGTACGGCTGCCCCCGGGCGGTGGCGGGCTGCCCCACCGGCGGGACTGGCTCATCGGTACAGCCGGGGCAAACCGGTCACAGAGTTTCCCCAAAGACACTCCCTAGCCTCGCCGGCGGCGGACGGCGGACCTGGCCGTCCGCCGGAAGAGAACGGAGAGGCAGATGGACGTACGACGACGCACGCGCACGCTGCTCGCGGGGCTCGCCGTGACAGCGGTCCTGGCGGGCGCGGCGGGGACCGCCTCGGCGGCCGACAGCACACCCACCGCCAAACCGGCCGGTGACGGGGCCCACGCACTGTGCAAGCGGGTGCCGAAGATCGACCGCCGGATCGCACGGGCCCTGAAGCGGCTCGACGCCGGAGCCGGAACGCGCGGCTCGGTGGCACGGCTGCAGAAGCGGGTCGACAACGCGAAGAAGGCGGGCCACACCGAGATCGCCGGCTACCTCCAGGACCGGCTGGACTTCCGCACGTCACTGCGGACCAACCTGGAACAGCGCCAGAAGGATCTGGCGGCCGTGAAGACGTGGTGCGCGGCCAACGGCGACGGGAAGGCGGCGGACTGATGCGGGTCCGGCGCCGCCACCTGACGCTGACCGCGGCCACCGCTCTGGTGGTGGTGCTCGGCGCGGGCTGCGCCCACCAGGACGGCGCCTCCCCGAAGGCCACGCCCGACGCCGCGTCCGCCACGGCGTCGTCCGGCGGGCCCTCGCAACTGGCCGAGATGCAGAAGAAGGTGAACGCGGCCGAATCCGCGGCGGCCGCGGCCGACCGGGACGCGGCGGGCACCGCCGACCGCTGACCCGCGCGGGGAGCGCCGCACGGCGCTCCCCGTCCGGCATCTGCGTATGTCCACCCCCCGTCCACCCCCCGTCCGCCCCTCGGCAGCCCGCGCTCATGTGCCGGGCGCCCCCGCGCGCAGGCCGTCCATGACCAGGTCGAGGAGCCGGGTGGCGCGTGTCCGCCAGTCGTCGTGCGGGTCGAGCTGCCACAGGCCCGCGATGGCGAGGAGGAAGTCGTCCGCGGTGACTCCGGGCCGGATGGTGCCTGCTTCGTCGTTGGCGCGCAGCAGGAGTTCCGCCGCGGCCGTCACCGGCGTGGGGGGCGGCTTGCGGGGGCCGCCCGGGGCGCTGGTGGCCTGCCGGATCGCCTCGGCCAGCCCGGCCTTGGTCATGGCGAACTCGGAGAGCCGGTCCATCCAGGCGCGCAGGGCCTCTTCGGGTGCCCGGGTCCGCAGCAGACGGGCCGCCGCGTCGGCGACCTGCTGCATCTCGTGGCGGTAGATCTCGAGGACGAGCGATTCCCGGTTGGGGAAGTTCCGGTAGAAGGTGCCCTGTCCGACACCGGCCTTCCTGGCGATGGCGCTGAGCGGGGCGTCCGCGCAGCGCGACAGTTCGGTGACCGCCACTTCCAGGATGCGCTCGCGGTTTCGCTGTGCGTCCGAGCGCCGGGGTGATTCCTTCTGCTGCGGCACTCGTCCTCCTCGAGGGTCGTGGCCGAACCTCGCCCTTGCTAAGCGGACAGCTGTCCGTTACGTTTCCAGTTACCGGACAGTTGTCCGGTTGCGTTCCACCATAGCCGCGGACGCCGTCCTACGGCAGTCGCCGGCTGCCTCGGTTCCGTCCCAGCGCCCCGCGCACGTGCGGCAGCCGGACCCCTCCCGACCTCCCTGGAAACGCGAAAGAAGCAGCTCATGGCCTCATCGACGTCCAGTGTCATCACCTTGAAGATCAACGGCGAGAAGCACACACTGCCTGTCGACCACCGCACCACCCTGCTCGACGCACTGCGCGAGCGTCTCGATCTGACCGGCACCAAGAAGGGTTGTGACCAGGGACAATGCGGTGCCTGTACGGTCCTGCTGGACGGGCGCCGGGCCGTCGCCTGCCTGCAACTGGCCGTGGCGGCCGAGGGCCGCGAGATCACCACCATCGAAGGCGTGGCCGACGGTGACCGGTTGCACCCCGTGCAGCAGGCCTTCCTCGATCTGGACGGCTACCAGTGCGGCTACTGCACGCCAGGGCAAATCTGTTCGGCGATCGGGGTGATAGAGGAACACGCGGCGGGCTGGCCGAGCGCCGTCACCGACGACGTCCGGCCCGAAGCGGGGCCACCGCCCCTGACAGCCGACGAGATCCGGGAGCGGATGAGCGGCAACCTGTGCCGTTGCGGTGCGTACGTCTCCATCGTCGAGGCGGTGGCCCGGGCCGCCGAAGAAACGGCGGACAAGGGACGCACGACCCCCATGGCGGACGCGGCGGAGGTGGCGGCATGAAGGAGTTCGCCTATCAGCGGGCGTCCGACGTCGCCGGCGCCGTCGCGCTGCTCGGCGCCGATCCGGACACCCGCTTCCTCGGCGGCGGCACCAACCTCGTCGACCTCATGAAGACCGGTGTCGAGCGGCCCGCCCGGCTCGTCGACATCCGCGAACTCCCGCTCGACGACATCGAGTCGACCCCGCGGGGCGGTCTGCGCATCGGTGCCACCGTCACCAACGGCGACCTGGCCGCCCACCCCGAGGTCCGGCGCCGTTACCCGGCGCTGGCTCAGGCGGTGCTGGCCGGCGCGTCCGGGCAGCTGCGCAACATGGCCACGGTCGGCGGGAACCTGCTGCAGCGCACCCGCTGCGGCTACTTCACCGACGTCACCAACCCCTGCAACAAGCGGGCCCCCGGCAGCGGTTGCCCCGCGATCGAGGGTGAGCACCACAACCACGCGATCCTGGGCGCCTCCGGCCACTGCGTGGCCGTACACCCCTCGGACATGGCCGTGGCCCTGAGCGCGTTCGACGCCGTCGTCCACTTCGAAACGGCGGACGGGCCCGGGGAGTTGCCGCTCACCGCGTTCTACCTGCCCGTCGGTGACACCCCGCACCGCGAGACCTCCCTGCCGCGGGGCGCGCTGATCACCGGCGTCACTCTGCCGCCCGCCCCGGTGGCCGCCACCTCCCGCTACCGCAAGGTGCGCGAGCGTGCCTCGTACGCGTTCGCCATCGGCTCGGTCGCCGCCGCGGTCGACGTCCGGGACGGCATCGTCCGCGACGCGCGCCTGGCCTTCGGCGCCGTCGCCTCACGTCCGTGGCGGGCCGTCGCCGCCGAACGCGTGCTGACCGGTGCGACGGCCGACGCCGCGACCTACGCCGCCGCGGCGGACGCCGAGCTGGCGGCGGCCCGGCCGCTGCCGCACAACGGATACAAGGTGGATCTCATGCGCAACCTGGTGGTGGCCGTCCTGTCCGAACTCGCCGAGGAGTGCGCCCGATGACCACCGCCACCACCGGAACACACACCCACACGCCCTCCGTCGGCACCGCCCGCACCCGCGTGGAGGGCAGGGACAAGGTCACCGGAGCGGCGCGCTACGCGGGAGAGGTGCCCTTCGCCGACCTCGCCCACGGCTGGCTCGTGCTGTCCACGGTCGCCCGCGGCCGTATCCGCGCCCTCGACACCGGCCCCGTCCTCGCCATGCCGGGTGTTCTCGCCGTCCTGGACCACCGCAACGCCCCGCGCGTCGACACCGACTACACCGGCCTGCTGGGCACGCGCCCGGACCCGACCTGCGCGGTCTTCCAGCACGACCGCGTGCCCCACCTGGGCTGGCCGGTGGCCCTGGTGGTGGCCGAGACGTCCGAACAGGCCAGGGAGGCCGCCGAAGCCCTCGTGGTGCACTACGAACAGGAGCCCCACGACACGGACTTCACCGGCGAGCACCCGGACGCCCGCCCGGTGGACGGCCACATGCCCGCCGTGACGGAGAAGGGCGACCTCGACGCCGAACTGGCCGCCTCGGCCGTCGTCCTGGACGCCGAGTACACCACGCCCGAAGAGCACCACAACCCGATGGAACCGCACGCGGCGACCGCCCGCTGGGACGGCGGCCGGCTCGAGGTGATCGACTCCAACCAGGGCGCCACCTGGGTCGTCGGCGAACTCGCGAAGCTCTTCTCGCTCGACCCTGCCTCGGTGCGCGTACGCTCCGAACACGTCGGCGGCGGTTTCGGCAGCAAGGGCCCCCGCGCCCACCAGGTGGCCGCCGTGATGGCCGCGACCCTCCTTCAGCGGCCCGTACGCGTGGTCCTGACCCGCCGCCAGATGTTCTCGCTGACCGGCTACCGCAGCCCTACCACCCAGCGCGTCCGGCTCGGCGCCGACGCCGACGGACGGCTGCGCGCACTGGAACACCGCTCCGTCAGCGTCACCTCCACGGTGCACGAGTTCGTCGAACCGAGCGCCGGGGTGGCCCGGGTGATGTACGACGCCGACGCCCACCACACCGCCAACCGCGTCGTACGGCTCGACGTGCCGACCCCGACATGGATGCGCGCGCCGGGTGAGGCGCCCGGGTCCTTCGCGCTGGAGGCGGCGCTCGACGAACTCGCCGAGCAGTGCGCGATCGACCCGATCGAGCTGCGCCTGCGCAACGAACCCGAGAAGGGCCCCGTGTCCGGCCTGCCGTTCGCCGGCCGCAATCTGGCCGCCTGCTTCCGGGAGGGCGCCCGCAGGTTCGGCTGGGCGGACCGGGACCCGCGTCCCGGGCTGCGCCGGGACGGCCGCTGGCTGCTCGGCACCGGTACGGCGGCGGCCTCCTTCCCCTCGGGCGCCGCACCGTCCACCGCGACGGCGACCGCGCACCCGGACGGCACGTTCACCGTCCGGATCTCCGCGGCCGACATCGGCACCGGGGCCCGCACGGCACTCACCCTGGTCGCCGCGGACGCGCTCCAGGTGCCGCCGGAGCGCGTCCTGGTGCGCATCGGCGACAGCGACTTCGGCCCGGCGATGATCGCGGGCGGCTCCATGGGCACCCGCTCCTGGTCCTGGGCCGTCACGGCCGCGGCCGGCGAACTGCGCGAACGGCTGGCGCTCGGTGCCGACATCCCCGCGGAGGGCATCACGGTACGGTCCGACACCGCCGCCGCCATCGGCGCCCTCACCCCCGCCGAACGGCACTCCTTCGGCGCGCAGTTCGCCGAGGTCGCCGTGGACGCCGCCACCGGCGAGGTGCGGGTGCGGCGCATGCTCGGCGTCTTCGCGGCGGGCCGGATCGTCAACCCGCTCACCGCACGCAACCAGCTTCGGGGCGGCATGATCTGGGGCATCTCCATGGCCCTGCACGAGGAGGCCGTCCGGGACCGCGCCTCGGGCGGGGTCCTCGGCGCCGACCTCGCGGGCTACCACGTGGCGACGCACGCCGACGTACCCGCCGTCGAGGCCGACTGGATCGACGACACGGACCCGAACGACCCGGTCGGGATCAAGGGCATCGGCGAGATCGGCGTCGTCGGCGCCGCGGCCGCCATTGCCAACGCGGTCTGGCACGCGACCGGCGTACGCCACCGGAGCCTGCCCATCCGCCCCGACCGCATCCTGTCGGCCGCCGCGGAGGCGCCGGATGCTTGACCTCGCCGAGGAACTGCACCGCTGGACCGAGGAGGGCCGGGAGTTCGCCGTCGCCACCGTGGTGTCCGTCGGCGGCAGTGCGCCCCGCGGTCCAGGCGCCGCCCTCGCCGTCGACCGCGCGGGCACCGTCATCGGCTCGGTCTCCGGCGGCTGCGTCGAGGGCGCGGTGTATGACCTGTGCGTCGAGTCGCTGCGGACCGGTGAGAGCGTGCTCGAACGCTTCGGCTACAGCGACGAGGACGCCTTCGCCGTGGGGCTGACCTGCGGCGGGACGATCGAGGTGCTGGTCACGCCCGTGGCCGGACAGGCCGGGACGGTCCTGGCCTCGGCCCTGTCGGCCGCCGCGCGGAACGCGCCGGCGGCCCTGGCCCGCGTCGCCCGCGGCCCGGCCGAACTCCTCGGCCGCGCCCTGCTGGTCGGCCCCGACGGCACCCACGAGGGCGGCCTCGGCGGCCATCCGGACCTGGACCGGACGGCGGCGGCCGAGGCCCGGGCCCTGCTGGAGGCGGGCCGCACCGGCACGGTTTACGTCTCGGCGAGCGGAGCGGGACGGGGGTCCCCCCGGACGGAGTCCGGGGGAGGCTCCCACTGCCCCGGCGGCCTCACCCTGCTCGTCGAGTCGAACGTGCCGCCGCCCCGCATGGTGGTTTTCGGCGCGGTCGACTTCGCGGCGGCGCTGGCGCGGGCCGGAAAGTTCCTCGGCTACCACGTGACCGTGTGCGACGCCCGCCCCGTCTTCGCCACGCGGGCCCGATTCCCCGACGCCGACGAGGTGGTGGTCGACTGGCCGCACCGCTACCTGCGGCGCACCGGCACCGACGCGCGTACGGTCCTGTGCGTGCTCACCCACGACGCGAAGTTCGACGTCCCCCTGCTGAAGGAGGCCCTGCGCAGGCCGGCGGCGTTCGTCGGCGCGATGGGCTCGCGCCGCACGCACGAGGACCGCAACCGGCGGCTGCGGGCGGAAGGCGTGAGCGAACGGGAACTGGCCCGGCTGCGCTCACCGATCGGCCTCGACCTGGGCGCCCGGACTCCGGAGGAGACCGCCCTGTCGATCGCGGCGGAGATCGTCGCCGCGCGGCGGGGCGGCACGGGCGTTCCCCTCACCGGCTCCGGGACGCCGATCCACCGCGAGAGTATAGTATTCAGCAGCTGATGAATTACTGCTCTCGTGAAGGGCAGGACTGCCATGGAACAGAGGGAACGGACCACCTGCTGTGTGGTGGGCGGCGGCCCCGCGGGCCTGGTGCTCGCCCTGCTGCTGGCCCGGGCCGGCGTCGAGGTGACGGTCCTGGAGAAGCACGGCGACTTCCTGCGCGACTTCCGCGGCGACACCGTCCACCCGTCCACGCTGGCGCTGCTGGACGATCTGGGACTGGCCGAGCGCTTCGCCCGGCTGCCGCAGCGCCGCGTACGCACCGTCCAGCTGCCGATCGGAGCCGGCCGCTCGGCGGTCACGGTCGCGGACCTCTCGGTGCTGCGCGGTCCCTACAACTACGTGGCGATGGTCCCCCAGTGGGACCTGCTGGACCTGCTCGCGGACGAGGCCCGCCGCGAGCCGTCCTTCCACCTGCGCATGAACACCGAGGCGACCGACTTCCTGATCGAGTCCGGACGGGTGACCGGAGTGCGCTACCGCACCTCCGACGGCCGCGCCGGGGAGTTGCGCGCCGTGCTCACCGTCGCCTGCGACGGCCGGGGATCACTGGCCCGTGCCCGGCCGGAACTGGGACTGCACGGCTTCGCCTGCCCGATGGACGCCTGGTGGTTCCGGCTGCCGCGCAAGGAGGGCGACCCGCAGGGACTCGTCGGCGCCGTCGGAGACCGCTTCCTGACCGCGATGATCGACCGCGGCGACTACTGGCAGTGCGCCGGGCTCATCCCCAAGGGCACGAACGCCCGGCGCCGCGCCGCAGGCCTCGACCGGTTCCTGGCCGAGTTCGCCGCCGCTGCTCCCTGGACGGCCGACCGCGTGCACGCCGTGCGCTCGTGGGACGAGGTCAAGCTCCTCGACGTGCGCCTGGACCGGCTGCGCCGCTGGCACCGCCCCGGCCTGCTGTGCATCGGCGACGCCGCGCACGCCATGTCCCCGGTCTTCGGCATCGGCATCAACCTCGCGGTGCAGGACGCCGTGGCCGCCGCCCGCTGTCTCACCGAGCCGCTGCGCCGCGGAACCGTGGGCCTGCGCGACGTACACCGGGTGCAGCGCCGCCGCCGTCCCACCACGGTCGCCACCCAGGCCCTCCAGCGGACGGCCCACGCCCGCTTCATCGCTCCGGTCCTGCAGGGCCGGCCGCCCCTCGGGAGCGCGGACCGGGCCCGGCGCGTGGCACGACTGCTCGCCGAGTCACGGTGGCTTCGCCGGCTGCCCGCGTACTTCGTCGCCTACGGCGCGCTCCGGGAGCGCCCACCCGCCACGGCGGTCCGGTAGCGGGTCAGGCTCGTACTGACCGACCCCGCGAACCGGCCCCGGTGGGCCGTGGTCAACGTCCGGTCCGTCGAGCCCACCGACGACCCCGACTGATGGCGCATGTCCACTCCGCTGGGCCCCGCCAGGCTGCGCCTGCGTGCCAACGACGAGTACGGCATCCCCGATCACGACCACGTCGCCGACGCCACCTCCTGGCAGGTACCGGCCCGTCACAGCATGACGTGCTTGACCTGCGTGTAGTCCAGCAGACTGGTGAGGGAGAGGCCGCTGCCGTAGCCGGAGTGGCGCACACCGCCGTGCGGCATCTCCGAGACCGTCGTGCCATGCGCGTTGACCCGGACGAGGGCGTCCCTGTCCTGTCGGCGCCGGCTCGAGTGGTTCGGGAAGTGCCACGCGGACGGGAGGATCGTCGGCGTCAAGTCCCGTCCACAGTACGGTCGTCGCGTCGCAGGCGAGCCGTGAGCAGGGAGCGCTCGGCGGGGTTCGCGGTGAGGTGGAGGGCCTGGCGGTCGGCCCGCCTCCTCCCGGCAGGCCCGCTCGGTCAGCGACCTGGTCTCCCGGGCGCCGACCGGGTCAGCGCTCGGCGACCGGACGCACCTCCGCCTTGCCGTCGGGCACCGGGAAGCTCGCCGCCGGCTCCAGCGCGCTGTCCGGCACCTCGACGGTCGCGTAGCCGCCGATCGCCTCCTCGGCCTCCGGCAGAGGGCGGTCGATCATGTCGACCACCCCGTGGGCGCGTGCCCGGGTTCGCGGAGCTGGTCGGCCGCTCAGGAGCGGCGTCCGGAGCAGGGGGATCAGTACCTGGGAGTCGCTGGAACGCTAGCCGGCTCCGCGGCCCAGGACACGGCGGGCCGCCTCGGCCTCGGCCGCGGGAGGGGACAGTTCGTCGAGCGTGTCGAGCTCGTCATCCGCTTCCAGTTCCCGTTCCCAGGCCGCCGCGAGCCTCTCCTGCTCCTGGCGCGGCCGGGCGCCGATCGTCTCCCGGTGATCCGGGTCGAGGGCTGCCAGGAATCGTCCTACCGGATCCGTCGGCATTCCGTGCTCCTTGTCGCATGGAGGGGTGCCACTCTGGGTCAGTATGGCCGAATATGCGTGCACCGGCCGCCCGAGTCCGCCGGGGGCACTCCGTGGCCTACTCGACGGCCGGGTCCTCCTGGGCGTGCCGTACCGCCTGCTTCACGGCCTGCTCCACCTCGAACCGGCTGGCCTCGGTGGCCGCGGCGTGCGCGGTGATGGCCGCCTGTACCGCCTCGGACGCCTCGCGCCAGCGGCGCAACTGGGCGTCGTACTCGTCACCGGTCAGGCCCGCGAGCTTCGCGCGCTCTACTTCGGCGGATCGTTCCAGCTTGATCAACTCATCGGGGACCTCTGCCACGGGCACGGATCCTAGACGGCGGGTGTGCCGCGTCGGCCGGAGGACCTACCGGCCGATCGGGTAGAGCCCGTCGTCGGTCTCGCACGGGCGGCGTCCCACCTCTACGTCCCCGCACGCCGCAGTGCGCACTCCAGGAGCGCTCCCGCCGCCCAGCGCATGACCTCCTTCGCCTCGTCGGCGTCGAGTCCGCACGCGTCGCGGGTCGAGACGAGCGCTTCCACGCCGTACACCAGCATGACCGCCATGGTCAGGCGACGGTGCTCGGCGGGCGGGAGGACGTCGGCCAGGGGTTCCAGGGCGCTGTGGGTCAGGTCCAGACGGGTGCGGTTGCGGAAGGGGAGGTCGCCGGCCCGCTCGCCCTTGTCGACCTGCTGCCAGCGGTCCAGGCCGGCCCGCAGCACCGCCCGCCACATGGCCTCGTCACCGAGTCGTTCGTCCGCGATCCGGGAGACGACCGCATCGAGCCGCTCGGCCGGCTCCTCCGGAAGGTCGGCCAGGACGTCCGGCGCCCGCATGAATGTGCGGGCCTCCTGCAGCAGGTCCGAGGGGCGGGAGAAGGAACGATACGCCGTGGCCGTGGAGACCCGGGCCGTCTCGGCGGCCTCCGCGATCGTGACCGTCCTGCCCTCGCGCAGCAGCGCGACCGCGGCGTCGCGGCGGACGAGCGGGTGGACTCGGTGATGCCGGCGGTGCGCGACGGCGTGACCATCGCCCGCCGCCGCTGACACCCGGGCACGCACGCGGCCAACGGGGCCCGACGACGCATGAACGCGCCGCGGGCCAGGCGTACAGCCGTCCCAGCCGGTGCACACGACGCGTCCGGCCGGGATCCGAGGGAGCAGGTCCGCGTCAAGTCACACCAATCGCTCCACTGACAACCAGTCCCTCTGTCAGGATGACCGTGTAAAGGGCGGGACTGACGGGAGGTCTTCGTGGACGAGTGGTTAGTGGTCGAAGTCGCCGGTGACCGGGCCGCCGACGAGCTTCGGTCGCTGCGTGACTGGCTGGTCGCCGAGGAGGAACTGCGCGGACGGGTGCGGCTGGAACTGCCCCCGCCGGCGCCGGGTGCCCTGGGCTCGCTCGTGGCGGCACTGACGGTCGCGCTCGGCCCCGGAGGCGTGGCGACAGCCGCCGCCAGCGTACTGATCTCCTGGCTGCGCCGCCGTACCGGCAACATCTCGGTCAAGGTGGTCCGGCCGGACGGGACATCGGCGGAGTTCAGCGCCACCAACGTGCTCAGCCTGGACGCGGCGGAGGTACAGCGGATCACCGCTGAACTCTCCCGTTCCCTCGGCCCCGCCGGCGATCGGGAAACCGGTGACGCGGGCTGAGCCGCCGGGCGCGTCCCCGGCGACCGGGTTCAGTTCGCCCGGATCGCGCGCCCTGCTCATCGGCACCGGACGTCACCTCCCCGGCTCTCAACTGCCCGACGTGCCCGCGGTGTCGGCCACCATCCGGGAGCTCGGCCGCACCCTCGTCGACACCTGCGGGCTGCGGCCGGAGAACCTTCTCCCGCCGCTCCTCGATCCCAAGGACCCGATCGAGTTCGGCAACGCCGTCGTCACGGCCGCCAAGCAGGCCGAGGACGTCCTCCTGCTCTACTACGTCGGCCATGGACTGGTCAGCCCGGGCAACGAGCTCTACCTGGCCACGGCCGCGACGGACGACCTGGCCGAGGGTCTGGCGTTCAAGGCGCTGCCGTATCAGGCGGTGCGCGACGCGTTCAGCAACTGCCGGGCGCGCTCCATCGTCGTGGTGCTGGACTGCTGCTTCGCCGGACGCGCACACGGCTCCTTCGGCACGGCCGCGACCGACGCGTTCGCGCTGGCCTCGCTCAGCGGCAGCTACGTGCTGGCTTCCGCCTCGCGGGACGAACAGGCACTGGCACTGCCGGACGAGCCGTACACGGCGTTCACCGGAGAGTTGCTGCGCTTTCTGCACGAAGGCGACCCGGGCGGCCCACCGGGACTCACCATCGAGGGCGCCTACCGGCACCTGCGCCGCGTCCTGCCGCTCCGGCACCTGCCCGCACCGGAGCGGCACCTCAGCGGCCGGGCCGGGGACCTGGTGCTGGCGGCCAACCCGGCCGCCGCACCCCGGCACACGCCGCCGGCCACCCCCGCACGGCCCGAGCAGACCGACGAACAGATCTGCCCCTATCCGGGCCTCGATCCGTTCACCGCCGACGACGCCAGGTTCTTCTTCGGCCGGGCCCAGGTCACCGCCGAGTTGCTCACGAACCTGGCCGACTGGTCGCAGGACGACGGGCCGGTCGCCCTGGTGGGGCTGTCCGGCGCGGGAAAGTCCTCACTGCTGCGGGCGGGGCTGCTGCCCGCCGTCAAACGCGGTGAACTCCCGCTGCCCGGCGCCGGTACCTGGCCGCAGTTCATCCTCACCCCCGGCGAACACCCGCTGGACAGCCTGGCCGGTCAACTGGCCGGCCCCACCGGACACCCGAAAGCCGAGCTGATCGCCGAGCTGCGCGCCGACCCGACCCGCTCGGCCGACCTGGTGCGCCGCGCCCTGCACCGGTGGAGCGGCGGCCAGGACGTACCGGGCGGCCGGCTGCTGCTCGTGGTGGACCAGTTCGAGGAAGCGTTCACCGCGTGCCAGGACGAGCAGGAGCGCCGGAGCTTCATCAGCGCGATCTGCTCGGCCGCGACGGGCGATCAGGCCACCGCCGCCGCACCGGCCCTGGTCGTACTCGGCATCCGCGCGGACTTCTACGCCTCGTGTCTGGCCCACCCCGAGCTGGTCGACGTGCTCAAACACCGCCAGTTCCCGGTCGAGCCCATGACGCCGGAGCAACTGCGCGAGGCGATCGAGAAACCCGCCGAAGTGGCCGGTCTGGAGCTCGAAACCGGCCTGGCCGACACACTGTTGCGCGATCTGCGGGCCGACCGTGAGTTCGCCGGCGGCACCCTCCCCCTGCTGGCCTACGCGCTCTGGCTGACCTGGGGCTGCCGCGAGGGCCGCACCCTGACCCTCGCCGGGTACGGCGCGACCGGCGGCATCTGGGACGCGATCACCCAACAGGCCGACCTCACCTACGACAGCCTGGCCCCGGACGCCCAACGGGCCGCCAAGCTGATGCTGCTGCGCATGGTCCGGATCAGCGAGAGCACCGAGGACACCCGCCGACGGCTCGATCTGACCGACCTGCTGGCCCAACGACCGCCCGACGAAGCCGCCGCCATCGCCGCCGCCCGCGACGCGCTGGCCGGCGCACGCCTGATCACCGTCGACGGCACCAGCGCCCAGATCGCCCACGAGGCACTGCTGCGCGCCTGGGAGCGGTTGCGCGGCTGGATCGACACCAGCCGCGCCGGCCTGCTGGTCCAGCAGAAGCTGCTCGACGCGGCCGAGTCCTGGGAGAGAGACGGACGCGACCCGAGCGGTCTCTACCGTGGCAGCCAACTGGAACTCGTCCGCGACCAGTTCGGTGACACCGGTCGGCACGGTGGCCACGACGGCCAACTCGGCGAGCTGGCGGCCGAGTTCTTCGCCGCCAGCGTACGAGCCGACCGTCGGCGCCGCCGCGTCCGGACGGGCACAGCCGTCACGCTGATCCTGTTGGTGGTGGCCTCACTGATCGCGACCGGTTTCGCCGTGCAGGGCCGCAAGCAAGCGCAGAGACAGCAGCGCTCGGCGATCGCGGAGGCGCTGGTGCGCGACGCGGACTCCGCCCGAGCCAACGATCCCA
Organism: Streptomyces sp. NPDC037288; assembly: GCF_055603265.1. NCBI lineage: Bacteria > Bacillati > Actinomycetota > Actinomycetes > Kitasatosporales > Streptomycetaceae > Streptomyces > Streptomyces sp. NPDC037288. Next base: position 75,998 of record NZ_JBVJVY010000022.1, read on the forward strand.
GGCTGGCCCTGCAACTCGGCATCGCGGCCGACCGCCTGGACCACACCCCCGCGACCACCGCGAACCTCCTCAGCAGCCTGTTCACGCCCTACGCCAGTACCCTGGCGGGTCACAGCGGCGCGGTGACCGGTGCCGCGTTCACGCCCGGCGGGCGGACCCTGGCCACCGCAAGCCAGGACGGCACCGTCATCCTGTGGGACACCAGCGACCCGCAGCACGCCACGCAGCTCGGCCGGCTGCGGGGCCCCAGCTACGGCGTGTTCAGCGTGGCGTTCAGCCCGGACGGGCGTGTTCTCGCGGCCGGCGGCAGCGACCGAGCCGGACTCACCGTGCAGATGTGGGACGTGAGTTCGCCGGGACGACCACGCCGCCTCGGTGAGCCGTTGACCGGGCCGGTCAACGTCCACACGCTGGCCTTCACACCGGACGGACGCACTTTGGCCGCCGGCGAACAGGACGGCAGGGTCTGGCTGTGGGACACCGGCGAATCCGAACACCCCCACCGGCTCGGCCAGCCCCTGACCGTCCAGAACACGGACGTCTCGGCCCTGGCGTTCAGGCCCGACGGGCATCTGCTCGTCACCGGCGGCCTCAACGGCACCGCGGTTCTGTGGGACATCACCGACCGCGCTCACCCCCGGCGGCTCAAGAACCCGGTCAGCCACCCGGACGGGGTGACCGCCCTCGGCTTCACCCCCGACGGTCGTACGCTCGTCACCGGCGGCGGAGACGGAAAGGCCAACCTCTGGAACGCCGGTGATCCGGACCACCCCACCTGGGTGAGCCAGATCCCCGTCGGAGACGCCCCGGTGAAGGCACTGGAAGTGTTCCGGCACGAGATCGACGTGGCACTGGCCGACCATTACACGACTGTGTGGAACACCGCGCAGCCGACCGCTCCCCGCATGGTCAACAGTTCCATCACCGGGGCGTCCAACTGGACTGGCGCGGTGGCGTTCGCCCCGCACGGCGACCTGCTCGCCACCGGGAGCGCCGACAACACGGTGATCTTGTGGCAGGGCAAGAGCGACAACGGAAGCGTTCCGCTCTCCGCCCGTATCGGAGGCATCGGTGCTGTGCAGTCGATGGCCCTGCGCTCGGACGGCCACGCGGTGGCCACGGGCGGAGTGGACGGCAAGGTGACCCTGTGGGACCTGACCGATCAGAAGCATCCCAGCGGTACCACACGCAAGACCGTGCGCCACAAAGGCAGTGTGTTCGGGGTGGCCTTCAGTCCCGACGGGCGCGTCCTGGCCAGCGGCAGCCTGGACCACACCGTGATCCTCTGGGACGCCGGTGACCTCCACCACCTCCGCAAGATCACACAGTTCACCGCCAACAACGGCGGAGTCGACGGGCTGGCCTTCAGTCCCGTCGGCCATACCCTCGCCACCGTGGGCGGGGATGCCGCGATCACGCTCTGGGACACATCCGACCCCTCCCGTCCCCGGCGCATCGGCCGGCCGATCACGGGCCACCGTGCGGGTGTGGACACGGTGGCCTTCAGCCCCGACGGACACACCCTGGCCACCGGAAGCTGGGACGGTACGGCCAGACTGTGGAACATCGACGACCCGGCCCGGCCGCGTCCCCTGGGCAAGCCACTCGCCGGCCACACCAACTGGGTCTCCTCCGTGGCCTTCAGCCCCGACGGACACACCCTGGCAACGGGCAGCCTGGACTCCAGCATCATCCTGTGGGACATCACCGACCCGGCCAGGGCCCAGCACCTCGGCCCGCCGCTCGTCCAGCACAACAGCTGGGTCCTCGGGCTGGCCTTCGGCCCTGACGGCCACACCCTGGTGTCCGGCAGCGCTGACCACACAGCGATCCTCTGGGACGTCACCGACCCCGTCCACCCCTATGACCTCGGCGTGGTGGGCAGCAACCACACCGAATCGGTCACGTCCGTGGCGATCAGCGCCGACAACAAGACGCTGCTGACCGCTTCCGCGGACGGCATCGTCAACCTGAACAGCCTGGCAAGGCTCAACAACGCGCGCACCCACGCCCGCGACCTCGCCTGTGCCCGGGTCGGTCATGAACTCAAGGAGCAATGGGCCCGCTATATCCACGATCTGAGATTCCAGCACACCTGCTGACGGGGACAGGACGACCGCGCGTGCGCCCCGTCCACCGATGCCGGTTCAGCGACCGGCGTCGGTGGGCGAGGTGGGCGGCCTGCGGCGAAAGATCTCGGCCACCGCCGTGTTGGCGACCACGATGACCGCCACGACTACGGCGGCAACAGGATGCCCGGCTCCGTACAAGGCCGCTGCCCCGCCACCCAGCACCACCGCCTTGACGGCGAGCACGAGGGGCAGCCGTGGCCGCAGCCGGGCCTTGGGAGCCGCGAACAACGACCACAGCACGATCGCCAGCAGGGGCGTTCCCAGGCCGAGCAGGAGACGAAGGGCTCCGCCGTCGCCGACGGTGAAGCCCCACCAGCTCAGACATGCCAGCGCAGCGAGCTCCAGCAGGAACGCCAGGAGTTCGTTGGCGGTGTACCAGCCCCGCTCATCGATCACTGCCATGGCGTCGGGGCGTTGTGACATGGAGTCCTCTCGATGCGCCGGGACCCCAGCATGACAGGGTGGCGGCGCGTGCAGCGCCCTTTCGCGGAACCGCGGACAGACCCCCGGAATCGGCCGGGGGCGTTCCCCGACTAGGTTGGCGGCATGGATAACGACTGGCGGTCGGACCGGATCGGGTCTGCGCTGCGGGATGAGAACCCGACGGTGCTGCGGCGGCTCGAGTCGGGGTTCGCGGTGATCGGCGACATTCAGTTCTTGCCGGGTTACTCGGTCCTCCTCGCGGACGAACCGGGAGTTCAACGGTTGTCCGACCTGCCGAGGGCCAAGCGGCTGGCGTTTCTGTCCGACATGGACCGGCTCGGAGAGGCGGTCGAGCGGGCCTGCCGGCGCGTGGACCCCGCCTTCCGCCGGGTCAACCTGGAGATCCTGGGAAACACGGATTCGTTCCTGCACGCGCATGTGTGGCCGCGGTTCGAGTGGGAGCCGCCCGAGTTGGTGGGCAAGCCGGTGTGGCTGTATCCGCCTGACCGGTGGCGAGACGAGCGGTTCCGGCTCGGTCCGCAGCACGATGTACTGCGGGAGACGATCAGCGGCGAATTGGACAGGCTGGGTTCGACGACCTGACGTGCCCGGGGCCCCGCGGGAGCGGTTGGACCGGAGCCGCCGGCACCGGAGCGTCCCCCGCCGCCACCGCAGCGCCGCGGACTCGGGTATGCGCCTCCTCCGTTCTCGGAAGCGACTGCAAGGTCACCCGATGGAACGAGGACCACCGGCGTGACATGGGGCTGTCCGAGGTCGTTGACCAGGCTATGAAGAAGATCACCGCACTCGCCGCGCTCACCGTGGCGGGTTTCTCCCTCGCCACCCCGGCCCACGCCGCCAGCGACGGCGACCACCCCAACCACGGCCGCATCAACGTCGCCGGCCGGCCCTTCACCGGCGCCAACCTCTGCAAGCAGGCGCTCGGACTCGTCCCCTTCGCCGCACCGTGGACCGGTGACTCGGTGGACGACGCCTGCAACAACCGCGACCACACCGAGCGGGCCCGCACTTGGTCCGAACAGCCCGGCTCCCTCTCCGGTCAGCGGTGAACGCACGCCGGTACCTGCCGGCGGAGTGCGTCACCCTGCTCCTCAGGCTGTGGGCGGCCCCGCTCGCGAGGTTCAGCGGCGAACCTCCGAGCGGGGCCGCGGTGTCCGCGCATCAGACGCGGACGTCCACACCTCGCCTTGTGTCCGGTCCGGCCCGCCTGTCGTGGACGGGCGGCCACCGGGGCTGGCCCGCGCCTGCGGCCGGGCCGGCGGGCTGACGCGGACCGGGAGGTTCTGCCCCGGCAGTCAGGAAGGGCCGGCCGCCTACCAGTAGTGCCGTCGGCCGGCGACCGCGTGCCCCATCGAGCCGAGGATCCAGAAGATCGCGCCGATGACCACGAGGATGATCCCGATGGTCCACAGGATCGACAGACCCGTGACGAAACCGACGACGAGCAGGATGATACCGAGGGCGATCATGACGCGCCTCCTGTTGACGAACTCGCTCCTATCCCTGCGGGTGCCCCGAAGCGGACGGTGTCATCATCCGGAGGCCGGAAATCTGCAGAAATCCCACACAGGCATGAACGGCCAGGACAGCGGACCGCAGCGGGGAGCGCCGGCTCAGGGAAGTCGCCGGGAAGCCTCGCTCGGGAGTTGCTGCTCCGCCCAGATGGTCTTGCCCGTGGCGGTGTACCGCGTGCCCCAGCGCTGGGCGACCTGCGCGACCAGGAAGAGACCGCGCCCTCCCTCGTCGGTGCTGTGGGCACGGCGCAGGTGCGGAGAGGTGTTGCTGGCGTCCGACACCTCACAGATGAGATTCCGTTCGTGGATCAGACGCAGACTGATCGGTCCGCAGGCATGCGTGATGGCGTTGGTGATGAGTTCGCTCACGATCAGCTCGGTGGTGAAGGCGATGTCCTCCAGCCCCCAAGCGGCCAACTGACAGGCGGCGTTGTCGCGGGCCTCGTGCACCGTCCGGGGATCGGCCGGCACCTCCCAGGAGGCCACGCGGTCGGGGGCGAGGGCGCGCGTCCGGGCGATGAGGAAGGCCACGTCGTCGTGCGGGTGGTCCGGCAGCAGAATGCGGACCATCGTGTCGCAGATCTCCTCCAGCGGCCGGTCGGGGTGGGCCAGGGCGAAGCAGAGCCGCTCGAAGCCGACATCGACGTCGCGGTCCGAGGCCTCGATCAGGCCGTCGGTGTAGAGGGCAACGACACTGCCCTCCTCCAGTTCGATCTCGGCCGACTCGAAGGGGAGACCGCCCAGGCCCAGCGGGGGGCCGGCGGGGATGTCGGGCAGTTCGACGGGTTCGCTGAGGTGGGCGATGGCGGGCGTGGGATGCCCGGCGCGCGCCACGCTGAGTTTCCGCGAGATCGGGTCGTAGACCACGTAGACGCAGGTCGCACCGATCACCACCGGTCCGTCCGTGGCCGCCTCCGCCTCGTCCGCCAGGCGCACGACGAGGTCGTCGAGGCGGGCGAGCAGCTCGTCGGGGGGCAGGTCCAGGTCGGCGAGTGTCTGTACGGCCGCACGCAGCCGGCCCATGCTGGCCGCCGCGTGGATGCCGTGGCCGACGACGTCCCCGACGACCAGGGCGACGCGGGCGCCGGACAGCGGGATGACGTCGAACCAGTCGCCGCCCACGCCGGCCTCGGCATCGGTCGGCAGATAGCGGTAGGCGACGTCGACGGCACAGTGATCGGGCAGATCGGGAGGGAGGAGACTGGTCTGCAGGGCGAGGGCCGCGTGGTGCTCACGGACGAAACGCCGGGCGTTGTCCACGCACACCGCGGCCCGCGCCACCAGCTCCTCCACGAGCAGTAGGTCGTCCTCGTCGAACGGGTTGGGGTTCTCCCAGCGCAGCAGCGTGACCACCCCCATGGTCACGCCCCGGGCCCGGAGCGGCACCACCAGGTGCGTGTGCACACCGAGGGAGACGATCTTGGCCAGGCGCTCCTGATCACCGGCCAGCCACCATGTCGTCGGTTCCAGTACCGGATCGAGGATCGGCCGGCCCGTGGTCAGGCACCGCCGTTGCGGGGACACGGCCGGGTACCCGGTGGGCTCCCCGACGGGAACGATCGCCTCCGGAACCTCCTCGCGGATCGACCGGTGCACCGCCCGCTGCAGCGTGCCGCCGGCGACCGGTCCAGGGGCGAGATCCCGGGCCGCGAGGACGCTCTGGAAGAGGTCGATCGCCACGAATTCGGCGAGCTGCGGTACGAGGACCTCGGCCAGTTCCTGCACCGTGCGGTCGAGGTCCAGGGTGGTGCCGATGCGCTGTGCCGCCTCGTTGACCAGGGCGAGCCGCTCACGTGCCCGGTCCTGTGCGGTGAAGTCGACGGCGGTGTGACACACCCCGAGTGTCCGGCCGCCGATGTCCCTCAGCGGGAACGACGAGCGGAGCCTGAGGTGGCCCTGCGCGTTCCGGCGGGACCTGCCGTGCGGGGGTGGCACGTGCTCGACGGCGGGCGTCACCCGGCCCGACAGCAGCGCCTGGCGCGCCTGCCAGTCCACGGCCGACGGCACCTGTCCCGGTCCTGGGGGCGCGGCGGCGTGCTCGGCCCCGAGCTGAGCCGGCAGGCCCTCCATGGCGACCAGTGCCTGGTTCACCCACTGGAAGCGCAGGTCACTGTCGAGGACGGCGATGCCGATCGGGGACTCCTCCAGCAGGCCGCGCACCACCGCCTGATCGAGTTCCCACCGGCGGGAGTCGGAGACCTCGCAAGCCACGGCGAGCCAGGCGGAGCCCTGCTCCGCGCTCAGCGGACACGCCCGCAGAGCCAGCTCCACCGGGTGACCCGCACGGTGACGCGCGGTGATCAGGCCCTCCCAGCCCTCGCCGACCCGCTGCGCCGCGGACAGCGCGGACGTCGGCGAGTCCTCGCTCATGAGCACGGAGGTCGCGGGCCGCCCCAGCACGCTGGGGGCCGGATACCCGAGGAGGTCCTCCGCCCGCTGATTCCAGTAGCGGATCAGGCCGTGTCCGTCCACGAGGACGACGGCGGCAGAGGTGATGCCGAACGGATCGTCCTGGTGCTTGTTGTCCAGATCCCTCAGACCCATGGTGTCGGCCGCATCCGCAGGCGGGTTTTCTCACACCACGGTCTCACATGGGCCCGGGTGTGTCTTCGGGCCGACCACCCGGGCCTGCGCACATCCCGCGATCCGCGGGGCGGCTCCGTGACCGCTACCCGCGCGGGCGCTCGAACGTCAGCAGCAGCCCCTCCACGGCTCCGGGCCCTATGCGGCCCTTGACGTCGGCGGAGGTGATGGCCTTCAGGCCCCAGCCGTCCTCGGCGTGCTTGTTCAGGACCTTCTCCAGCTTGTCGCTGTCCAGCGCGTCGCCGATCAGCGACTCCCGGAATGTGACGACCTTGTACTCGTACGTGTAGCCGCTGCTCATGTGCGGAGTCCTCCTGAACCCGGGCCGGGTGCTCGTCTCATGGCCGGGGCAAGCTAATCATCAACGGGCCGCACAGCAGAAGCCCGTAGGTGTCCACTGGGTGGCATGGTCGCGCGAGAGCTTCGCAGGGCCCCGCCTCAGTGCGGAAGCGCCGAGGCGTCGTTGAGGCGGACCGCGCACTCCAGCAGGAGGGCGTGGACGAAGGCCTGGGGCAAGTTGCCGCGCAGCTGGCGCTGGCGCACGTCGTACTCCTCCGCGAACAGCCCGGACGGCCCGCAGGCCGCCCGGGTTCGTTCGAACCAGCGCAGCGCGCCGGCGCGGTCACCGAGGTGGTCGGTGGCCAGCGCCATGGTGAACCCGCACAGCAGGAAGGCCCCTTCGGCCTCGCCCAGCGGGATTCCCTGGTGAACGAAGCGATAGAGGTACCCGTCATCGGCCAGCTGCTCCTCGATGAAGCGGCGGGTGACCGCATTGCTCGGGTCGTCGGTGGAAGGAAAGCCGCGGGCCAGAGGCATCAGCAGAGCGGCCTCCGGCCCGTCGTCGTCGGCCGCCCGCCGCCAGCGGCCGTCCTCCCGCAGGCAGCGGTGCCGGGTCTCCGCGAAGACGGCCTCGGCGAGGTCGGTGCACCGCTGTCCCGTCCGCCCCGGCAGTACCTCGGCCACGCGTCGCAGACCACAGACCACACTCAGCCGGGACTGGGTCCACCACCGTTCGTCCAGTTCCCACAGCCCTGCGTCGGGCCGCCGCCAGTTGCGTTCCACCGCCTGGACCGCGACCGTGACCGCCCGCTCGGCCTCGGGTGTGAGCCGGTCGTGGTGAGCGGCGGCGGCGAACAGCTGCAGCACCTCTCCGAACGCGTCGAGCTGGAACTGATCGGCCGCACGGTTCCCGATCCGGTCCTGGCCTCCCGGGTAACCGGGAAGCGGAAGCCCCCGTTCGTCCGGTACGGGTCCGCCGTCGACGGTGTACGCCGGGTGCAGGCCCGCACCGTCGGCGAGAACGCGTTCGGCGGTGAAACGCACCGCGGTGTCGAGCAGGTCGTGCGGCCCGTGTGCGGCGACCGCGAGGCCGGCGTAGCTCTGGTCGCGCAGCCAGGCGAAGCGGTAGTCGTAGCTGCGGCCGGTGTTCGCGCGTTCCGGCAACGAGGTGGTGACGGCCGCGACCATACCGCCGGAGGAACTCGTCAGGCCGCGCAGGACGGCGTAGGCGTGCCGGGCGTCGCGCGGTGCGGCCAGGCCGGAGCAGTCGGGCACGGCCCGCCCCCACTCCTGCTCCGTCCGCGCCCACAGCCGCTCCGGATCCAGCCGGGCCGTGCTCTCCTTCTGCGACAACTCCAGGACCAGGTCGTGCTGCTCGCCCTTGCGCAGGCGGAACCCACCGCGCAGGACGGACTCGCCGTCCCACGCGGCCTGCTGCGCTCCGCGCAGCCGCAGCCGCAGACCGTCGGCGTGCGCGGTCCACGTGTCGCCCTCGAGGCGAGGGCCGCGCATCCCGCCCGCGCCGAAACCCGGACGCGCGTCGAGGGTCAGCCGCAGGCGTGCCTCGCCCTCTTCGACGCGCATCCGGCGCAACAGCACGAGACGGTCCACAGAGCCCGGCATCCCCAGCGCGTCGCGGCACTCGATCACGGAGTCGGCGGTCACCCACCGGCTGACCCGGATCAGCGTGCCGTCCTCGTAGTACCCGCCCCATACGTGCCAGCGGTCCTCCGGTTCGACGCCGAAGTACCCGCCGCCGCCGATCAGGGAGGAGAACACCGCGTCACTGTGCCAGCGAGGAGCGCACAGCCACACGATCCGGCCCTCCGGGTCCACCACGGCGCCGCGTTCGCCGTCGGCGAGGACGGCGTAGGCCCGCAGCACCCACGGCGGGCAGACGTCGGTCGGCGCATGTGCCGGCTTGTCCGCTGTGTCACCCATGGCACTGCAGTTTTCCCGGCCGCCCCGCCGGGAAACGCCCACTGTGCCGGCGGAGGCCCGACACGGCATCTTCAAGGGGCCCGGTGCGCCTGGCCCTCGGGCGTTCCTCGGCAGCGCGAACGGCAGCGCGGACGACAGGCCGAGGAGCGCGGCCCGAGGGCCGCCCCCCGTCAGCCGGGCGGCCGTCCCAACACCGCGACAGTGGGCCCGACCGCCTCGGCGGTGACCGGGGTCCTGCACGACGGCTCGGGGGCGGGCACGAGGCCTGAGCGGACGGTGCCGCCGCTCGCGCCGCACCCCGGTCCGCGGTCCCGGCCACCCACCGCCGTAGCCGGCACCGGCTGAGCGTGAGGCCGGCTACGAGGCGCCGTCGTACACCAGGAGCCCGTCCTCGCGCAGGCGTGCGCCGGGCGTCACGGTGTGCGCGCTGAGGCGGCCGTTGTGCATGAGGTGGTAGGCCGGTACCCCGCGCGCGAGGACCGCGAAATCCGCGATGAGGCGTCGGTGGCAGCGCCACCAGACCGCCTCCCGGCACATCACGGCGGTGCGGACGTCGGCGGCCTGGAGCAGTAGCTCGTCCGCGGCGGTGACGAACTCGTCGGAGCGGGTGTGGGCCGCGTAGCCGCGGAAGGAGACGTTGCGCCAGACGGTGTCGGGACTGTCCGGAGGGGGTCTGCGGAACCCGCCGAGGTCGGGCTCCCACCGGTACGCGATCCCGTGCTGCGGCAGCCACTCGGCCAGCCGCTGCCGGGAGAAGTGCGGGTAGCGGCGGCTGCCGGGGGCGGTGCGCACGTCCACGACGGCCGCCACGTCGGCCTGGCGCAGCAAGGAGACGATCCGCTCGCACTCGGCGGTGCTGTGCCCGAAAGTGAGCAGAACCCCGGCCATGAGGCCAGAGTCTCCATTTTTCCCGGACCCAGGCGTGACCGACAGGAGCGGTGCGGTGCGCCGGCGAGGCGAAGCCGCACGGCTACGCGGCGCGGCCACCGGGCTTCGCCGCGTCGAGCCGCGCACGGTGGGCAGGGGTCAGTAGCCGATGACGTCCGTGTATCCGTGTCCGGTGATGTCCTGTCCTGCCAGGGTGCCGGTCACGTGACATGCGCCGGTGTAGGCCGTTTCGGAGCCGGGCAGCCCACGATGGGTGATTTCGAGGGACGCGTCGAGGGCGGGGACGGTCAGGAGCCAGTGTCCCTCGTGGTCGGTCCGCCGGGCGTGGGTGATCAGGTGTGAGCCGTCGGTCTGAAGTTCCGTGAGCCAGGAGGAACCGTCCCCCACGGTGTCCCAGACGCTCAGGTACCGGCCCGCGCCGAGGTCCAGTCCGAGCCATGTGAAGCGCGGTGGCTGGGTGGCCCCGGAGACCCACTGACGGTCGAGCCAGGTGGGTCCGCTGACTCGGTACGTGACCCCCTCGACGGTCAGGGTTCCAGACGCGGTCAGACCGGGCAGCGCGTACTGCCCCGTCGTGCCGCCGAAGAAGGGGAACACCCCGCTGCCGCCGCTGTAGAGGACGGGTCCCTCCCGTCGAAGGGCGAGCCGCGCCGAGGCGGTGTCCGTCGCTCCCGAGATGTCGAGCCGGTCCAGATCTCCGCTCACGGCGAGGACCGAGGTCCGCACGTCGAGCGAGTCCGCGGCCACTTTCACGTCGCCCACGGCTTCGACGGCGTACGTGCCGCTGCTGTGGCCGTCTCCTTCCTGGAGCACCGCGACCGTGCTGTGACAGGCGCCCTGCATCAGCATGGTGTGGATCTTCACCCAGAAGACGTGCTCCCGGTCGTGCAGCCTGGCGCAGAACCACCAGGAGTCCGCGTTGTCGGGTGAGGTGGGGGCGAGGTCCTCGGCGGCGTTGACCAATGTGGGGCGGGTCGAGGTCATCGGATCTCCTGTCAGAGGGCGGCCGTTGCCGCATGAACGCGTGGAACGAAGGTGGTGGTGTTGGCCAGTTGGCCAGTTGGCCAGTTTGTCAGGGCGAGGGCTGAACCACCCTGTCGGGGTTGCCGGTCGTCCTCGCCGTACTGCCGGACGCTCGCGGTGCGTTCAGGCCGTTCCCCTGCCCGGCGCCCCGCTGACCGGCAGTGGCCCTGCGGGACGGGCCGAGGTGTGGCTGACCGGGTGCCGCCGCTGTGCCGGGACGGCTGATGGTGAAGTGTGCGGTGCCGCGTGGACCCTGTGTTGACGTGACGTCAGATCGCTGGTTCGGCCCAGACGTCGGGCGGGACGATGCCGGTGGACCGGCCGTACGGATCGAGCAGGCGCCCGAGGAGCTTGTCGTGGCGCAGGGTGATGACGCGGTCGACGATGTCGAGGCTGGGGTGGGTGGTGGCGAGCTGGGTCTCCAGGCGCAGGGCGTCGTCCACGGAGTGCAGACTGGCCTGCACGACGAGGTTGTGCGGGCCGGTGACGGCGGCGCAGTTGCGGGTTTCGGGCAGGCGGATCAGGGCGTGGCCGACGGCGGGCAGGTCGGTGGGCGGAACCCTGGCCCAGAAGGTGATGGCGACGGGCCAGCCGCCGAGGGGGCGGGCGAAGTCGCAGCGGAAGCGCAGGACGTCGAGTCGGGTCAGTTGCTCGATGCGGCGTTTGGCGGTGGACAGGCTGACGCCCAGGGCGGTGGCCAGCGCCTGGTAGGAGGCGCGGCCGTCGTGGACCAGCCGGCCCAGGAGGGCGCGGTCGAAGGCGCTGAGGTCACTGGGCCCGGGCCGGGGCGACCGGGTGGCGGGTGGTGCGGTGAGCCGGGCGCGCTGGTCGGGAGCGAGGGCGGCGATGCGCCAACGGCCGCCCTCGGTGAACATGTGGGTGACGATCCGGGCGTGGACGGCGGTGATGCCGGGGACGTGCGGGAGCAGGTCGAGGGTGTAGCGGGACAGGGCGTGCAGGTCGCGGGTGGCGACGGTGGCGAGGATGTCGTGGCCGCCGGCCGAGCGCTCGAGGGTGAGCATGTGCGGATGGCCGCCGAGGGCCTGGGCGACCGAGGCGGTGGCCCCCGGGGCGCAGTCGATCTGGGCGTAGGAAAGGCATATCCGGTCCAGCAACCGCGGGCCGGGTGAGAGCGCGACCCAGGCCGTGCCCTGCTCGCTGAGGCGGTTGAAGCGACGGGCGACGGTGACCGGGTCCACCCCGAGGGCGCGGCCGAGCTCGGTCCACGAGGCTCTCGGCCGCAGTTGCAGCGCGTGGATCAGCGCAAGGTCGTCCTCACTCAGCTGTTTGGCATCTTCCTGCATCAGCACCGGCCCCTTGGCGAGAATCCTGCGCTTCCACCGCCCTCAGTGGCCAGTCTCGCACTGTGGAAGGGGCACAGGCTCGCACGGGGCGGGCGGAGCAGGAGGACCGGGACATGGCGTTCGCCGACTACCAGAACGAGATCTACCTCGCCGGGCTGCACGGGGTGGCACCGCGGCTGCCGATGACCTACGCGGAGCTGGAGCCGCCGGCCCTTGCCGCGCTGACACCGTCGGTGCGCTCCTACGTCGCGGGCGGCGCCGGGGACGAGTACACCCAGCGAGCCAATGTCACCGCCTTCGCACAGTGGGGTCTCGTCCCGCGCATGCTGGTCGGCGCGAGGGAACGGGACCTGTCGGTCGACCTGTTCGGCATGCGCCTGCCCGCGCCGCTGTTCATGGCTCCGATCGGCGTGGTCGGGCTGTGCGCCCAGGACGGCCACGGCGACCTCGCCACCGCACGCGCCGCCGCCCGAACCGGTGTGCCGATGGTCGCCTCCACGCTGACCGTCGACCCGATGGAGCAGGTGGCCGCCGAGTTCGGCGACACGCCGGGCTTCTTCCAGCTCTACACCCCCACCGACCGGGAACTGGCCGAGAGCCTCGTCCACCGTGCCGAAAAGGCCGGGTTCAAGGGCATCGTGGTCACCCTGGACACCTGGATCACCGGCTGGCGCCCCCGCGACCTCGCCGTCAGCAATTTCCCCCAGCTGCGCGGACACTGCCTGGCCAACTACACCAGCGACCCGGTCTTCCGCTCCCGCCTCGCCAAGTCCCCCGAGGACGACCCGGCAGCCGCGGTGATGCGCTGGGCGCAGACCTTCGGCAATCCCCTCACCTGGGACGACCTGCCCTGGCTGCGGTCGATGACCGACCTGCCGCTGATCCTCAAGGGCATCTGCCACCCCGACGACGCCCGCCGCGCCGGGGACGCCGGCGTGGACGGCATCTACTGCTCCAACCACGGCGGACGCCAGGCCAACGGCGGACTGCCCGCGCTGCACTGCCTGCCCGGGGTCGTCGAGGCCGCCGGGGACCTGCCGGTCCTGTTCGACTCCGGCATCCGCTCCGGAGCCGACATCGTCAAGGCCCTCGCCCTGGGCGCGACCGCCGTCGGCATCGGCCGCCCCTACGCCTACGGCCTGGCCCTCGACGGCACCGACGGCATCGTCCACGTCCTGCGCTCCCTGCTTGCCGAGGCCGACCTCCTCATGGCCGTCGACGGCTACCCCACCCTGGCCGACCTCACGCCCGACACCCTCCGCCGCCTCCGCTGACACGAGACGGTACTTGCGCCCCTGACGCCCGACGCGGCCGGCGCCCGCGGAGCTCGGCGCCGGGCGGCGTGGGCCGCGCGGCACACGCCGTGCTCGTGTGAGCCCTGTACGCGCCCCCGCCCAGACGAGAAGACTGCCTTGGCGGTGGGTGGTTGGCCAGAACATCACCCACCGACATGGGTCCGAGTTCTCCGGAAGGCAGGTCGGCTGCTGTGCTGTTGAGGCTGCCCACATCCGTGTCCGAAGCCCAGGAGTGCCTGGCCGAGGGAGCCGTGCCGATCGGCGGGGCGACCCTCGTCTGGGCCACCTGGCAGCGGGACGGGTTCCCCGAACGGGCCATGTCGTTGCGGGAGTTGCCGGAAGCCAACGTGCTGGGGCGCGAGACGGTGGGCGGCGCGGTGGTCCTGCACCGGATCGACGAGCGGGTACCGGACGTGCTCCGCCTGGCGGCCGCCATGGTGGGCACCGGGGCCGTGCGGCGGACGGCGACGGTCGGCGGCAACCTCGTCGGCAGTACGCTGCGCTGTCTGCTGCCCGCGGCGCTCGTCCTGGACGCCCGGGCGACGGTGCTGGAATCCGACGGCGTCCAGGAGACGGACATGGCCGAACTGGTGGCCAAGCGTCCTGTCCTCGTCAGCCTGCGCTGGCGTGCACCGATCGCCTCCTCTTACCGCAAACTGGCCGGCGAGGCAGGCGGACCGCCACCCCTCGTCGTCGCCTCGGCGATCCACGCCGGCAGCGGCGGCAACCGCCTGCGGGTCGCCGTCCGTGACGGTCATGACGTACTCAGCGGCAGCGTCACGTACGACACCGATGCCGATGCCGATGCCGATGCCGATGCCGAGCAGACCCTGCACGCGCTGAGCGAGACGGCCCTCGCTGACCTGCCGCCCTTCGCATGGCAAGCCGTCCACTCACAGGTCACCGGCCTCCTCGGCGATCGCGGCACGGCCTGATGTGACGGATGGCCGACCGCTTCGTCCCTCGCCCTCTGCTCCGTCGTGCAGCACCCGCCGCCGAACACGCGGTGTGCGTGCCCTGAGGGTGGCTTGGCAATCGCTTGCAGCGGCCTCGGCCGAAGGCGCAGCATGGCGGTTCCCACCCGTTGTCCGGCAGGGAGCGGCCCCATGCGCCCGAGCTCGTCAGCAATGAGCGCGAGACGCGCACAGCCCGCGACGAGCGATGCCGGTGTCCCGTGTCTCCCGAAGGGGATGGACGTGCCAGAGCCGCTTGATGCCGTGACTCGTGTTGCCGCCGGCGGGCCCGGGTTCCCGCCGGAGGCGACCGCACCGCCGACGGTCGGTGTGGAGGAGGAGTTCGTCCTGGCCGACCGGCACAGCAGGTCGGCTGTGTACAGGTCCCCGTCCGTCGTACGCGCCGCCCGTACGCGCCTCGGTGCGCCGCATGCCACACCCGAACTCTCCCAGTCGCAGGTGGAGACCGTCAGCGCGGTGTGCCGCACGGCCGTCGAACTGGAGGCGGAGATCCTGCGATTACGCGCGGGTGCGGCCGCCGCGGCCGCCGAGTACGACTGCCTGCTGGTGCCCAGCGGCACGGCGGTCCTCGGCCGCTCCGGGCCACCACCCCTCCTCGACCAGCCGCGTTACCTCGCCCTCGCCCGCCGCTTCGGGCCTCTGGTCCACGATCAGGGCGTCAACGCCTGCCACGTGCACGTCGGCGTGACCGACCGGGAAGAAGCCGTGGAGGCGGTCAACCACCTGCGCGGCTGGATGCCCCTGCTGCTGGCCCTCACCGCCAACTCCCCGTACATCGGCGGGTCGGACACCGGATACGCGAGCTGGCGCTCCATGGTCTGGAGCCGGTGGCCCGCCGCGGGTCCGCCACCCTATCTGCGGGGCGCGGCCCACTACGCCCGGGTCGTCGACCAACTCGTGGCCACCGGGGCGGCGATGGACCCGGGCATGATCTACTGGCACGTCCGGCCCTCTGCGCATCTTCCCACCATCGAGATACGCATCGCGGACGTGCTGCCCGGCGCCGGGGCCACCACCGCGTACGCGCTGCTCGTCCGCGGCCTCGTCGGGCACGCCATCGAGGCGGCACGCGCCGGCGAATACGCGCCCGAGGCCCCCGACCTGCTGTTGCGGGCGGCATGCTGGCAGGCCGCCCGGCACGGTCCGGCCGGCACCCTGCCCGCCACCCACACCCGCGAGTGCGCCGCCACGCCCGTCGGCCGGCTGGTCGAGGAGCTGTGGAAACGGGCCGAACCGCACCTCAGCCGGTACGGCGACGACCAGTTCGTCGGCGACTGGCTGAGCGATGTCCAGCTCAACGGGACCGGCTCCGCGCGCCAGAGGCGGGTCGCGGAACAGTACGCAGGTCACCTGGAGGCCGTGGTGGACGACCTCGCTGTCGAGCTTCCCGGATGACGCGCTCGGCACTCTCCTCGGGTGCTGTTGCGGTCGCCGGCGTCGCAGAAGTCGTTCGCCGGCCGTATCACCGCTCCGGCTCCCGCTGGGTGCTACCGGGGTGCGTCCTCGTGCGACAGTTCCAGGTCGTGGTCGGTGACGCCGCTCGGGTCCACGCGCAGTGACGCGGCGACCGGCGCGTAGCCGCTGGCGATGACCGTGTACTCGCCGCCGGCCAGGTCGGTGAACCGGTAGGCGCCGTCAGGGCCGGTGACCGCTGTGCCGACCACGTTCCCGGCCGCGTCCAGCAGGGTGACCTTGGCGTCGGCGAGCACGTTGCCGGCGGCGGTGCTGACCACGCCGTTGAGCCGGGCGCCGGGTTCGAGGCGGACCTCGTAGGCCTCCGTCGCTCCCGGGGTGACCTCGACCGGGAGGGCGGCAGGGCGGTGTCCGGGCGCGTTCACCGCGAGCGTGTAGCTGCCGGGGGCCAGATCGGCGAGCACGAAGGCGCCGTCGGCCGTCGAGGTGCCGGAGGAGACGACCTCGCCGCGTACGTCGGTGGCCACCAGCAGAGCGCCTGGCAGCGGGTCCCCGTCGACGGCGTCCCGGACGGATCCGGTGAGGGCGGCGGCGCCGCTCAGCGCGAGGTCGCACCCGACTGGCTTCTCGCCGACGAGCACCGTGACGGCCTGCGGCTGCCGCGCGCCGGCGGCGCCGATCAGCACATACGTGCCGGGGCGGGGAACGGCCACCGCATAGCCCCCGTCCTCGCCGCTGACGGCGCGGTCGAGCTGCCGCCCGCCGATGTCGATCAAGGTGATCACGGCCTGCGGCACCGGCGCCCCCGCGCCGTCCAGCACCCGGCCGCGGACGCCGTACGCCGGGGCGCCCTGAGCGGGTCCGCCTCCCTCGGCGGGGGCTCCGGCAACGGACCCGGCCCGGACAACGGACCCGGTGGCGGCTGTCTCGCCGACGGCTGCCTCCACGGCAGCTGACCCCGCGGCGGTGCTCGCGGCCGGCTCCACAGCCGGGCCGGGCTCCACAGCCGGGCCGGGCTCCCCAGCCGGGGCGGGCTCCACAACCGGGGCGGGCTCCGCGGCCGTGCCGCCGCTCTCCTCGGCGGCACGCGCCTCCAGGCCGGACACCTTGCGCAGCGGCACCTCCTTGGTCCACAGCGCGACCAGGAAGCCCAGGATCATCACGGCCGCCGCGATCAGGAACACGAGTTGCATCGAGTCGGTGAAGCCGGCCTTGAACGGCTGGGCCAGGCGCGGGTCGAGCCGCTGGATGAACGAGGAGTCGTTCAGCACCCCCGAGCCGCCCCCGCCGCCCGCCCGGGGGTGCTTGAACATCTCCAGCACCGGTGCGTTCGCCGGGTTTGAACGGACGGCCGGGTCATGGAGTGCGGCTTGGAAGCCGGGCGTTTCGTACGCGGCCCGGAAGGCCGAGCCGATCTTGTCGCCGACGGTGCTGAACAGCACCGAGAGGAAGACCGCGGTACCGGCGGTGCCGCCCATCTGCCGGAAGAAGGTGGCCGACGCGGTCGCCACACCCATGTCCTTGGGCTCTACGGCGTTCTGCACGGCCAGCGTCAGGATCTGCATGCATCCGCTGAGGCCGATGCCGAACAGCGCCATGTACGCCATGGTCTCCGGCAGCGCGGTGTTCCACTGCACCCGGTAGTGGAACAGCAGCATGGCCGCGATGATCAGCGCGGTGCCGATGACCGGGAAGACCTTGTACTTGCCGGTCCGCTGGATGATGCGTCCGACCACGACGGTCCCGGCGATCATCCCGACCATCAACGGCAGCATCAGCAGGCCGGACTTGGTGGGGCTGACGCCCTTCACGATCTGCAGGTACAGCGGAACCATCATCATCCCGCCGAACATGCCCATACCGACGAGCACGGACAGCAGGCTCATCTTGCTGAACACCGGGCTGCGGAACAGCCGCATCGGGATCAGCGCCTCCTCTCCCATGGCCCGCTCGACGAGGACCCACACCACCAGGCCGACCACGCCGACCGCGTAGCAGACACAGGCCTTCGTGGACGTCCAGCCCCAGTCCTGACCCTGCTCGGCCACGAGCAGCAGCGGCACCACGCCGACGGCGATGGTGAGCGCACCCCACCAGTCGATGCGGTGCTCGCGCCGGGTGTGCGGGAGGTTCAGCACCTTGGCGACGACGAACAGGGCGATGATGCCGACCGGCACGTTGACCAGGAACACCCAGCGCCAGCCGGCGATGGCCAGGATGCTGCTGCGGCCCGCCAGGAAACCGCCGATCAGCGGGCCGAGCACGCTGGAGGAGCCGAACACGGCGAGCATGTAGCCCTGGTAGCGGGCCCGCTCGCGGGGCGGCACGATGTCACCGATGATCGCCAGCGCCAGTGACATCAGACCACCCGCGCCGATGCCCTGGAAGGCCCGGAACGCGGCCAGCTCGGTCATCGAGGTGGCGAACGAGCAGGCCGCCGAGCCGGCGATGAAGATGCTGATGGCAGCCAGGAAGAAGGGCTTGCGGCCGTAGAGGTCGGACAGCTTGCCGTATAGCGGCGTGCTGATGGTGGACGTGATCAGATACGCGGTGGTGACCCACGCCTGCGAGCTGAGTCCGTGCAGATCGTCGGCGATCGTGCGGATCGAGGTGCTGACGATGGTCTGGTCGAGCGCCGCGAGGAACATCCCCAGCATCAGGCCGCTGAGGATCGTCATGATCTGGCGGTGCGTCAGTCGGCCGGCCGGTACGGCCGACGGAGCTATCGCGGCGGCTTCCCCGCGGGGCGGGGACGCGGGCGTCGTCATGCGTGCGGATCTCCTTGCCTCGCCCCGCCACCCGGGCACTGCCCGGCCGGGAGGCTACCCGTGTCGATCATCACTCACTATCCGTTGCTTGCGGCTACCAAGTGAGTCTAGATCCCCGTCGGAGGAGGCCGCATCATGCCTGTACGGTCTCAGGTGCCGTCTTCCTGCGGGCGCGGTACGCGGCCGCCTGTTTACGGTGACGCGCGGGAGGAGGGGGTGCGGCGTCTCCCGCTCGGCGGGGTGAGCAGTTCGTCGGTCGCACGCAGGGCTGCCTCGCCCGTGTCGCGGAGGAACGGGGGGCCGTTCCAGGTCGCCCACCTGGCCGACGGTCGCGCTCGGGTCGTTACCGCGCCCGGCGCTCAACTCGCTCTGTCCCGCCGGGATCAGGAATTCCTTCGTGGCCGGCTGTGCGTGCGGTCATGACAGAGTGCCCCGCTCGCAGACCCGGCGGGCGACCTCCCGGAGCTTGATGTTGTTCTCCTGCGAGTAACGGCGCAGCACGTCGAACGCCCGCTCCTCGGTGAGGTGGTGGCTCCCCATGAGGATGCCCATCGCCTCGCCGATCATGTGGCGGGTGGCGACGGCGTGCTCCATCTGGGCGTGTGTGCGGGCGCTGGAGAACGCGACCGCCGCATGCGAGGCCAGCAGCCAGCCGGCCAGTTCACTGGCCTCCGTGAAGGCCCCGGGCCTGCGCGAGTAGACGTTCAGCGCGCCCAGTTCCTCGTCCTCGGTGTACAGCAGGAACCCCATCATGCTGCCCATGCCCAGCTGACGGGCCATGGGGGCGTAGGAGGGCCAGCGCGGCTGCTCCCGGGTGAAGTCGGCGATACGGAACACCCGCTCCTCTGCCTGGTTGCGGACCGCATCGAAGCACGGCCCCTCACCCAACCGCTCCTGCAGCCGGTCACTGTCGACGACGAGCTGCTGGGTGGGCGCGAGCGTCTGCACCTTCGTGCCGTGCAGCACGAGAATGCCGGCCGCGTCGCAGCCCTCGACCAGCTCGGTGGCCGAGCCGGTGATCCGTTCCAGGGTGGTGGCCACCGACTTCTGCGCCAGAAGATCCCGCGCCATCGACGCCATCTGCTGTGCGAACCGAGCCCAGTCCATCGCGTCCTCCGCCTCTCGGTCCGTCTCGGCCAGGCCGTCTCCCAGCATTCCACGCAAGGCTTACCGCGCGTGCGTGAGAGATCCCCGTTCCCCCCGGCCTGTCCAGCCCATATGCCGGCGGAACTGCTCACTGCCCCACCCCGGCGCACTCGCCGGGATGGGACGGCTGCCCGCCGGCGGAGGACCACGGCGGCGGGCCGATCGGCTGGTCGTCGGCCGACGGTGCCGAAACGGAACCGGCGTGGAGGTTACTCGCGGGGGCCGATCTCCCTCCCGTCCGCGTCCCGGACGGTGATGGCCAGCATCGGGCAGATGTCAGCGGCCTCCAGGGCGCGGTCGTCCTCCTCCGCGATGCGCTCGCGCACGGGACGCGCATGGTCGTCGTCAAGGGCGAACAGGTCCGGTGCGGCCCCGGCGCACATCCCGGAGCCGATACAGCGGTCGGAGGCGATGTGCAGCTGCCAGCTCATGGCCGCCTCACCAGCCCACCGGCATGACGCGGGGGCCACGCACCAGCATCTCGGTCTTCCAGGTGACGTCCCCGGCGACGTGCAGCCGGGGGAACCGGGCCACCAGCGCGCCGACGGCCTCCTGCAGTTCCAGGCGGGCCAGGGGGGCGCCGAGGCAGTGGTGGACGCCGTGGCCGAAGCCCAGATGGGCGTTGCCGCTCCGGGAGAGGTCGAGGGTGCCGGCCGCGGTGAAGCGCAGCGCGTCCCGGTTGGCCGCGCCGATGGCGACCAGCACCGGTTCCCCGGCCCGCACCAGGGTGCCACCGACCTCGATGTCCTCCTTGGCGTAGCGGGGCTGCGCTGCGCCGCTGCCCAGCGGCACGAAGCGCAGCAGTTCCTCGATCGCGCCGGTGATGAGCGCGGGCTCGGCACGCAGGCGGGACAGCGCCTGCGGATGGTCGAGGAGGGTGAGCACGAAGTTGGGGACCTGGGTGGCGGTGGTCTCGTGGCCGGCGACGAGGATGCCGACGCACAGGTCGACGAGCTCCAGCTCGGACAGTCTGTCGTCGTGATCGCGCGCCTCGATCAGCGCCGTCATCAGGTCGTCCCGGGGCTGCTCGCGATGGGCGGTGATCAGCTGGGCCATGTACGCGCGCAACTCCTCACGGTTGCGGTCGAACTCCTCGGCGGTGAGCGAGCTCGTGGACAGCGCCGCGTCGCTCCACGTGCGGAACTTCGGGCGGTCCTCCTCCGGTACCCCGAGGAGCCGGCAGATCACCGCGACCGGAATGGGCAGGGCGTAGCGGTCGACCAGGTCGACCGGCGGCCCTGCCGCTTCCATCCCGTCCAGCAGCGAGGACGTCAGTTCCCTGATTCCGGGCCGGAGTTTCTCGACCTGGCGCGCGGTGAAGGCCTTGGCGACCAGCGAGCGCAGCCGGGTGTGGTCGGGCGGATCCATGCTGAGGATCCCGCTGTACCGCCTGGCCTCGGAGGCGCGCGGTTCGTCGTGTTCGAGGCCCAGAGCCCGGCTGAAGCGCTGGTCGCCGAGGACCAGCCGGGCGTCCGCGTAGCGGGTGGCGAGCCACGCCGGCTCCCCGTACGGCAGCTGGATGCGTAACAGCCCCGGCGTGTCACGGGCTCGTTCGTACGCATCGGACAGGGCCAGGTCGTGGCTGGAGTTGAAGGGATAGGCGAGGGGTTCGCGGTCCGTTTCCGTCACTGCTGTCTCCCTTGTGTAAGCACGCGCTTACAACGCTACGAGGCGCTCACCGAGCGGTCAACGACGCTAACCGGCCGTTACCCTGACGGCTCCCGGCAGGCGTGGAGCGGGCTCACGGCGGACGGCAGAAGGAGCAGAGAGTGGACATCAGCGAACACACGCGGCAGCAGGTCCGGCCCGGCGGCGGCTCCGCGAACGAGGGATCCCCACAGCGCCCGCGGGACGCCCGCGGGACCCGCCTGCGCATCCTCCACGCGGCCGGCACGGTCTTCGCCGAGCGCGGATACGAGGCAGCGACCGTCCGTGACATCGCCGGACGTGCCGGGGTGAACCAGGCACTCATATTCCGCTACTTCGGATCCAAACGAGCCCTGCTCACCGAGGTCATGGCCCAGGGCGGCAAGGAGCAGCTGATGAGCACGCCCACGGACCGGCTGTTCGAGACCGCGCTGCGCGGTGTCCTGGCCGAAGGCGGCAAACCCGGTGCGGACCGGCTGCTGGCCGTCTACCTGCGCTCCATCGGCAGCGCCGACGCCGCCCCGGACACCGTGCGCGCGCTGGGGGACGAGTACGCCGCCGCCCTCGCCGCCCTCTCCTCCGCGGACGACAGCAAGCTGCGCGCGCAGCTCGCCATGGCCTGGCTGCTCGGCATCGGCCTGATGCGGGTCGTGGTCGGCCAGGAGCCGCTGGCGAGCGCGGAACCGGACGAGATCTGCGGCCACGTACTCGCGGCACTCGAAGGACTCCTGCACGACGAGAAGACACCCGGGGGCCGAGCAGTGGACCAACTCCCGGACGGGCGCCGCTGATCCGCGCCGGGGTCCGCGGCCGTCCCGGCCGGCCCCAGACCCTGCAGCCGTGTCAGGCTGCTCTGTGCCAGGGTGGTCGCATGGCCGGTGAGGTGGAGTTCGAGCGCGATCTGTACCGGGGAACGGCCGGATACTACGAACGGTTCCGGCTGCCCTACCCCGACGCGATGGTCGCCGACCTCGCACAGCGGGCGGCACCGTCTCGGGCGCCGGGAGTCTCGCAACACCGCCTGGTCCACGGCGTGTTCGGCGCGGGGTCCATGCTGGCGGTCGGTTCGTCCAGCAGCAGCACCGGCGCGTTCTTGTACAGGCCGCGGGCGACGGCGATCTTCGCCCACTGGCCGGCCGACAGTTCCTGGCCGCCGCGGAACCGCTTGGACAGCAGCGCCTCCCACCCGCCGGGCAGGCCGGCGATGACCTGCCCGGCACCGGCGGCCCGCGCGGCATCCAGGGCTCGGTGCGGTTCGGCGTCGGTGAGGGTGCCCCGGGAGATGGTGAGGTTGGCCAGCGCACTGAACGGGACCCCGTAACAGCCGGATCCGGGGCAGATCGTGGACGTATGTTCTATTGAACGGTCGAGGCCAAGGGGGCCCTGCAGGGGGGTGCGTCTGCGTCGCTCGAACAGCTCGGATCACCCTCGAGGTATTGCCGGTGGGCTCTTCGATCGCGGTGTACGGGCATGGCGGCGAGGCGCAGCCCGCACCCCGACCGGGCTCGGCACGTCCATGAGCGGCTGATCCCGAATGGCCGGTGCTGCGGAACGCCAACCGCTATCCGGTCAGTTGCGAGGGGCCGGCCCTCCGGGTCCGGCGCGGCCGACGCCGCCGTGCATCCCCGCCGTGTCGTCCTGAACGGCGTGGACGGCCAGAAAATTTGAAAACGTCACGACGGCCGAAAAACGCCCGCGGCGGGCGCACCAGAGGTTTTGACAGGCCATGCTGTGAAACATTCGGGCGAGATCGCATAACGCACACCGGTTGCGTAACCCCCTTGAAAGGGAAACGAATTGCCCCTGCACGTTCTCACCGCGTCCAGTGATCATTCCCTGATCGCCGAATGGGCCGGTGGAAAAGCCAGGAACCTCCATACCCTGACCAGGTCCGGTTTTCACGTACCGCGCTGGTCCGTCCTCGGTCTGGACGTCTTCGCGGAATTCTGCCGCGGCAGCGGACTGGACGAGCACCTGGCAGGGTTGCTCGCCGACGGCCGGCGGGCGCAGGCCCGCCAGGTCGCCGAGAAGGCCGCGCGCCTGATCGAAGCCGCGCCGCTCGGCCCCCGCGTCACCGAAGCCATCGCCCTGGCCTACCGGCAGGCCGGCGGCGGTGCGGTGGCCGTCCGCTCGTCCGGCGCGGAGGAGGACGGCACACGGCATTCCTTCGCCGGCCAGTTCGACAGCTTCCTCAATGTCCGGGGCTTGGACGACGTCACCGCCCATGTCCGCCGCTGCTGGGCCTCCGGCTTCTCCGAGCGCGCCCTGCGCTACCGCGCCCAGCGGCGGCTGCCGCCCGGCACCGGCGGTGTCGCCGTGATCGTTCAGCGCATGGTGCCGGCCGAGCGCAGCGGCGTGCTGTTCACCGCCGACCCGACGACCGGCCGCACCGACCGCCAGGTGGTCAGCGCCGTCCACGGGCTGGGGGAGGGGCTGGTCTCGGGCGCGGTCGACGCGGACACCGTCGTCCTGGACGCCGCCACCGGCCGGCCCCTCACCACGGTGGTCGGCGACAAGCAGGAGCGCTACGACGCCGGATCCGGACCCGGCTGCCGGGTGTCACCCGTCGCCGCCGAGGACCGCGCCGCACCGGCCCTGGCCGCCGCCGACCTGGCCCTGTTGCACAAGACCGGGCGCCGTGTCACCGCGCACTACGGCGCCCCGCAGGACATCGAGTGGGCCATTGCCGGGGGCACCCTGTGGATCCTGCAGAGCCGCCCGGTCACCACCCCGGGCCCCGCCCCAGAGCCCGGGGGAGAGCTGCGGATCTGGGACAACTCCAACATCATCGAGAGCTTCAGCGGTGTCGTCTCCCCCCTCACCTTCAGCTTCGCCGCCGACACCTACGCCAAGGTGTACGACGGCTACGCCCGCGCCCTGGGCGTGCGCGGCGACCAACTGCGCGAGGTGGGGGAGTGGACCCCGCACCTGCTCGGATACCTCCACGGCCGGGTTTACTACAACCTGCTCCACTGGTACCGCATGGTGCGCCTGGCTCCGCTGTACCCGCTCAACCGGCGCGTATTGGAGAAGTCTCTCGGGGTCGCCGAGAGCATTCCCGACGAGACCGCCGACGCATTGCATCCGTTCACCCCTCGATCCGGGCTGCGCGCCCGGGTGTCGCGCCTCGCCCGCACGATCGTCTTCGCCTGGAGATTCCTCACCATCCGGAAATCCGTGAATGCCTTCCACCGGGATTTCCACCGGGCGTACGCGGTCTTCAACAATGTCGATTACGACACCCTGCCCGGCGACGAGACCTACCGCCGTTTCCGTCGGCTGCAGCGGGAACTCATCGAGAAATGGGGCCCGATGCAGGTCCTGGACGCGACCATCCTGCTCTCCGTGGGACTGCTGGCCCTGCTCACCCGCAGATGGCTGCCGGACGCCCCCGAGTGGTTCACCTGGGCCGCGTCCGCCCCCGGTGGCACCGTGGAATCGGCTGAACCGGTGCGGGCACTGCGCGAGCTGGCCGCCCGGGCACACGCCGACCCCGAGATCCCGCACCTGCTGGAGCACACCCCCGACTCCGAAGCCCACCGGGCGCTGCACGAGGCCGGCCACACCCGGTTCCTGGCCGCCGTCGACGCCTACATCGCCGACTACGGCTGTCGCAGCCCCGACGAACTCAAGCTGGAGGTCCCGGACCTGCACGAGGACCCGGCAGGACTGTTCCGGCTGCTGCGCGACGCGTTGCAGGACACCGCGAAGGGCGGCGCCCCGGACCGGGGCGGTGAGGCCGACGCCTACCTCGACGAGCACCTGCGCGGCCCGCGCCGCCTGCTGTACGAGCGGGTGCGGGGCAAGGCCCGGGCGGCGCTCGCCGACCGGGAACGGCTCAGGTTCTGCCGTACCCGGGCCTTCGGCACGGCCAAGCGCATGCTGCGCGCCCTGGGCCGCGACCTGGCGCGCACCGATGCCGTCGATGCCTGGGACGACGTGTTCATGCTGCGTCTGGAGGAGATCGAAGGGGCCTACGAGGGCATGATCGTGCACACCGAACTGCGCGAGCTGGCCGCGCTGCGCCGCAGGCAGCTCGCCGCCGACACCGCCCTGCACGCACCGTCCCGCTTCACCACCCATGGCGCGCCGTACTGGTCGGGCAACCTGGAGCGGGCCGGCTGGGCCGGCGGCCCCGCCGCCCGCAGCGGTGCCCGCGAGTTGCGCGGCACCCCCTGCGGCCCCGGCGTCGCCGAAGGGGCCGCCGTCGTCACCGACCACCCGCACGACATCGGGGGCGGCATCCTGGTCACCTACCGGACCGACCCCGGCTGGGTCGCCGCGCTGCCTTCGGCCGCCGCCCTCGTCATCGAACGCGGCAGCCCGCTCACCCATGTCGCCGTCGTCGCACGGGAGCTGGGCATCCCGACCGTGGTCCAGGTCAGGGACGCCACCACCGAGATCCGCACCGGCACCCGGCTGCGCGTCGACGGCGCCGCCGGGACCGTCACCGTACTCACCGACCCGCCCGACGACGCGACCGTCACCGAGGACGGCGCGACCGCCGCCCCGAAGGGCCCCCGAAAGGAGGCACACCTGTGATCCTCACCGAGGACCAGCTGCAGGACCTGCTCGACAAGTCCCTCGCCGAGCTTCCGGGCGGCGTCGACTGGGCCGTGACCCTCGAGGGCTCGATCGCGGAAGGGTTCGGCAACCCCTCCTCCGACATCGACTTCCTGCTCGTCGGCCGCTGCGCGGACGAGCCGCCGACCATGCCGTCACTGCTCTTCGTGGACGGCCGGCGGGTGGAGATCCGCACCCGCTCGGTACGGCAACTCGCCGACCAGTTCCACGCGGTGGAGAAGGCGGCCGAACGGCCCGGCCGGCTCTCCGAGGACCTCCTCAACCGCTGCCAGCGCCTGCTGCACAGCCACCCGCTGCGCGGTCACGCCCTGGTCGAGGAGGTGAAGGCGACGCTGCCCGTCGAACGGTTCCGGCGGATCGCCGCCGACTGGTGGGCGCACCGTGCCCGCCAGTCCCTCAGGCAGGCGATGGCGCTGCTGTGCCTCGGTGAGAGCGACGAGGCGGTCGACTGGACCCGCGCCGGACTCCTCCAGAGCGTCAAGTCCTGGGCGGCCGGCCTGGGCGAGACCTACCTCGAACCCAAGTGGCTGTCCCTGCAACTGGACCGGACCGGCCGTACGGACGTACGCGACCGCTACTGGGAGCTGGAAGCCGTCGCCCCCGCATCCGGCGACACGGATGCCGCCCGCGACCACCTGAGCGCCTGCCTCGCCTTCGCCACGGATCTCGGCCTCACCGGCGTCCCCCGGCGCCCCGAGCGGCTCACCGTCGAACGTGCGGCCGGGGTGACCACCTGGCAGGCCGGCGAACGGGTCCACGTCATCCGCGGCCGGCGTGACGTGTTCGCCCTGGGCGACGACGCCGGTGCCGTCTGGCGCTCCCTCGTCCTGGGCCGGCCGCTGCCCCGCGTGCTGGCCACGGCCGCCGACACCGGTGTCGCCGACCCCGGCCCGCTGCTGGCCGCCTTCCTGCGCTACGGGCTGGTCCGCCTCGCGTGGAAGGGCGGCGGCACCGTCACCCCCTCGCTGCCGCTCGCCGCCCCGCCCGGTCCCGTCACCCCGCCGCCCTCCACCGCACAGCCGCTGCTGACGGTGTACGGCGCCGCCGTCCGCGGGCCCCGCGGCGTCGACCTGATGCCGCTGCCCGCCGACCGGTTCGCCGCCGCGGCCATGGCGCTGGTGTGGTCCAACGTGGTCGTCGAGAACGCCGTCGAGGATCTGACCGGTGCCCTGCGACGCAGCCAGTGGCGGGTCGCCGCACTCACCGCCCGCCGCGCCGTGCACGCCGCGCTGCGCGGCCTGTTCAGCGCCCACGGCGTCCATCCGCTGCCCGCCGACCCCGACCTCGTACGCCGCCTGGAGCTGCTGCCACCGCCCATCCGGCCGATCGGGGAACGAGCCGGTGAACTGCTGCGGCTCGGCGTCGACTCGGCGGAACACGGCGACCGCCTGCACGCGGAGGTGCGCGCCTTCATCGCCCAGGTCCGCGGTGCCGTGGGCGCCGGCTCCTTCCCGCTGTCCTTCGACTCCGCGGACACCTGGCGGGCCACCCTCCAGCTCGGCTACGACTGGTTGCGCATCGGCGCCCACCTCGACGCGGAACTGCCCATCGAAGAGGCCCGCGACCTGCTGGCCGGCCACGGCACCCGGCCCCGCCCGGCCCTGCCGGGGCGCCAGGACCCGTGAGAGTCCCCCGTCCGACCTTCCGTCCTGAGGAGCCACCGATGTCCGACCCGATGACGGTGCTGGTGACCGGCGCCGGCGGTTTCGTGGGCGCGGAGGTGACCGCCCGGCTCACCGCCGAGGGCCACACCGTGCTGGCACTGCTGCACCACACCCCCGACATCGTCCGCAACAACGGCAGAAAACTCACCCCCGGCCCGGGCACCCTGACCCGGATCACCGGCGACATCACCCGCCCCGGCCTGGGGATGACCTGCGACGACCGGCGGCTCGCCGCCATCGCCGACCGGATCGTGCACTGCGCCGCCGTCACCGACTTCGGGCTGCCGGACGAACGCTACGACCGCATCAACGTCGTCGGCACCCGGCACGTCCTGGACCTCGCCCTCGCCGTCCGCACCCCGCTGGTGCACCTGAGCACCGCCTATGTGTGCGGGGAACGCGACGGAACGGCCCGCGAGGACGAACTCGACGTCGGCCAGCACCCCGGCAACGGCTACGAGAAGAGCAAACTCACCGCCGAGACCATGGTCCGCACAGCCGCGGCGGACGGCCTGCCGGTGTCCGTGGTGCGCCCGAGCATCGTCACCGGCGCCACCCGCAGCGGCCGCGTCCGCGACTTCAGGACCATCTACCCCGTGCTCCGGATCCTCACCCAGGGCCTGGTACGGACCGTGCCCGGTCACTACGACGCCGTCCTCGACCTGGTCCCGGTCGACCGCGTCGCCGCCCTGGTCACCGAGGCCGCCACCCGCGCGAAGGACGCCGAGGGCCGCACCCTGCACGCCGTCGGCCACGAGCTGTCCCTGCGGGACTTCTCCGACGTGCTCGCCGAATACCCCTGTTTCCAGGTGCCGCGCTTCGTCCCGCCGTCCGCGTTCTGCGCCGGGTCCCTGTCGGACCGCGAACGCGTCTACTACGACCGCGTCATCTCCCTGTACGACACCTACTTCCGGCGGCGCGTCCACTTCGACGACTCCCAGGCCGCGGCCTTCAGCGGCCGTCCGGCGCGCACGGGGGCACGGCCGTACCTGCGCCGCCTCCTCGACCACTGCCTCGCGACCGGCTATCTCGGCCCGGCCCCGCGCCGGGCGCCGGCCGCCGCAGTCCGACCCGACGGGAGCACCCACCCATGACGCCCGCCCACCCCGCCCGGACCGCGCACGGCATACCCGTGTCCCCGCTGCTGACCTGCCACCCCGCCAAACAGCGGCTGTACGGCGCGGACACCTACTTCCAGGAGAGCCACGACCAGCTCGCCGCCCTCACCGACGACGTCACCGGATTCGCCCACCGGCACGCCGCGCTGCTGCTGAAGCCGGACGCCGTGGTGGCCCGCAGGCTGGAGGCGGCCGTGGACTGGGTGACCGGGCGGGGCTTCAGGATCGTCGGAGCGGCGGTCACCCGGCTGACCCGCACCATGATCCGCGCCCTGTGGTACTTCCAGTGGAACCTCGCCACCCCCTACCGCAGAAGGCTCGCCGCCCTGTTCCTGGAGGACGCCGACGCCCTGGTGCTGCTCGTCCGCCCCGACCACGACCTGGACGTCCCCGCGTCGGTCGAACTCACCCGGCTCAAGGGGCCCACGGACCCCGACGCCCGCCGGCCGGGCCAGCTGCGGCACCTCCTCGGCCGCCACAGCTACCTGCTGAACCTGGTGCACACCCCCGACGAGCCCGCCGACGTGCTGCGCGAGCTGGCCGTCCACTTTGACGACACCGCACGCGACCGCCTCTTCCGCTCCGCCCTCGCCGACGAGGACCGCACCGCGGACGCCCTGCGGCTGACCGGCCGGCTGTACGCGGCCACCAAGCCCCGGGACCTCGACTTCGCCCCCGCCCTCGAAAGGCTGCGCGACACCGTGTCCCGGCACTCCGCCACCGATCCGGCGGCGGCCCCGCGCCTGCTGCTGGAGACCGCGTGGGAGCACGGCATCGGCCTCGACCCGTGGGACACCGTCATCGTCGGCTCCAAGGTGCTCCCCATGCGGCAGCCGGGCCGCGTTCCCGTGCTGGACGGGGCCGACGCCGGGACCTGGCGCCGCCACCTGTACACCCTGAAGTGAGGAGCCGTCCATGCGGTTCACCCGGACACTCGCCAAGGAACTGGTGCACCGTGCGGCGGTCGCCGAGGTCTTCCTGACCGACGCCGAGCGCCACGGCGAGGACGAGCTGCTGCTGGCCGCGCAGCTTCCCCGCCGCCACGCCTACTACCACGACACCCTCGGCCCCCGTGCCCGCCACGATCCACTGCTGCTGCTCGAAGCGTGCAGGCAGGGCATCTTCGTGGTGGCCCACCGCTACCTCGACGTCCCCCTCGGCCACAAGTTCCTGCTGCGCGCGGTCGAGTTCGAGGTGCCCGACCCGTCGGCCCTCACCTGCGGTGGCCTTCCCACCGAAGCCGTCATCGCCGTCCGGATCGAGCACCGGTTCCGTACCCGGGCCGCGGTGACGGGACTGCGGTTGCGCTTCACCTGCACCATCGGCACCCAGGAGGCCCTGCTGGCCCGCATCGACTACTCCTGGATGCCCCCCGAGGACTGGACGCGCCTGCGGGCCCGTCAACGGGGCGCACTCGGCCTGCCGGACGTGCCCGTCGCCCTGCCCGGCCCACGCGTCGATCCCGCCCTCGTCGGGCGGCGTGACCCGGCCAACGCGGCCATCTCCCCACCGTGCACCGCAGGCGACGGCACCCGCACAGCCCACCTGATCGTCGACACCACGCATCCGGCCCTGTACGACCACTGGGTCGACCACGTGCCCGGCATGCTGGAGCTGGAGGCCTTGCGCCAGCTGGCCCTGACCGCGGCCGTCGCCGCCGGCGCCGTCCGCACACCCACGGCGCTGCCGGTGGGCCTGACCGCGCGGTTCCGCTGTTTCGCCGAGATGGACCTGCCGCTCCGGTGCCGGACCGCTCCGGTGCTGCCCGGCGCCGACATCGAGTGCACCCTGCGTCAGCCCGGCGCCGTCGCCGCCGAGGCCCGGATCCGGCTGGCCGATCCGCACCGATCCGGCGGCGCGGGAGTCCTCGCGGGCCGGGCAGCCCCCGGAGCCGTATGACGTCCTTTCCGCCGGCCCCGGCCAGACTGGGCCGTTTCGTGCTGCACAGGTTCCGTCCGCACCTCTACGTCACCTACGGGCTGCTGTGGGTTCTGGCCCTGGAGGGTACGGCGGTCGCGGCCACCGGCACGGCCTGGCGGCCCTCCGGCGCCACCTGGGTGCGGGTAGCGAGCGTCGTACTGGCGCTGCTGTTCCTGCGGATGCTGGACGAGCAGAAGGACCTCGCCCACGACCGCGTGCACCACCCGGACCGGCCGCTCGTCACCGGCGCGATCACCGCGGCCGAACTGCGCGGCGCGATGACGGTGATCACCGTCGGGGCGACGGCCCTGAACGCCGCCCTCTCGGCCACGGCCGCCCTGCTGCTCCTCGCGGCCCTCGGGTACGGGCTGCTCCTCGCCGTGCTGGAACGGCTGTCATCCGCGGTCCGCGACCGGCAGCTGCTCGGCCTGGCGGTCACCTACCCGGTACAGGCGCTGCTCGGCGCCTATGTCTACGGCTCGCTCGTCGCCGCCGGGACCGTCACCGCCGACTGGCGCGGCGCCGCGCTGCTCGCCCTGAGCGCCTGCGTGTTCCTGCACTTCGAGTTCGCCCGCAAGACGGCCTGGGAGACGCCGCCCGGTGCCCGTCTGTACGCGGCGGATCTCGGGCCGCGTCGCTGCGCGGCGGTGACCGCGGGGCTCGCGGCCGGTGCGGTCGGCTGCCAGGTGCTGCTGTGCGCGCCGGACGGCCCGCTCGGGCTGCTGCCCTGCCTCGCGGCGGCCCTGCCCGCCTGGGGCACGCGGCGGTTCCTGTCCGCGCGGCACGGAGGCTGGCCGATGCCGGCCGCGACCGGCTTCGTCGTGGCCACGTACCTCGCGCTGACCATGCGGGCGGTGCTATACCCGTGACCGATGAACTCGCGCTCTCCTGCGAGGAGTTGCTGACCACCACGCGGTGCGTGCGGCGCGGTCTGGACCTGGACCGGCCGGTGGATCCGGAACGCGTCAAGGACTGCCTGCGCATCGCCCTGCAGGCGCCCAACGGCAACAACCGGCAGAACTGGCGCTGGATCCTGCTCACCGACCCGCGGCTGCGCGCGCGGGTGGCCGAGGTGTACCGGGCCGCCTTCTACGACCGCAACGCCGCCGGACTGGAGCGGCCGGCGCAGCTGCCCCGAGCCACGCGCTCCGTGCTCACCGCCGCACGGTTGCTGGCCGACCGGCTCCATCGGGTCCCCGTCCTGGTCATCCCGTGTCTCGAACTGGCCGACGGACGGCTGCCCCCGGGCAACCAGGCCGGTCTGTGGGCGTCGTTGCTGCCCGCCGCCTGGAGCTATGCGCTGGCCGCCCGCAGCCGTGGTCTGGTCACCGCCTGGACGACGGTCCATCTGGACCGCGAGCAGGAGATCGCCGGCCTGCTGGGCCTGCCTCCCACCGTCCGGCAGGGCGCGCTGCTGCCGACGGCGTACCCGCTGCGCGCCACCTTCCGGCCGGGGCCGCGACTGCCGCTGGAGCAGGTCCTGCACCACGACGGCTGGCAGGGCACCTGACCGGCGTGCAGCCGTGAACAGGTGCTCACGGGGGTGTCTGCGCCCTCTCGTCGTCCTGCTGAGGCGTCGCCCGGGGCGCCGTGGTCGCCCGCGGGACCAACTGGGTGGGCAGGACGACGTGCCGGGTGTGGTCGGCTGTGGTGTCGTCGATGAGTCGGAGGGCGAGTTCTCCCGCGAGGCGGCCCATGTCGGTGGGTGACTGGGCGACGGTGGACAGGTCGAACCACTGGGCGACCTGGTGGTCGTCGAATCCGATGACGGACATCCGCTCGGGTACCTGGATCCCGGCCCGGCGCAGCGTGTGGATGACGGCCACGGCCAGCTCGTCCTGTTCGGCGAAGAGGGCGGTGGGCGGCTCGCGCAGGCTCAGCAGCTGTCCTATACCGGTGACGAGGCCGCGTGTGTCGTCGGCCGCCATGGTGACCACGAGTTCGTCGTCGACGGGGATGCCCGCCTCGGTCAGCGCCTGCTGGTAGCCGAGCAGGCGTTCGCGCGAGCTGAAGCTGAAGCCGGTGGCCCCCGTGGTCGGCGCGAACGCGATGCGGCGGTGGCCGAGGTTGAGCAGGTGCCGGGTGGCCTTCAGGGCACCGGCGACGTCGTCGACGTACACACTGGGCCGGCCCTCGGCGTGCTGGCTGACGTAGATGACCGGCATCCCGAGGTCGTCCAGGCGCGCGGTCTCCTCGTCGGTGAGGTCGAAGCCGAAGACCAGCAGCGCGTCGGCGTTCCGGCGGGCCGGGAGACGCTCGAAGAACGACATGCGCTCGGCCATGTCGGGGATGAGGTAGACGTTCAGTTCCCGGCCGGCCGCGCGCAGCAGGGGGCCCAGGCTGGACAGCGCCGATCCCATGAACCACGAGTTGAGTGTCGGTACGAGCACCGCCACGACCCCGGTCTTTCCCGTGACGAGGCTCGCCGCCTGGCGTGAGACCGCGAAGTTCAGCTCGCGGGCGGCCTGTTCGACCCGGTCCCGCACCTCCGGCGACACGGTCGGAAGGCCGCGCAGGGTGCGCGAGACGGTGGACGGGGAGACGCCGGCCCGTTCGGCGACGTCGGTCATCGTGGGGTGCCGTTGAGCGGGTGACATGAGCGGAAGTTAGCACAGGCGCGGGTCGCGTTGTCCATTCTTCGTGACAGCGCTGTCACGACGTCCCGCATGTGCTGAGTATGTCCCAGTTTGTCTAGTAAACAGCTGCGCATGGCATCCAAATTCGTTCGAGATACCGGCGAGTTACGGATTGACTTCACCCAGGTGCACTCCTAGCGTGCAAGCGTTGTCACGGCGGGGTCGACGCCGTCGTCATGGAATCCTCATCCAAGGCTTTGACCTGGGCATTCAATGCGCAGAACGCCGTGACAGCACAGTCTCACACGGGCGACCAGTCGCGCCTTCGGTTCCGCATGACCAGGAGAGAGACAGTGAAGACCCAGACCACCAGAGCCGTTCAGTGCTCGTCGGCGCTCGCCGCCGCCGCGCTCCTCCTCACCGCCTGCGGCTCCGGCGGTGGCAGTGGCTCCGGGGAGCAGGCCGGGAGCATGTCCTTCAAGGGGCGCGGCCCCATCACATATGTGGCAGGCAAGGACACCTCCGGCGTTGTCCAGAAGGTCATCGACCGCTGGAACACGCTGCACCCGAAGGAGAAGGTCACCTTCGTCC
The DNA here is from genome assembly GCF_055603265.1 of Streptomyces sp. NPDC037288. Lineage (NCBI taxonomy): Bacteria > Bacillati > Actinomycetota > Actinomycetes > Kitasatosporales > Streptomycetaceae > Streptomyces > Streptomyces sp. NPDC037288. Next base: position 109,802 of record NZ_JBVJVY010000022.1, read on the forward strand.
AGTTGCCCACGGACGCGGATTCGCAGCGACAGCAGATGATCCAGAACGCGGAGACGAAGTCCGATGCCTACACGGTGCTCTCCCTGGACGTCGTGTGGACGTCGGAGTTCGCCGCCCACCAGTGGATCGACCGACTGCCGGAGAAGCAGTTCCCGCTGCAGCGCATGCTCAAGCCCGTGGTGGAGACGGCGAGGTACCGCGGCGGCCTGTACGCGGCCCCGGCCAGCTCGGACGGCGGACTGCTGTACTACCGCACCGACCTGCTGAAGAAGGCCGGCATCGCCAAGCCCCCCGCCACCTGGTCGCAGATGACGGCCGACTGCGCCGAGGTGAAGAAGCTGCCCGAGGCCAAGGGCATGTCCTGCTACGCCGGCCAGTTCCAGAAGTACGAGGGCCTGACGGTCAACTTCGCCGAGGCCGTGAACTCCGCGGGCGGTGTCGTCACCGACGCGAGCGGCAAGCCGGACGTCGACACCCCCGAGGCCAGGAAGGGCCTGGACTTCCTCGCCGGTGCCGTCAGGAAGGGCACGATCCCCAAGGAGGCCGTCACCTATCAGGAAGAGGACAGCCGCCAGGCGTTCCAGTCCGGCAAGCTGGTGTTCCTGCGCAACTGGCCGTACGTGTACGCGCTCGCCGGGAAGAGCGAGCTCGCGGGGAAGTTCGCGGTCGCGCCGCTGCCCGGCCTCAACGGCCCCGGGTCCTCCAGCCTGGGCGGTCACAACCTGGCCCTGTCGTCCTTCGCGAAGAACAAGGCCACCGCCCTGGACTTCATGAAGTTCTTCAGCGGCGAGGACAGCGCGAGCACGTTCCTGAAGGACGCCTCCCTCGCCCCGCCGTACGCGGACCTGTACGACGAGGCCTCACTGGTCAAGCAGTATCCGTACCTGCCCGTCCTCAAGCAGTCCATCCTGCGCGCCGTGCCCCGTCCGCGGGTCGTGGGTTACGGCGATGTGACCTCGGCGATCCAGCAGGAGGCGTACGCCGCGCTGACCGGAAGCAAGAGCAGCGCGCAGGCGCTCAAGGACCTGCAGAGCACCCTGCAGAAGTCCACCGGGCAGTGAGGGACCGGATCATGACCGACACGACGACCCCACCCGACACCACGGTGCCCGAACGCCGCGACACTTCCGGGAAGGAGTCCGTGCCGGCGAGCCCGCGCCGCCGTACGCGCGCCCGGGCGACGGCCGGTTCGGGCCGGATGGCGGCCCTGCTGGTCTCGCCGACGCTCCTGGTGCTGGCCATCGTGGTGCTCTACCCGACCCTCATGGCGGTGCACGAGTCGCTCTACGGGCCCAAGGGCCTCGATCCCAGGACCGGATTCATCCGTACGACCGAGCCGTTCGTCGGGCTGCACAACTACGCCGACATCCTCGGCGCCGCCGGCGACCGGTTCTGGAACGCCTTCTGGAACACCACCTTCTTCACGGTCGTCACGGTGGGCCTGGAGACGGTGATCGGCGTGGCGATGGCACTGATCATGCACCAGGCCTTCAGGGGCCGCGCCCTGGTACGGGCAGGCATCCTCGTGCCCTGGGCGGTGCCCACGGCCATCTCCGGCCTGCTGTGGCGGTGGATCTTCAACAGCGACGGTGTGGCCAACGCGATCCTCGGACGCCAGATCCTGTGGACCACCGAAGGCTTCCACGCCAAGGTCGCGGTCATCGTCGCCGAGGTGTGGAAGACCGCCCCCTTCATCGGGCTGCTGGTCCTGGCCGGCCTGCAGGTGATCCCCAAGGAGGTCTACGAGTCCGCCCGCATCGACGGGGCCAGCGCCCCGCGCCGGTTCTGGCACGTCACCCTGCCCCTCGTGAAACCCGCGCTGCTGGTGGCGGTGCTGTTCCGCTGCCTGGACGCGCTGCGGATGTTCGACCTGCCCTACATCCTCGTCGGCGCGCAGAAGACCTCGGTGGAAACCCTGTCCATGCTCGCGCAGAACGAGGCCTCCAACGTCCGCTTCGGACCGGCTTCCGCCTACGCCGTGATCCTCTTCCTCTACGTCCTGCTCATCGCGCTCGCCTTCGTCCGGCTGCTCGGCGCGGACCTCGCCGGCGACCGTGACGGCAGGAAGGCGAACCGGAGGCGGCTGAGGCTGCGGGGCGTTTCGGCGCCGCGCCGGACGGAGGTGGCGGCATGACCCGCACGGCGACCTGGCGCACCCGGCTGCTGTACCTGGGGGTCGGCGCGGTGGTGGCCTACTGCCTGGCCCCGTTCTACTGGATGCTGGTCTCCAGCCTGCGACGCACCTCCGACATCTTCGACACCTCGCTGCTGCCCGCCCCGGTGTCGTTCGAGAACTACCGGGCGGTGTTCGACCCGTCCCAGGGGTTCACCCGCGCGCTGCTCAACAGCCTGGTGGTCGCCGGTGTCACCACGGCACTGGCGCTGCTGCTGGCCACGTTCACCGCCTACGCGATGGCCCGGCTGGAGTTCCGGTTCAAGCGGCTGATCCTCACGCTGATCATCGCCACCTCGATGTTCCCGGTGGTGTCGATCGTGGTTCCGCTGCTGAAGCTGTTCACCGACATCGGCTGGATCAACACCTACCAGGCGATGATCGTGCCCAGCATGTCGTTCGCGCTGCCCCTGGCCGTGTGGAACCTCACCACGTTCTTCCGGCAGATGCCGGACGAACTGGAGCACGCCGCGATGATCGACGGCTGCACCCGCGGCCAGGCGTTCCGCAAGGTCATCATCCCGCTCGCCGCGCCGGGCATCTTCACCACCGCGATCATCACGTTCATCGCCGCCTGGAACGAGTTCCTCATCGCCCTGTCGATGACCAACAAGTCCGCCATGCAGACGGCACCGGTCGCCATCTCCAAGTTCGCCGGCGCGACCCAGTTCGAGACCCCGTTCGGCAGCCAGATGGCGGCGGGCGTGCTGGTCACCGTCCCGCTGGTGGTGATGGTGCTGCTCTTCCAGCGCCGTATCGTCGCCGGACTCACCGCCGGCGCAGCCAAGTAGACACCCGACCGTCCCAGACACCCGAAGGGCCCACTCCACACCATGCCCAGCACCGCGCCGTGGTGGCGCAGCGCAGTCATCTACCAGGTCTACATCCGCAGTTTCGCCGACGCCAACGGTGACGGGGTCGGTGACATCGCCGGCATCCGCTCCCGCCTGCCGTACCTCAAGTCCCTCGGGATCGACGCCATCTGGATCAACCCGTGGTACAAGTCGCCGATGGCGGACCACGGTTACGACGTGGCGGACTACCGTGCGATCGACGCGCTGTTCGGCACGGTGGCCGAGGCCGAGCAGCTCATCGAGGAAGCACACCGGCACGGAATCCGCGTCATCCCCGACATCGTGCCCAACCACACCTCCGACCAGCACGCCTGGTTCCAGGCCGCCTTGGCGTCGGGCCCCGGCAGCCCCGAACGCGAGCGGTACGTCTTCCGCCCCGGCCGCGGACCCGACGGCTCCGAACCGCCCAACGACTGGGTCTCCTGCTTCGGCGGCCCGGCCTGGACCCGGCTGCCCGACGGCGAGTGGTACCTGCACCTGTTCGCCCCGCAGCAACCCGACCTCAACTGGGAACACCCCGACGTCCGGGCCGAGTTCGAGTCGGTCCTGCGCTTCTGGTTCAGCCGGGGAGTGGACGGATTCCGCATCGACGTCGCCCACGGACTCGTCAAGCATCCCGAACTGCCCGACCTGCCGCCCGGCCGGGAACCGGCGGTGCTGGGCCCCCTCGTCTCCCGGGAACCGGCCGACCCGGAGCCCCGGCAGCACGTCGACCACCCCCACTGGGACCGCGACGAGGTCCACGACATCTACCGCGCCTGGCGCAAGGTGGCCGACGAGTTCCCCGGCGACCGGTCGTTCGTCGCCGAGGCCTGGGCCGACACCCCCGAACGGCTCGCCGCCTATGTCCGCCGGGACGGCCTGCACACCGCGTTCAACTTCGACTTCCTGATGTCCAGCTGGAGCGCGAAGGACCTGCGCGCCGTCATCGACGACTCACTCGCCATGCTTGGCGCCGTGGGTGCGCCGGCCACCTGGGTGCTGTCCAACCACGACGTCATGCGCCACCCGAGCCGCTACGGTCGCCGGACGGTCAGGCGGTGGACGGCCAACGAGCCGTACCGCCCCGAGGGCCCCGCGGACCTCGCGCTGGGCACCCGGCGCGCCCGTGCGGCGGCCCTGCTCATGCTCGCCCTGCCCGGCGGCGCCTACATCTACCAGGGCGAGGAGCTGGGCCTGCCCGAGGTCGAGGACCTGCCCGAGCACGTGCTCCAGGACCCCGTCTGGGAGCGGTCCGGACACACCGACCGAGGCCGCGACGGCTGCCGCGTGCCCATCCCGTGGGGCGGAGAGTCGGCGCCGTACGGCTTCAGCCCCGAGGACGCCTCCGCCGCGCCCTGGCTGCCGCAGCCCGCCGCATGGGCCGAGCTGAGCGTCGAGGCGCAGACCGGCGACGCCACATCGATGCTGGAGCTCTACCGCACCGCCCTGCGCCTGCGCCGCGAACACCCCGCGCTCGGCGACGGCACCCTCACCTGGCTGGACGCCCCCGACGGCGTCCTGGCCTTCGCCCGCGAGCCCGGTTTCACCTGCGTGGTCAACCTCTCGCCCGAGCCCTGCCCCCTACCCGCCCACACCTCGGTCCTCGTCTCCAGCGGCCCCGTCGTGGACGGCCGGCTCGCACCCGACCAAGCGGCCTGGCTCGCGGTGTAGAGCAGCGCACCCACCCCGGTCACCCACCCGGCGCACCTCCGGCCACCGGAGGTGCGCCCTCTGCATCCAGACGATGAGCCGCAACGCCACCGAACCCGCCACCGACTGGTTCACCCCGGGTCCAGCAGGCCCTGGACAGCCCGGCGGAGCGGCTCGCCGTTGTCCGGGCCATCGCTTGTGAGCAAGCCCCGTTGGAGGTAGGGGCAAGGCCCTGTCGCGCGTCAGGGGCAGTTCGGTGAAGCGGACGCCGGACGCGCGCCACCGCGACTTCCGGGGCTTCCGCCCGTGCGTGCCCGTTGAACGACACCTGCGGGCCACCGGCGGGATACCGGCGGTGGCCCGAAGCCCCGATGAGGGCCTGGCCAGGCTGTCGTCCGCCGTTCGACGCGGCTGCCTCGGGGCATGGTGACGGACATGATGACCGGGACGCGTCGCGTCTGCCCGGAATCGTGGCTGCCGCCGATGGTGAGGCCGAGGAGGTCCTCGGTCCGGAGGAGGGCGAAGTGGCTGCCATTCCGCCTGGTCAGCGGCGCTCATTGGACTTTCTGCCGAGGGAGTTCAGCGTCCCTGGTCGGGAAAGCGCATTGTGTGCGGGGGCAGTTGACGGATTGGGTTGCCGAGGTCAGGACAGCGGTACAGAAGAAAGCGAATGACATCCATGCTCGACGGCTGCACGCCCTGGCCCGAGGAGTTCGTCGACCGCTACTGGGCGGCCGGGCACTGGCGTGGCAACACGCTGGCGAACCTGCTGCGCGACTGGGCCCTGCAGCACGGACCGCGGACCGCGCTCGTGCACGGCGGCACCCGGACCACGTACGCGAACCTGAACCGGCGCGTGGACCGCATGGCCGCCGGATTCCGGCTGCGCGGCCTCCGGCCCCGGCAACGGGTCGTCGTCCAACTGCCGAACGTTCCCGAGTTCGTCATCACCGTCTTCGCGCTGATGCGGGCCGGCGCGATCCCCGTGTTCTGCCCGGTCACGCACCGCGCGCCCGAGGTGTCCCACCTCGTGCGGGTCACCGAGGCCACCGGTTACGTCGGCCCCTCGACGTACCAGGGCTTCGACCACACGGCGATGGCCGCGGACATCGCGGGCCAAGGGCCCTTCCTGCGGCGGGTGTTCACCCTTGAGGCGCCGGGCGCCGCGTCCCCGTACGGCGGCCTCAGGACCGACCCGTCGGGCTGCCACTACTTCCCGCTGGGCTCCATCGACGCCCCGCCCGGGCCGGCGCTCGCGCAGGGTGCCGATCAGGTGGCGTTCTTCCTGCTCTCCGGCGATGCCGCCGCGGCGCCCAAGCTCGTTCCGCGCACCCACAACGACTACGCCTACCAGGCGCGGGCTGCCGCCGAGCTGGTGTCGCTCACCGAGAACGACGTATATCTCGCCGCGCTGCCGGCCGAGTTGAACCTCACCTTCGGCTGCCCCGGCATCATCGGCACCCTCTCCGCCGGCGGCACCGTCGTCCTGGTCGAGAACCCGGAACCCGCCGCGTGCTTTCCGGTCATCGAACGGGAGAGGGTCACCATCACGTCGGTGGTACCCGCCGTCGCCCAGCTCTGGCACGACGTACTCCCCACGGTCCAGGCCGACTTGAGCAGTCTGCGCCTCCTGCAGATCGGCGGCACGCCCTTGCCCCGGGCGACCGCCGAACGGATGGGCCCCGCATGGGGTTGTCGCCTCCAGCAGGTCTCCGGCAAGGCCGAGGGGCTGCTCACTGTCACCCGGCCCGCCGACCCTGAGGAGACCGTGCTCACCACGCAGGGCCGGCCGCTCTCGCCCGACGACGAGATACGGATTGTCGACGTCGACGGCAAGGACGTGCCCGACGGGGAGCCCGGCGAACTCCTCGCCCGCGGTCCGTACACCCCGCGAGGCTATTACCGGGCGCCCGAGCACAACGCTCGCGCCTTCACCCCCGACGGCTACTTCCGCACCGGCGACCTCGCCCGGCGCACCCCGGACGGCAACCTGGTGGTGACCGGCCACCTCAAGGACGTCCCGTGGCGGGCCGACCGTGCAGACCCGTCCGACCTGTGACGGACGGGACCGGCTGCCGGTGACGCACCCGGGGTGGTCGTGCGAAATCCGGCCGCGACCGGCTGACCGGACCGGAGCCGGCCTCCAGCAGGCGCGGTGCCGCGATACGGCCGAGCTCGGCGAGGGTCCTGTCGATCGTGGTGAGCGCAGGGCGGCTCACCGGCGCGAGGGTGCCCCAGTCATCGTAGCCGCCGAAGGGCGAGAGGGCGTGGACCACAGGACGTCGTCCTCGACACCATCCGTCCGCTCGCCGCGAAGCACCGTGGCCTGGGAACGAAGTACCCGACCGTCTCCCAGCCGATGTGGGCGGCGGTCCAGGCGGCGCTGTCGGGCAGCAGGAACCCGCAGGCCGCCAACGAAGCCGGGGGCACCCCCTCGTGTACGCCTCGGGCCCCGCCTCACAGCGGGTTCTCGCGCAACCAGGTCAGCACCTGTCGGGCGTGCTCGTTCGGCGGGAAGACCGGGTAGAAGACATGCTCGATCACGCTGTCGCGGACGACGAGGGTCAGCCGCCTGAACAGCCTCGCCCCGGCGGCCTCGAAGGTGGGCAGTCCGAGGGCGCCGGCCAGGTCGAGAGCGGGGTCGGAGAGCATGTCGAAGGGCAGGCTGAGCCGCTCCACGACCTCGTTCTGGTAGTCGGTGTCCTGGCTGGACAGCCCGTACACGCGGCCGGCGCCGGCCTCCAGGAGGTCCTGGAAGTGGTCGCGGAAGCCGCATGCCTCGGGGGTGCAGCCGCGGGCGCCGGGGATGGAGTTCCAGCCTTCCGGCAGGTCGGTGCCGGGACGGCCGGTGAGGGGGTAGATGTAGATCACCGTGCGGCGGGGGCCGAGTGCGTCGAGGCGGATCGCTCTGCGCGCGGTGTCCAGCAGCGCGAGGGGCGGCATCGCCGTGCCGGGCAGATGGGCGGCGGCGCCGTCGTCCTCGGGGACGGGCAGGTCCGCGGGCAGGGTCAGGTAGCCGCCGCCTGCTGCTCCGGCCTCCCCGAGCGGTACGACACCGCTGCCCCGGTGGGCCGCGATCTGCAGGTTGGTGATCAGTGTGGCGCGACGGGCGTTAAGGGCCTCGACACGCTCGGTGAGTTCGTCGATGGCCTCCCGGTAGGTGGCCAGCGAGGCGGGGCAGTCGTCGGCGTGCGGGCTCCCGGCGGCCAGGCACTCCAGGAAGGGCCGAGTCCGTTCGACGGGGATGCCCAGGCGGTGGAGCGCCCTGATCTCCCGCACGAGGCGCACGTCCCCCTCGCTGTAGTCGCGATAGCCGTTGGTGAGGCGCTCGGGCGTGATCAACCCCAGCGACTCGTAGTACCGCACTGCTTTCGTCGTCACGTCGGCCCGACGCGCGAGCTCACTGATCCTCATACCGTTCACCTCGCTGCCCCAACGCTAAACCCTGCCCTTGGGGGCAAGGTCAAGCGCCGGTCCAGGAGCACCCCGCGGTCCCGTCATGCCTGTGCAGACGTCCTCCGCAATCCCGTCCAACGTCGTTTGCGTATCTCCTCACAGGAGGCGCCCCCGCCCGGGACGGGCCAACGCTGAGGTGTTTCGCCCGCGTTCACCGCACAGGAACGGCTGGAGTCACCATGAGCCCCCTCTCTGCCACCGACATCACCCTGAGAGGACTGGGAGCGTGCTGCGCCATCGGCAACGCGGTGCTGCACGGCCTCCTCGTCCCTGATCACCTGGAGGAGAAGTTCTACATCGGCGTGCTGTTCGCCCTGGGCAGCGCCGTCATGCTCGTCGTGGCCGCGGCACTGGTGACCATGAGGCGTTCGGCAGCCGCCTGGCTGACGGGAGCCCTCGTCAGCTTCGGCATGATCTTCGGATTTCTGTTCTCGCGCACCGTCGGTCTGCCCGGCGGCTACTATGAATCCGGCTGGGAACCGCCGTACGGCCCCCTTTCCTTGATCGTAGAAGGGCTGTTCGTCCTCGCCTCCCTCACGTGGCTGGGAGTGAGGCAGACGGCCGCCGTCCTCCCGGCACCGCCCCACACGGCGGCAAGCGAGGACGGTCATGGTCGGCCGGACGTCGCGTACCACCGGTAGCCTCTGCAGCACGGGCCACACCGCGCCGAAGTACGCGCCGCGCCCCCGCGGCAGCGGCAGTTCACGTACCTCGGTGATGGCCGGGTGCGCCCGAACCACCGCGGCACCGCATCGAAGACCAGCGTCCCGCCGGGGAACGCTTCGGCGCAGCCGGCGATCAGCTTCCGCACCTCGGCCGGGCGGAGGTACATCAGCAGGCCCTGGGCGGTGGCCCGCTGGTAGAGATTCCACAACAGCGTCTCGGGAACGCCCTCCAGCTCCAGAATGTTCCCCGCCGTGCTACTCGAGTGTCTCAGCCCGCGGCTCCTCCCCGACGGGCAGGCCCACCGGACGCCGGCCCGCCGGCTGTTGGGGCTCGGAGCGGGCCGGTACGGGGGGCATCGGGCGGTCGACCGGCCCGTCGGTGGTCACCGTCGTCGGCTCTCCGTGGTGCAGCACGAGCAGCGGTGGGCCTTCCACCAGCTGGTACCGCGTACGGGACTGGCCGATGTCCACCTTCAGCCTGCGTCCGCGCACCAGCACGGTGAACGCCACCCTGGACAGGGCTTCCGGCAAGCGCGGTGTGAACGCCAGCCGGTCCGGCCTGCCGCCCTCGCCGATGTATCGGCGCATCCCCCCGAAGCCTGCGACCAGGGCGATCCAGGTTCCGGCGAGGGAGGCGATGTGCAGACCGTCACGGGTGTTGTGCTCGAGATCGTCCAGGTCCATCAGCGCGGCCTCGCCGAGGTAGGCGTAGGCCAGCCGCAGGTGCCCGGTCTCGGCGGCGAGCACCGCCTGGCAGCACGCCGAGAGGGAGGAATCGCGCACGGTCAGGGCTTCGTAGTAGGCGAAATTGCGCGCCTTCTGCTCCTCGGTGAAGACGTGCGGGCACTCCATCATCGCCAGCACCAGGTCGGCCTGCTTCACCACCTGCCTGCGATACAGGTCGAAGTAGGGGTAGTGCAGCAGCAGCGGGTAGTTCTCGGGAGGGGTCGCCTCGAAGTCCCAGCGCTGGAAGGTCGTGAAACCGGCCGACTGCTCGTGGACGCCGAGGGACGCGTTGTACGGCAGCGCCATGCGGGCCGCGGCGTCCCGCCACACCGAGGCCTCCTCCGCGTCGACGCCGAGTTCCGCGGCCCGCTCCGGATGACGCACCGCCACGTCCGCGGCGGCCAGCAGGTTCTGCCGGGCCATCAGGTTGGTGTACAGGTTGTCCCGGGCGAAGGCGCTGTACTCGTCCGGGCCGGTGACCCCGTCGATGTGGAAGACGCCTTCCGCGTCGTGGTGACCGAGGGAGCGCCACAGCCGGGCGGTGTTCACGAGGAGGTCGAGCCCCTCGGCGCGCTCGAAGTCCTCGTCCCCGGTCACCATGACGTACCGTACGACGGCCACGGCGATGTCGGCGTTGACGTGGAAGGCGGCCGTGCCGGCGGGCCAGTAGGCCGAGCACTCGGCGCCGTCGATGGTCCGCCAGGGGAACGTCGCGCCGGCCAGCCCGAGTTGGCGCGCGCGTTCCCGTGCCGCCGGCAGGGTCCGGTGCCGCCAGCGCAGCGCCGACGCGACGGCCTCCGGAGCGGTGAACGTCAGGACCGGCAGCACATACGACTCGGTGTCCCAGAAGGAGTGCCCGTCGTACCCGGTTCCGGTCAGGCCCTTCGCGGGAATCGCCCGGTTCTCGCCGCGGGCCGCCGCCTGGAGCACGTGGAACAGGGCGAACCGCACCGCCTGCTGGATCTGCGCGTCGCCCTCCACCTCGACGTCCGCGCCGGCCCAGAAGCGGTCCAGGTACGCCCGCTGGGCGGCGACCAGCCCGTCCCAGCCGGTGCTGACCGCGGCGGCCACCGCCCCGTCCACCTGATCGTGCACGGCCGGCAGCGAACGCTCCCCGGACCAGCCGTAGGCCACGACCTTGACCAGCCGCAGCGGCTGTCCGGGCACCAGGTCCGCGGTCACCGTCAGCCGGCTGACGTCGGGCTCGCTCTGCGCCGTCCACCCCGTGCTCTCGGGCCCCTCGATCAGGTGGTCGGCCGCCGCTCCCACCCGCAGCCTGCTGCGGTCGGTGCGGTGCACGAGCCGCAGCCGGGTCTCCTGCGCGAAGTGCTCCTCGGGCACCAGCGGGGACCCGGTGGCCGCGGCGACACGGGGGTCGCCCTCGAAGCGGGGCAGCTGTTCGTTGGCGACGAGCTCGGACTGTACGGCCACCGTGGTCGGCCCGTCGACCGGCTCCACCTCGTACACCACCGCGGCCACCGCTCGCTGGGTGAAGGACACGAGCCGCCGCGAGGTGATCCGGACCGTACGGCCGCCGGGCGAGGTCCATCGTGCGGTCCGGCTGAGCACACCGGAGCGGAAGTCCAGTACCCGCTCGTGCGCCAGCAGCCGGCCGTAGCGCAGATCGCACGGGTGGTCGTCGACGAGCAGCCGGATGACCTTGCCGTCGGTGACGTTGATCATCGTCTGGCCGGACTCGGGATACCCGTAGCCCGCTTCCGCGTACGGCAGGGGGTGCCGCTCGTAGACGCCGTTGAGGTAGGCGCCGGGCAGTCCGTGCGGCTCTCCCTCGTCGAGGTTCCCGCGCCATCCGACGTGCCCGTTGGACAGTGCGAACACCGATTCGCTCTGGGCGAGCACATCGAGGTTCAGCTCGGTCTCGCGCAGGCACCACGGCTCGACCGTGTAGCTGGGATGTGTGATCACCGCGACTCCAGGAGCTCGGCCAGGTCCCGGACCACCACATCGGCCCCGTGCGCCCGCAGTTGCTCCGCCTGGCCCACCCGGTCGACCCCGACCACCACGGCGAACCGTCCCGCCCGGCCCGCCTCGACGCCGGCCAGGGCGTCTTCGAACACGGCCGCCTCGTCCGGGTCCGTGCCCAGGCCGCGCGCCGCCTCCAGATAGGTGTCCGGGGCGGGCTTGCCGCGCAGCTGACGCTCGTGCGCCACGACTCCGTCGATCCGCTCGTCGAACAGGTCCTCGATCCCGGCCGCCACCAGGACGTCCCGGCAGTTCGCGCTGGACGACACCACCGCGCAGCGCAGTCCGGCCTCCCGCACCGCGTGCACGAAACGGACGGAGCCCTCGTACGGTTCCACTCCGTCCTCGCGGATCCGCCGCAGCACCAGGTTGTTCTTCCGGGTGCCCAGTCCGTGCACGGTCTCGGCCTCCGGCGGGTCGTCCGGCGACCCCTCGGGCAGGTGCACCCCGCGCGCCGCGAGAAACGTGCGCACCCCGTCCTCGCGGGGGCGCCCGTCCACGTACTCGTCGTAGTCGTCGACCGCGTCGAACGGCACGAACGCCGTCCCCTCACGGGTCGCGCGCTCGCGGAGACAGCCGTCGAACATCTCCTTCCAGGCGGCCGCGTGCATCTTCGCGGTCTGGGTGAGCACCCCGTCGAGGTCGAACAGGCAGGCGCGGACGTGAGCAGGAAGCCCCAGCATGTCGCCGAGGCTAGGAGGCGGGAGCGGTCGGCGGCGGCAGGACACCGCCCGGCAGACCGGAAGGCACCCACTCGGTGGAGGAAGCCTCTGAGGTTCCTCAAGTGGTCTGGCGGACCGTGAACGTGACGGGCACAGTGATCAACATGAAGGCATTCACGGGGCTGACCAAGAAACACGACACCGTCCTGCTCATCCGGGACTCCGACCTGGTCACGGCGACCCTGCGTCAGGCGCTGACCGAGGCGTCCCCCGAAGAGCGCCCAGGCCTGGAACGCGCCGCCGCACTCGTCGAGTCCACGGCCGCCGCCACCGACACGCAGTTGCGCGCCCGCTGGGTCCGTTCCCGGCTGGCCGCCGTGGGCTTCACCGGGGACATCGCCTCGGTCGCGGCGGTCAAGGCGCTGCGCCAGGCGGAGCCCGCGCTGAGCCTCCTGGCGTCCGTACAGCTGCAGAGGGACGCAGTGGCCCACCCGGAGTGATCCGGCACGCCGGGCAGTCCGTGTGCGCACGGTGACGTCGGGTGGCAGCCCTCTGACGGAGGCGTACGCGGACCCGCCGCGGGTACTCCGGGCGGGTCCGTTCCCGTCGGCAGACGGGTTCCCTCCCGTCGGCAGACGGGTTCCCTCCCGTCGGGCAAGGATCACCATGGCCGCCTTCGACGACGCCCTGGACCTGCACTTCATCGGCACCGCGACCGTCCTGGTGCGGTACGGCGACCTGGCCCTGCTCACCGATCCCAACTTCCTGCACCGCGGTGCACGGGCCCACCTCGGATACGGGCTGACGAGCCCGCGGCTGACCGAGCCCGCCGTGGACGTGACCGACCTGCCACCGCTGGACGGGGTGGTCCTCTCCCACCTCCACGGGGACCACTGGGACCGTGAGGCCAGGCGCCACCTGGATCGCTCGGTGCCGATCGTGACCACCCGGCACGCCGCCCGCCACCTGCGTACCTGGCAGGGCTTCAGCCGGGCGGGCGGCCTGCGCACCTGGGAAAGCTGCACCCTGCGGCAGGGCCGCTCCCAGGTCCGGATCACGGCGCTGCCCGGCCGGCACTCCCTGCAGCCCGGGGTGCGCCGGCTGCTGCCGCCGGTGATGGGCAGCATGCTGGAGTTCGGCTCCCCCGACGGAGCGGTCTCCCTGCGGCTGTACGTCTCCGGGGACACCCTGCTGTACGACGGGCTCGACCCGATCGCACGCCGCTTCCCCGACGCCGACCTGGCGGTGCTCCACCTCGGCGGTACGCGGTTGCCCGGCGGCTTCGTCGTCACCATGGACGGCGCGCAGGGCGCCGAGCTCGCCCGCAGGCTCGGCTACCCCCGAATCCTGCCCGTCCACTACGACGACTATCCCGTCTTCCGCTCGCCGCTCGAGGACTTCCGCACCGCGGCCGGCCGGCTCGGGCTGGGGGAGAGGCTGGTCCACTGCGCCCGCGGACAGCACGCGCGCATCACGCCCCACAGCGACCGGCCGGCGGTCGGCTGACCACCCGCCTTACCGCCTCACGCGGCCTGAAGCGGTCCGTCAGTCCCGCACCGCCCCGTACGCCGGCGCCGGAGAAGTCCGCGGCGCCCGGCGGGAACGACGCTCCGGCGAGGATTTCGGCCACGGACGACACCAGCGCCCGAACTGCGCGCCGAGGACGGCGGCTGCTCAGAACGTCCAGCGCGTATGGGTGTAGACCCCGTCGCTCCGGCCGAAGCCGTACGCCGTCCCGGGGACCACCGCGAACACCACCGCGTCCCCCGTTCGGAACGCCTCCCCGATGCCGTGGAAGGTGCCCTCGGGCGAGGTGATGTGCGGCCCGTACTTCGTCTCGTACGCCGCGGTGACCTCGTCCAGTACGGCGGGATCGGTCACCGGCTCGGCCTTGCCCTCGACCACGAGGTCGAGCCCTGTGCTGAGCGAGTTCCCGCCGGTGGTCAGCGCGCAGTGGCTGTCGTGAGCGAGGTTCTTCGCCTTCTGTTCCCCCTTGCCGGTGGAGAAGTACAACACCCCGTCGTGCCAGGCGGCGATCACGGGGGTGACGTGCAGCCGGCCGTCCGCGCGCACCGTGGACACCCAGAAGATCTCGGCGGTCGCCAGCTGCCGCTCGGCCTCGGCCCATGGGGTGGCGGCGACGTCCGCGGCACCCGGGCGGCGGTTGAGCGCGGAACTGTAGCGGGCATCCAGCTCGGACGTGGGCTGTTCGGCGGGTTCCTGTGCTGTCATGCGGATCTCCTTCCTCCCCCCCATGTAAGCCGACCGCCCTGACCGGGAACGTCGCCACGCCGACGGGTCGCACAACGCTGGAGAACGTGACCGTGCGGTCCCGACGAGGTCAGGTCACCGTTCGGGCGTCGCCGAACGCGGCGTGGTCATGGGTTCCTGCGCCAGTCGTTCCTTTTCCGCCTTGAGCTTTTGCCAGACCGTGGCGAGGGAGTCGATGTCGTGCTCGTCGAGGAGGTCGGTGAAGACCGGAGCCAGGGCCTCGCGGCGGGTGGCGTCGGCTTCCGCGAAGACGCGGTGGCCGTCGTCGGTGAGGGAGACCTCGACCGACCGCGCGTCGCGCGCGGACGGGGTCCGGGCCACCAGGCCCCGGGCCTGGAGGGCGTCGACGACCCGTGAGACCTGGCTGCGGCTGAGCATGGTGCTGTTGCCGAGGACGGAGGCGGGAACGGGCTCGGGGCTGGACGCCAGCCACAGCATGACCTCGAACCAGGACACGGGGAGGTCGTGGGCCTTGGTCAGGGCCCGGTCGACCCGCTCTGTGAGCACGGTTCCGGCCCAGACCAGCCCGTAGAAGGCGTAGTCGGCGGCGGGCATCTCGGCCTGCGGCAGCTTCTTCGGCATGATCCCCAGTATAGGCGGGTTGCGTGCGCACACACATAAAGCTATGTTGTGTGTGCACGCACATAAATGGCTCGAAAGGCTTCACCATGTCCGCCACCCCTCGCACCGTCCTCATCACCGGCACCTCCTCCGGCATCGGCCTGGCCGCCGCCATCGCCGCCGCCCGGGCCGGCTGGCGCACCGTCGCCACCCTCCGCGACACCACCCGCGCCGAGGCACTGCGCAAGGCCGCCGCCGAAGCGGGTGTCCGCCTGGACATCCGTCGGCTCGACGTGACCGACGAGGTGTCCGTCGCCGCAGCCGTCGACGGCGTGATCGCCGACTACGGTCGCCTGGACGCCGTCATCAACAACGCGGGCGCCGGCCACCTGGGCACTCTGGAGAACGACTCCGTCGCAGACGTTCGTACGGTGATGGAGGTCAACTTCTTCGGCGTACTGAACGTCTCGAAGGCCGCCCTCCCGTACCTGCGCGCCACCGGCGGGCGCCTGATCACCGTCACCAGCGTGGGCGGCGTCGTCGGCCAGCCGTTCAACGAGGCGTACTGCGCCGCCAAGTTCGCGGTCGAGGGCTACATGGAGAGCCTGGCCCCGGTCGCGCGGACGCTGGGCGTGAGCGTGTCCGTGGTGGAACCGGGCGCTGTAGCCACCGAGTTCGTGAACAACATCGGCTTCGACATCGAGGGCGACATCGACGCCGGCCCGTACTCCGACGCGCTGCGCCACTACATCGACCGGACCGTCGACCAGTTCCTGGACGGCAGCGCCCAGACCCCGGCCGCGGCGGCGGAAGCGGTCATGGAGGCGCTCAACGCCGACCGGCCCGCCTTCCGGATCCAGACCTCCGACTGGGCCCGCGCCTTCGTCGGCACCAAGCTGGCCGACGTCGACGGGTCCGCGATCCAGGACCTCACCGCCGCCTGGGTCGCCTGACAGGCCCGGCGGCCCTTGGCGTGTGACGGTGACGGCTGCTCGGGAACCGCCGGGTGCGGATGTGTGCGTGGGTCATCCCAGGGTGGTAAGGGCGGTTGCCGCCGCTGCGGCGAGAAGGCCTGTGGTCTGGAGCCGGGTTGAGCGTTCGGCGAGCAGGACGCGGGCCAGCAGCACCGTCACCGCGGGGTAGAGAGCGGTGAGTACGGCCACGATGGTGAGCTGGCCCTGCCCGGTGGCGGCCAGGAACAGCAGGTTGGCGGTGCCGGCGAGCAGGCCGGCCACGATCATGGGCAGCACTGCCGGGCGCCAGTCGCCCTCCCGGAGCCGCGCCCCGCGCGCGAACGGGAGCACGAGGAGCAGGGCTGCGGCCTGGCCGGGAACCAGTGGCCAGGCCCCGGAGGCGGTACCGGCGCGGTCCAGGGCGATGAACAGCAGCGCGAATCCGGCGCCGGCGACCATCCCGTGGCCCAGTCCGGCGCTGCCCCGGTGGTCGGACCGGGGTTGCCAGGACACCAGGGCGATCGCGGGGACCGCGATGACGATGCCGGCCATCGCCGGGGCGGAGAGGTGATCGCCGAGGAGGAGCCCGACGACAGCGGGGATGACGGCGGTGAGCACGGCCGAACAGGTCGCGGTCACCCTCATCGCTCCGATCGAGAGGCCGCGGTAGAGCGCCAAGGTACCCGCAGCGCTGCCGAGCCCGCTGAGCGCGCCCCAGGTCAGCGCGTGGGAGGTCGGCCCGGCGCCGGGAAACAGCAGGACCCCGGCGCCGGCGGCGAGCAGTCCGAACGCCTGAACGACCACCGTGACCGGTGCGGCAGCGAAGCGTCGGCTGCCCACTCCCGCCGCGAAGTCCGAACTGCCGTAGGCCAAGGACGCCAACAGCGCCAAGAGGGCACCCATTGCACATACAACCGCCAGGACGTGGCCGATGTTCCCGAGCCGGTCCTCACCGCGTCCCGACTGGGCCGGGAGCCCAGGGCGTCGTCGATGACCACGGCGCGGATCATGCGCGGGCGCCGGCGTCTGCCCCGGCCCGGCGGGGACCGATGGCTCGTCGGTGCCCCGTGCGGCGTGCGTTCAGTGGCCCAGGAGGAGTCCTGCTCCCGACACCTCGGCGCGGATGCCGTCCTGGCCCACCGTGACGCGCTGCAGGCTCAGGGAGCCCCCGGGTGGTTTCGGGAGCTGGAAGGCGAAGGAGAAGCGGTCGGCTATCTGGGGACGGGTGAGCTTGGTCAGTGCGGTGAGCAGGGACGGGTCCAGGCCCAGCTTTTTGAGGAGTGCCGGGTGGGCGAGGGCGGCGTCCACGAGGTTGATGCGGGTCAGTTGGTGCAAAAAGCGCGGCGCGCCGGTGAGTTGGTGGAGTTTGTCCTCGTCGTGGAGCGCGGCGCGCACCGCGCTGTCGGGGACGCCCAGGCGGTGCACGATCTCGGGGAGCGCCAGGAAGGCCTTGATCTTCTCTGCCTCCCGGGTGAGGCGTCTCGCTGATGCCGGGGTCAGGTGGAGGCCCTCGGTGGGCCTGGTGCCGGGCCGGTACGTCGCGAGGTCGTCGATGTCGAGCCGTATGCCGTCCACGGAGGTGGCGATGCCGCGCTCCCCGTCGCGCCGGATGCGGGCGTCGGCCCGTACGCTCAGGTCGCGGCCCGCCATGTGCAGGGAGCCGCGGGCCTGGACGAGGCCCGGTCCGTGCGCCGTGAAAGCCACCTGCGAGGCGCCGAGTTCACGGTTCATGTCGGCGAACGACAGCAGGACCTGACCGTGCACCTGCCGGACGAGTGCGCCGCGTACCGCGGTGGGTCCGTCGCCGTCGATGCGTATGTCGTGTGCGGTGGCGGTGACCTGGGTGAGGGTGACCCGGTGGGCCGGGATGTCGGGGACGGTCACCCTGACCGAGTCCAGGCGCTGTGCGGCCAGTTGCGTGAGGAAGGGAAAACCGCCGATCCGTACTTCGGGGGCAGCGGCCAGATGCAGTTTGTCCTTCAGCTGATCTGAGGCCTTGTGCTCGGCGTACAGCAACGCCCAGCGGTCGGCGAGGGTGGCGAGGCAGGCGAGGGTGAGCACCCAGGCGAGGCCCCGGACCAGGGTGGGCAGGCCGGTGGCGCGGTTGCGACGGCGGCTGCCGCGCCGGTGGTTGGGGGGTGCCCAGGGCTCCTCGGCGTCGTCCTCCTGCCGGGTCGGCGCGCTGTCCTCGGTGAGGAAGTCGTCCAGCGGATGGTCTGCCAGCGAGGCCAGTTCGTCGTACGGATTCCGGCGGGGTGGAACCCTTTCGGTGGGAGGCCCGTCCGACTGAACGGCACGATGCGTCTTTATGTGGGGGGTACGCATCGGTAGATTTGATCACATAGTGGCACCCAGTGTGCAAGTCCTACCTGAAGTAAGGTGCGAAACACGTCACTTCGGTGGGCCCTGCTCGTC
This sequence comes from Streptomyces sp. NPDC037288, assembly GCF_055603265.1. NCBI lineage: Bacteria > Bacillati > Actinomycetota > Actinomycetes > Kitasatosporales > Streptomycetaceae > Streptomyces > Streptomyces sp. NPDC037288. The sequence goes on from NZ_JBVJVY010000022.1 coordinate 128,153, forward strand.
TGAACGCGGCGGTCGGGCCCACCCCAGGGAACGTTCGACCGCACGCTGCCAGTTGTCGTACTCCGCCTCCCGCAGTCCGGGATCCATGGCGGGCAACCACTGCGCCGCCCGGTGCCAGTTGCGGCGCAGCACTTCCAGGTCCGGCCAGTAGCCGGACGCGAGGCCGGCCGCGTAGGCGGCGCCGAGGGAGACCGTCTCGGCGACCAGGGGCCGCACCACGGGCACGTCGAGGACGTCGGCCACGAATTGCATGAGCAGGTTGTCCGCGGTCATGCCCCCGTCCACCTTCAGCTGCTGCAGGGAGACCGAGGAGTCGGCGTTCATGGCGTCGACGACCTCGCGGGTCTGCCACCCGGTGGCCTCCAGGACGGCGCGCGCCAGGTGCCCCTTGGTGATGTACGAGGTGAGGCCGACGATGACCCCGCGTGCGTCGCTGCGCCAGCGGGGTGCGAACAGACCCGAGAAGGCGGGGACGATGTAGCAGCCGCCGTTGTCCTCGACCGTCCGCGCGAGGGTCTCGATCTCCGGGGCGCTGCTGATCAGGCCCAGGCGGTCACGGAACCACTGGACGAGTGCGCCGGTGACGGCTATGGACCCCTCCAGGGCGTAGGCCGGCCGCTGGTTCCCGATCTTGTAGGCGACGGTGGTGAGGAGTCCGTGCCGGGACCGCACGACGTCGCCCCCGGTGTTCAGCAGCAGGAAGCTCCCCGTTCCGTAGGTGCACTTCGCTTCGCCCGGCGAGAAGCAGGTCTGGCCGAAGAGCGCGGCCTGCTGGTCGCCGAGGGCGGCGGTGAGAGCGACGCCCGGCAGCAGCGAGCGGGCGTCGCCGTACGTCTCGGCGGAAGACCTGATCTCGGGCAGCATCGAGCGGGGGACCCCGAAGAAGGCCAGCAGGTCCTCGTCCCAGGTGAGCGTGCGGATGTTCATCAGCATCGTGCGGCTGGCGTTGGTGGCGTCGGTGATGTGCAGGCCGCCGTCGGTGCCTCCGGTGAGGTTCCAGATCAGCCAGCTCTCCATCGTCCCGAACAGCACCTCCCCGTCGATGGCGCGCTGCTGCAGACCCTTGATGTGGTCGAACAGCCAGCGGATCCGCAGCGCCGAGAAGTACGTCGAGGGCGGCAGACAGCACCGTTCCAGGAAGAACTCGTCGCCGGGATCCTTTCTGAGGTCCTCGACGAGCGGCGCCGTGCGGGTGTCCTGCCATACGATCGCCCGGCCCAGCGGGACCCCGGTCCGCCGGTCCCAGAGCACGGTCGTCTCGCGCTGGTTGGCCACGCCGACGGCGGCGACCTGGCCCGTGCCGACACCGGCGTCGGACAGTGCCTCGGGCACGACACGGCGTAGGTTCTGCCAGATCTCGACGGCGTCGTGCTCGACCCAGCCAGGCCTGGGGAAGTGCTGCTGGTGCTCCCTCTGCGCGACCGAGACCAGCCGCCCGCGGTGGTCGAAGAGAATGCATCGGGTCGAGTTGGTGCCCTGATCGATGGACATTACATACCGTTCAGCCATGATCGGGTCTGCCTTCCGACGGATCGAGGGGCGGCTGTCCTGGCCTACCAGCGGGCGGCTCCCAGGTCTCGGGAGATCGCGCGCGCCGCTTCACGGATCAGGGTGATCAGACTCGGGCGGGGACGGCCCTGGCTGTCGCAGATCCGTTCGACCGGCCCGGACAAGCCGATGGCGCCGACGACGAGGCCGCCGTGGCCGCGGATGGGCGAGGCGAGCCCGGCCTCGCCCATGCTCATCTCCTGGATCTCGGCGGCCCAGCCGAGTTCCCGCACCTCGGCGAGCGCCCGGGTGAGCCGCTCGCGATCGACCAGCGTGTGGCGGGTGTACGCCTCCAGGCCCGGCTTGTCGTCGGGCTCGATCGCCGCGGTCCCGAAGGCCAGCAGTACCTTGCCGAGTGAGGAGGCGTGCAGGGGCAGCAGCGCGCCCACGTCCAGGGTCTGGAAGGTGTCGTCCGGCCGGAACACGTGGTGGACGATGAGCACGCTGCCCTCCAGGGGGGTGCCCAGGCGTACCGCCTCCCCGCTGCGGGCGGCGAGGGCGTCGGCCCAGTTCAGGGAGCGCGAGCGGAGTTCGTTGACGTCCAGGTAGCTGGTGCCGAGGTGCAGCAGGGCGGCTCCGAGCTGGTATTTCCCGGTCGCCGCGTCCTGCTCGACGAAGTCCACGTGCTGGAGTGTGCGCAGGATGCCGTGGGCGGTGCCCTTCGCCAGTCCGAGCGAGGCCGCCACCTCACCGAGCCCGAGTCGGCGGGGCCCACCGGCGAGCAGGCGCAGGATCGCCGCCGCCCGTTCGATCGACTGGACTGGGCCGGCCATGAGGCGAGCCTATTACCGCCACGGATGCTTCGCTTCGCGGGCGGACGGCGCTTGGGGTCGCACAGAAGGACGGGCGTTCGGTAATGCCGACCGCTGTTCATTGACGTGCCTGATTTGTCTTCATAGGTTGCTGCGAAGCCGGAATGCGTGGGGACACAGCGCCGGACCGGCAGCACAGACCATGGGGAGAGACCATGACGGCTCAGCTGAACACACTGCTTCGGGCGGCTTGCGAACACGTGTGTCCGGTGCCCCCCGTCCCCGGCGCCGTCTCGGCCGTACGCCGACGTGCTGCGGCGGTCCTCGCCGAGTGGAGGGTGTTTCCGGAGCTGGTCGAGGACTCTCTCCTCGTGGTGTCGGAGCTGGTCACCAACGCGTTGTTGCACGCCCGCCCCCCGGCCGTACTCCGGTTGTCGTGGGTGCCCGGCGACGGCGCGGGCACCCTGCGCGTCGAGGTCACCGACGCGGGAGCAGCGCTCCCGGCGGGCGGGTCCCGCGCCGGGGTCGACCCGGACGAGCACGGCCGGGGCGAGACGATCATCCACGCCCTGGCGACCCGCCATGGCATACGCGTCGACCCGGGCGGCATCACCCGCTGGGCCGATCTCGTCGCGGTCTAGAGCGCGGCCTCCACGGGTGACGGCACGGTGGCCTGTCCGTGGTCCGCGGTCTGCTTGCGGATCAGGAGCAGGGCGGCGTCGTCGTGCAGCCGGCCGCCCACATGCGCCAGCAGCTCGTCGTGCAGCGCGGTGAGTGTGCGGGCCGGCTCGTCGCAGACATGACGCGCCACCCCTTCGGCGAGCGGGTAGAACTCGCGGGCCTGATCGCGGGCCTCGGTGACCCCGTCGGTGTAGAGCAGCAGCTGCTCTCCCGCCGCGAAGGGCAGCCGCTGCAGACGAGGAGCCTGGCCCGAGAGGGCACGCAGCCCGAGAGGCGGCGCGGGGTGGGTGGGCTCCACCGCCCTGACGTCCCCGGACGCGGAGATCAGCAGCGGCGGCGCGTGTCCGCAGTTGACGACCTCCAGGTCTCCGGACCGGGGACATCCGGCCACCACGGCGGTGACGAAGTCGTCGGGGCCGAGGTTGCGGGCCAGGCTCCGCTCGATCCTGCTGACGACGGCGAGCAGGTCGGGCTCGTCATGCGCGGCCTCGCGGAACACCCCGAGCACGAGCGCGGCGGTCCCCACGGCGGGCAGCCCCTTGCCCCGCACGTCGCCGACGATCAGCCTGACGCCGTGCGGGGTGGGCACCAGGGCGTAGAGATCCCGGCCGATCCGGGCCTCCGCCGCCGCGGCGCTGTAGCGGACGGCCACCCGGAACGGTCCGACGGTCTCCGGGACGGGCTGGAGGACGGCGTGCTGGGCGGCCTCGGCGACCGAGCGGACGGCCGCGAGGACCCGCTCACGCCGGCCGTGCAGCGCGCTGGCCAGGCCGCTCGCCGCCGTGACGGCCAGCAGGGCGGACAGTACGGCCGTCAGCTCACCGGCGGGCACGCCGCTTCCGATGCCCAGCGTCGCGCCCAGCGCCGTGGCGAGAAGACCGGCGCAGAGCACCCCGCGCGGCCTGTTGGTGGCGACGGCCAGCGCCGGTCCGGACGCGAGCAGCGGCAGCCATACCATGCCCGCCCCTCCGGCGAGGTGCATGAGCACGATGACGACGAGGACCAGGACCGGCAGCACGGGCAGTCTGGGGGCCAGCCGACCGGCGGCACGCCGGCAAACCGATCCCCAGGTGTCGGCCGCAGGCTTTCTGAACAGCCTCGGCCGGTGGTCGCCGCCATGGTGTCGGGCCTGACTCATGTTTCGTCCGCAGTCCTCGCCTGTACAGGGGTGCACACCCGGAATGTCCCTTTCGTCAAGGAAACGGGCTGGGTGCGGCAGCCACAAGGAGCGGATTTTCAGATAGTGAGCGAGAGACTTCTGGTGATACGGCTCGCGATCGGCAGCAGCCGTCTCCGGATCTCCTGGATCTGGGCCTGTCGTTCCACGGGCAGGGAGACGCCGAGCGAGCCGAGTGTGCCGCCGCGGTAGACGGGCACGGCGACGCACACCGTGCCCAGCGAGTACTCCTCCAGGTCCGTGACGGCCGGCGCCAGGGGGGACGACTCGATCCTGCGCAGCAGCTCCGGAAGACTGGTGATCGTCCGTGGTGTGAGGTCGGGGCGGTGGTGCCTGGACAGATACTCCCGGCGGGCGTCCTCGTCCAGCTCACGCAGCACCGACTTGCCCAGAGCGGTGGCATGTCCGGCGTCCTCGAACCCCACCCAGAGATCCACCCGTGGTGTACGGGGCCCGTCGACGATCTCGGCGACCCTGATCTCACCGTCCTCGTAGAACGTGAGGTAGGCGGCGGTGGACAGCTCGTCCCGCAGGGCGGTGAGCGTGGGGCGGATGCGACTGAGCAGCGTCTGTGTGCGGCCGGCCGAGTGCAGGGAGTCCAGTCTGTCGCCAAGGACGAAGCAGCCGTCGTCCAGTTTCCGCACGTATCCGTCGTGCACCAGGGTGCGCAGCAGGTGATACGCGGTGGCCAAGGGCAGCTCGGTCTCGCGTGCCAGCTGTTTCGCCGGCGCGCCGTTCTCGTGCGCGCTCACCGCCTCCAGCAATCGGAAGGCCCGCTGCACGGACGAGATGAGCGTGGGGCCGTCCTGAGCGCTCATAGGACCAGACTGCTCCGGACGCGTGGTACGGGCAAGGCGGGGATCACCGCGGAGCCCCGCCACCTGGTCCCTTGCTGTACGAGGCGGGCGTCACCGGTGGACCGGCCCGCGCGTCGATACGGCGATCCCCACCTCGGATAGGTGAGTGTCGTGCCCGGAGAACGTGCCACAAGACAACGAAACGCTTCGAAGGATCGCAATGATCAAGTCTTTCCGGATCGCGGCTGCCGCTCTTCTCACTGTCGGCGGCCTCGGTGTGTACGCGGCAGGGACGTCGGCAGCAGCTCCTCGGGCCGGCTCCGCTCCGATGGGTGGCCTGGTACCCGGCCCCGCGCGGTTCCCCGCGCCGCCCGCGGGTGACAGTGCTGACGGGGCGTCCACGGGCGGGGTGCTGGGCAGGACTGCCGATCCCATCGGCCTGGGGCCCCTCAACGTCGCGGTCCCCGCGGTGGGCCTGCTGTAATGCAGTTCAGGTCCATGACAAGGTGGCCTAGTGTGACCGGGTGACAGATTTCAGCGTGCTTGGTGACACCACGGAATGGCGGCAGGACTTCGAGCGGCGGCTGCACGCTCGGTACGCGGCGGCCGGGCTCGGCGCTGCCGCGGCGGAGGGCATGCTTGAGAAGGCGCGCGACGGCATCGGTGACTGGACCGTCGCCGAGATCACGGATGCCGGGAACCGTGTGGGACACGTCGCCGTGGTCGTCGCCGACCACGACGGCGCGCTCGCGGGTCGCATCGGCGACCTCCGCGTGGACGCGGCGCACGCCGGCCGGGGGCACGAGCAGGCCGCCCGGGACTGGGCCGAGGAGTGGTGCGCGCAGCGCGGCGCACGCCGGCTGGGCATACGGCTCACCGAGCCCGCCGGCACACTGTTCGCCGATTACGAGGTTCGCGGCCAGCTCAGAACGCGGCGCGTCGACTCCCCGCCGGAACCACTCGACGGCGTCACGGCACGGCCGATGACACGCGCCGAGTATCCCGAGTGGCTGGCCGCCGAGAAGGTCGCCTACGTCGGTGACATCGTCCGGGCGGGAGCCATGAGCCCCGAGGAGGCCGTACGCAAGTCCGACCGCGACTTCGCGGACCTGCTTCCCGAGGGCCTGGCAACGCCCGACACCACCTTGCTGGTGCTGGAGGCGGCGGGAGAGCAGATCGGCACCGGCTGGTTGAAGCACGGGTATCTCAAGGGCGTCACTTACGGCTACTCGCTCTATATCCAGGAGCGCTACCGCGGCAAAGGGTACGGGCGGGCCGCGATGGCGGCCGGCGAACAGGCCACGCTCGCAGCCGGCGACTCGGCACTGATGTTCACCGTGTGGGGCGGCAACGAGGTGGCCATGAACCTGTACACGAGCGCCGGCTACCAGGTCGTGGAGGAAAGTCGCTCCATCGACCTTCCCCGCTCCGCGGCCTGACGTGACTCCCCGCGCCACGACGGACGAGCGTGGGACGCGGGGCACGACGGACGAGCGTGGACGCGGGGCGCCGGTGGCCCGTGGTCATGAGGCCACGCCGGTCAGGGCCAGGAACTCGCTCCGGGAACGGGCGTCGGACCGCAGCAGGCCGAGCAGGGTGGAGGTCATGGTGCTGGAGCCGGTGGCCTGGACGCCGCGCAGGGTCATGCAGGAGTGCTCGGCCTCGATGACCACACCGACGCCCTTGGGTTCCAGGTGTGTCTGCAGCCAGTCGGCCACCTGCTTGGTCAGGCGTTCCTGGACCTGCGGCCGGCAGGCGAAGTGCTCGACGACGCGGGCCAGCTTCGACAGGCCGAGGATGCGGGCGCCCGGCAGGTAGCCGACGTGGGCGGTGCCGACGAACGGCAGCAGATGGTGCTCGCACACGGAGCGGACCGGAATGCGGCGGGCCAGGACGAGTTCGTCGTAGCCCTCGTCGTTGGGGAAGGTGGTCAGGTCGAACGGGCGCGGGCTGAACAGTTCGGCGTACGCGCGGGCCATCCGCCCCGGTGTGCCGCGCAGGCTCTCCGAGGCGGGGGAGATACCGAGTGCGGTGAGGAACTGGCCGGCCGCGGCTTCCGCGGCGGCCAGGTCGATACCGCCGGGCTCGTGGACGACCCGCAGCGCGGGCCGTGCGGGGGCTGTTTCCTCCTCGTCGGTGCGGTCTATGCGGGCGTTGGCGCGGTGCTGAGGCCGCTGGCTCATGTCAGCTGCCCCCGACGCCCAGGGCGGTGAGCAGGACCAGGACGAGGGTGACCACGGCGAACAGACCGTGTGCCAGCACCACCGCAAGGGGGAAGTGCCGTTCGGCGGGGACGGCCCCTTCGGCGCCGGCAGCCGTCGCGGTGGCCGGAGCCATCCCGGCCGTGGTCCGGTCGCGGTAGACGGGCAGCCAGCGGGCGAGCATCACGAATCCCAGCAGGGCGACGGGCAGCAGTAGACCGAACGAGGTCCAGGCCAGGGCGTTCTTGTCGGCCACGACGTAGATGATCCACACCACCAGCCCGATCGCGGCCAGGGCGAAGTGCCCGAAGACGACGGGTGCGGGCAGGCGGCTGGTGCCGGATTGCTGCTGCTGGATTCCGCCGCGTTGGATCCAGGTGCCGAGCATGTAGAAGCCGCCCAGGGCGGTGACCACCCAGGTGATCAGTGCGGCGATGTTCATGGGAACTCCCAGGTGAGGACGGGGTTGGAGGCAACCGGAGGAGACCGGCCGCCGTGACGGTCGCGCGAGCCGGGTCACGCGACGGAGCGGGCGCTCCCCGGGCTGCGGTCCGTGGCGAATCCCTCGGCCTGGGTGCCCTCGTCGGCGACCCGGACGCCGTAGCGGTAGGCGAGCTTGCCGCCGAGGAATCCCGAGACGCCCAGGGCGGCCACGCTCAGTGCCGACAGGACGAGCCGCCCGATGCCGACGCTTCCACCACCGGCGTGATCGCCGTACCGCCACAGGAAGTTGACGGCGTAGGCGGCGGTCACCAGCAGGTTCAGCGCCATGTGGACCAGGGCGGTGCGAAAGGCCGGGGTGCCGCTGGGGATCGCGAACAGGTCGAGGAATCCGACCGTGGCCGCCAGCAGGGCACCGATCACCCCGACCGCGATCAGCCACTCCGAGGACTGGGTCAGGAAGCCCGGACGGTGCACGACGTGGGACGCGATGTCGAACACCAGGCTGGTCACCCAGGCGCCGATCGGCACGGTCACCAGGATCGGGTGGAACGGGTGGCCGTACGGGCCGGCGAGCGTGGCGCTGACCGGACGCTTCGCCTGAAGCTGTGGCTCATTGACCATCGCAACCTCCAGGGGTTTCACCAATAGATGTTGGTCTTATTCCGGAGGGGCGTCAAGCCGTGCAGAACAGAGAGCCAAGGGACAGTTGCACCCAGCCGGGTGGGAGTTACCGTGTTCTCGTGGCTTTCGACCCGACTCCGCAGGCCGACGCGGCCGACACGGCCCTCGACTCCGTCAGCGTCCTGAACGAGGACTCGCGCCGGCGCATGTTCACCTTCATCCGGCGGGCCCGCCGAGCCGTCACCCGCGACGAGGCCGCCGCCAGCGTCGGCATATCCCGCAAGCTCGCCGCCTTCCACCTCGACAAACTCGTCGACGCCGGCCTGCTGCGCGCCCGCTACGAAACACCGGGCGGCATCCGCAAGGTCGGCAGACAGCCGAAGGTGTACGAACCCACCGACACCCAGATCACCGTGACCATCCCCGACCGCCGTCACGAACTGCTGGCCGACCTGCTCCTGGACGCCGTCCTGACCGAGGGCGCAGGCGAGAACGCGACGCAGGCGGCCATGCGCACGGCCGACCAGCGGGGTCGGCAGATGGGCGAGGCCGCGCGGGAGGAGACCCGCCCGGGACGGCTGGGCCCCGAGCGCGGACTGACCGCCTGCGAGCGGCTACTGGACCAGTACGGCTATGAACCGGTCCGGGAAGACCCCACCCGGCTCCGCCTCCGCAACTGCCCCTTCCACCCGCTGGCAGCGAAGGCCCCCGACCTGGTCTGCGGCATGAACCAGGCATTCCTCAGCGGCTACCTCGACGGCCTTCAGGTCAACGGAGTCCACGCCGTCCTCGCCCCCGAGCCCGGGGAATGCTGCGTGCGGCTGGGCCCGAGCGGCCCCGAGCGTGACGACCGGATGCCCCAGGACCGCTGAGGGCGACCCCCGCCGCCCCCCGGAGGGCCACCGCCCAGATGCACGACACCGCCCTCAGCGCAAGGATCGGGGGAGCAGGCTCTGCGACGCTGCGCGGGGCCCGCCCGTCGCCGGTTGCTCGGTATCGGCCCGAGCTGGGGGAAACGCCCGTTCTGGCGTTCCGACCGGAGCATCTGCCATGACCAAGCGCATCCTGAACCGTGCCGCTCGTTCCACGGAACCGGCAGCGCATCCCGCAGCCGCCTCCACGGTGACCGCCGCCGATGTCGGCCTGCTGCTCATCAGAGTGACCTTCGGCCTGCTGATGGCCGCCCATGGAGCTCAGAAAGTCTTCGGGCTCTTCGGGGGCCCGGGCCTGACCGCGACCGGCAAGGGGTTCGCGGCCCTGGGCTATCACCCGGGAAAGCTCTTCGCCGCGATCGGGGGTCTGTCCGAGCTGCTCGGCGGACTCGGCCTGGCCCTCGGGCTGCTGACGCCGCTGGCGGCTGCCGCCCTGATCGGGGTCATGATCAACGCGATGGTCACGGTCACCGGCGCGCACGGCCTGTGGGACGCGGACGGCGGCGTGGAGTACAGCGTGTGTATCGCCGTCGTCGCCCTGGCCGTCGCGGCCATCGGTCCGGGCGGACTGGCCGCCGACCGCTTCTTCCGCTGGGGCAAGGGCGGCTGGGCGGAGGGGGCCTTGGCCCTCGGCCTCGGCGGCGCCGCCGCCGCGGTCACACTCGCTCTCTGAACGCAGACCGTGCACGCGGCGCCGGTTCGGTACCCGCTGACCTGGCAGGCAGGGCCGCGGTGTAGTCCCGCAGCCCGCGACCGCCCGTCCACCCCTGGTCCTCGGCCCTGGACACGTCAAGGACAACGGAGTTGGCCAGCTGGTCGACCGCGTAAGGGGTCAGGAACGGCTCTGTGTGCGGGCGCAGCCGGGCCAGCGACTGGGCGGTGATCGCCGCGGTGCGGGCGACCGCTGCCGGGACGTGACGGATCCGGGCCCGTATGCCGTGGGCATGCAGGACTGCTTGTACGGCCCGGTCCCGGTCGTACGGCGCCGGGTCGGCGATGTTGTAGGCGCCCGGCGGCCAGTCGGCGGCGGCCAGACACGCTTCGGTGAGGTTCTCGACGGCCGTCAGGCTGAGGCGGACGCTCGGACCGGGCAGCAGAAGCAGGCCGGCCCGGACGCGGGACAACAGCCGCGGCACCAGGTGGGGATCCCCGGCACCGTAGACCGCCCGGGGGCGCAGCACCACGGCACCGGCGGCGAGCGCCAGCGTCTCACCGGCGGCCTTGGTGCGGCCGTAGGCGTTCAGCTGGCCGCGCACCGGATGGTCCTCGGTGATCCGGCCCCGGCCGGGGCCGGGCGCGTAGACACTGGCGCTGCTCACCCAGACCACCGGTCGGCCGGCGGCGGCCTGGAGGAGCCGTGCCGTGCCGTCGACGTTGACGGCACGCATCGCCGCCTCGGCGGCGGAGCCGGGCACCGGGTCGCCGACCGCCGCCGCGCAGTGCACCACGAGGTCGGCGCCGGCCAGGTCCGGCACCTCGCGGACGGCGTCCCACGGCACGTGCCGGCCGACCGGGCCGGGGCGGCGCCCCACACACAGCACCTCGGCGCCCCGGGCGGCAGCCGTGACGGCGACATGGGAGCCGCAGAAGCCGCTCGCCCCGGTGACGGCGATCGTGGTCATCGGTCCTCCGCGGGGCTGGTGGTGGAGCGGACGGTCAGGGAACGCCAGCCGGGCAGGGCCGCGGTCCGGTCGACGCGGGCCCGTACGACGCCGGGGCGGTGGGGCGCGAGTGCGGCGAGAGCGTCGTCGAGCTGTGCGCGGGCCAGGCGCGCGCCGGGGCAGGCGTGGGGTCCGGCGCCGAAGACGAGCTGGGCGACGTCGGGCGGTGCGGGGACGCGGGCGTCCGGGGGATCGGTGTGGGCTCGGGCCGCGTGCCGTGCCACCAGGATCAGGCGGTCCCCCGCCCGTACCGGGCACCCGTCGAGGGCGGCGCCGGCCGCTGCCGCGCGCGGCAGCAGCGGGGAGGGAGCGATCACCCGCAGCAGTTCGGTCACCAGGGTCGGCCGCAGCCGGTCGTCGGCCGCCTGGTCCCACAGCGCCGCGTCGGCACACCAGGCGGCGGCGCGCGGGAGCGCTGCGACCGTGGTGTTGACGGCGGCGACCGCAAGCATCGCTCGCAAGGCCGTTTCCCCGGTCTCGTCGGGCGGGCCGTCCGCTGTGAGCAGGGCCTCCAGCCGCGCCGTCGCCGCGGCCGCCGCCCGGGCGGTGCCGGGCAGCCGGGGCCCGGGCAGGTGGTCGCGTACGGCGGCGGCCGCCGCGCGGGCGGCCGCCTCGGCCACACCCTCCGGGTCCCCGCCCGTACCGAGCAGCGCACAGACGGTGGCACCGGCCAGTTCGCGTGCCAGCGGTACCAGGTCGACCGTGCGGCCGGTGGCGAGCGGGGCGAGGCGGTGGGTCAGGACCTCCCGCCACACCGGGCGCAGCCGCTCCACCCCGGCCACGCCGAGGCCTTCGGCCACCGCACGGCGGGTGGCACGGTGACCGGCGCCCTCCTGGTCGAACAGCGTCCCGCCGGCGGACAGCTCCCGCGCCGCGCCGCCCGTGGTGCCGGCCGCGCCGCGGTCCAGCGGAACACGGGTGAGGGCGTGCCGGTACGCATCACCGCCGTGCACCAGCACCGTTCCTCCGAGCCGGGTCACCGTCCGGCGGCGGGTGGCGGCGAGCAGGGCGAACAGCGCGGGGTGGGAGCGGGTGTACACGCGTCGGTCGCGGCGGCGTGCCGCCCGGACGCCGGACGGGATGGGCGCGGCGGTCATCGGACGTGTACCTCTTTCGTGTCGGCGGGGCAGTAGCGTCGGTCCCAGGACCACAGGAGGGTCCGGCGCGCGCCCCACGCCCGCAGACGGCGCAGGCTGGTGTGGACCACCATCCCCTCGGCCCGGGCGATCCGGTCGCTGTGGGCGCGCGCCCGGTTGAGGAAGATCACGTCCTCGGGCGGCCCCTGCAGAGGGACGCGCGGTGTGCCCCCGCAGCGCAGGTACAGGGCGGTCGTGACGGCGAGGTTGTGGCCGTGGCACAGCACGTACGGCGCGCGGTAGCGCGGGTGGCGGTGCTCCTTGCGGTACCGGCCGTACAGCGCGGTCGCACGGATCACCGCGGGCAGCAGGTACCGCTCGGCGAGCGAGGGGTGCTCGTCCCGGCGTGGCACGCTCCGGCCACAGGCCAGCTCCGTGCCGCGTCCGAACTCCCTGCGCACCGCCGCGATCCAGTCCGCGGCGGGCACACAGTCGGCGTCGGTCCGTGCGAGCAGTGCGGCGCCCTGCCCGATGGCGTACCGGAATCCGGTGTCGGCGGCGGCCCCGGCGCCCGGCTCCTCCTCGCCGACGAGGTGCACGGGAAAGGGCGCGGCGGCGGCGAAGCGGCGCACGACCTCCGTGGTCGCGTCCGTGGAGGCGTTGTCGACGACGACCAGGGCGAAGCCGGTGTCGGTCTGGGCGGCGAGCGCCGCGAGGGTGGCCCCGATCCCGGCCTCCTCGTTGTGGGCCGGTACGACCACCCACAGCGGCGCGCTCATCCCCGGGCCCTTTCCGCCAGACGGGCGGCGGCCAGGCGGGCGGTGGCGGCGCGGTCCGGCTTGCGGGAGCGCCCGGACAGCGGAATGTCGGCCAGCAGCACCGCGTCCGGCCGCGCGGACCCCATCCGCTCCAGCGGACCGCTCAGCGCGGCCCGCAGCGCCGCGCGGTCGGCACCCCGGCCCGGCTGCACGACGGCGACCAGGCGTTCATCGCCGTCACCGGCCGGTACCCCGACCAGCAGGGCCAGTTCGACCCCCGGCACGTGCAGCGCCGGCTCGTACAACCCCGGGTAGATGTTCTCCGCGTGCCTGAGCACCATGTCCTTCAGGCGGCCCTGCAGCACGATCCGGCCGCCCTCCAGGTGCGCACGGTCACCGGTGGCGACCCACGGCTCCGGTTCCTCGCCCAGGTAACGGTCCCGGGCCGACGGGCCGGACAGCAGCAGTTCACCCGAGGCGTCCGTCCTGGCCGTCACCCCCGGCAGCGGAGCGCCCACCAGATCGCCCCCGCCGGTGAAGGCGGCCTTGTCGGCCTGTTCCACCGCGGCGGCCGGGAACAGCTCGGTCAGCGCGTACACGCCCCACGCCTCCTGCGCGCCCGCCTGCCTGAGGCGGGTGAGCAGGTCGGCACTCGCCGGAGCCGACCCCGTCCACACCCGCCCGGTGAACCGGGCCCCCGCGGCGAGCAGCATCCGCAGCTGCGGTGGCGTCAGATAGGTGGCCTGCGGGTCCAGTCGGCGCAGCTGCCGGGCCAGAACGCGCGGCGAGCGGGCGGGCAGCGCGACCGGCGCGCCGCTCGCCAGGGACGGCACGAGGACGAAGAACGTCCCGCCCAGCACCGGCCGCTCGGCCTGCACGCGGACCAGGTCGCTCACCGTGGCCATCCCGGCGGCGAGCGAGGAACGGGTGTGCACCACCGCGCGGGGCCGTGAGGTGGTGCCCGAGGTGAAGACGATGACCGCGTCGCCGTCCTCGTCCACCGGACGCGGCGGGACCACCGACCGGACACCGGCCTCCAACGCCGGGGGGCAGCCCGGCAGTTGGGGCCCGACCGTGGCCACCGGCCCCAGCGTCGCCAGGTCCGGCAGGGCCAGGCGCGCCCGGCGGGCGAGCGGTCGGGCCCACCCGGCGACCGCCTGCGCGGTGGCGTCGGCGAGAACGACATCGGGCCGGGCGAGGGCGAGCCGGGCGCGCAGCACGTCCGGCCCCGCGCCGGGGTCGAGTACCGCGGCCCGCGCCCCGAGTCGGTGTACGGCGAGCATCACGGCCAGCGCCCGGGGACCGGGCCGTACCGCGACGCCGACGGTGCTGCCGCGTGCGATGCCCCGTGCGTGCAGGGCAGCGGCGTAACGGTCGGTGAGGTCGGCCAGGTCCCCGCAGGTGGCCTTGACGCGTACCGCCGCGTTCCCGGCGGTGCCGAGGACGGCGGGCCGGTCGGGGCTCTTGCGCAGGGCATGGACGAGTGTGTCGAGCATCAGCGCGGGTCCTCCGTGTGCCGGCCGGGACCTCGGTCCAGGTACCAGCGGGCCGTGCCGACCAGCCCGTAGGCACGCAGCCGCCGGGTGGAGTTCTCGACGACCATGGCGCGGGCGTGGACGACGGCGGTGGTGCGGCGCCGGACCCGGTTGAGGAAGAGGCGGTCGGTGGGGGAGGGACGGCGCGGCATACCGCCGACGGCTTCGTACAGGGCGGCCGTGACGGCCATGTTGTTGCCGGCGTGCATCCGGTACGGCGCGAGGTAGCCGTGCCGGCGCCAGTGCGCGGGGCGCACCCGGCCGAAGAACGCGGCGACGCGGACCAGCGTGCGGAAGGTGGCACGCCCGAGCGGTCCGTGCTCGTCGCGACGTGCGTCGATACGACCGCACACCAGGCCTGCGCCCTGCCGCAGGGCGTCGCGGGCGGCGGCCGTCCAGCCGGGGCGCGGCAGACAGTCGGCGTCGGTGCGGGCCAGCAGCGTCGCGCCCTTGCCGATGGCGTACCGGAAGCCGGTGTCCACCGCACAGCCGACGCCCTTCTCCGGCTCGCTGAGGACATGGACCGGGAAGGGCGCCCGGCGGGCGAAGTCGTACGCGATCGCCGCCGTGGCGTCGGTCGAGGCGTTGTCCACGACGACGAGCGTGAAGTCGCGGTCCCGCTGGGCCGCGAGCGCGTCCAGCGTGCCGCCGATCCGCGTGGCCTCCTGGTGCGCGGGCACCACCACCCACAGGGCACTCATGCCTTCTCCCACACCATCGTCATCAGGCTCACGCCACCGCCCAGACCCACGAACAGCACCCGGTCGCCGGGCAGCAGCCGTCGGTGGACCCGGTCGAGCTGCACGCCCAACGTGGCGCTGGCCATGTTGCCGAGCTCGGGAACCGTGACGACGAGCCGGTTTCGGGGTATGCCGGTGAGCTCCACGAACCGCTCCAGGTACGGCACGGTGACCTGGTGCACCAGGATGTACCGGAAGTCGCCCCAGGCCAGCCCGGTGCGCAGCGTCATCCGGTCCAGCACGGACGTGCCGATCTTCTCGAACACCTCGCGCAGCTCGGTCCCGTCGCCGCGGAAGTACGTGTGCTCGTCCCCGCGGGGGTGACGCGAACCGCCACCGAAGATCCCGCCGACCTGCCAGTGCTCGGAGTGCGTCTCGGTGTCGACATCGAGGATGCCGCCCTGTTCCACGGCCTCCAGCACGACCGCGGCTCCCGCGTCACCGAAGGTGTAACCCGCGAAGCCGTCCCGGAGCTGGCCGGGGCCGGAAGGGGCGTGCCGCACCGCCCGGCTCGGGGTCTCCCCGGTGACCACCAAGGCCCGGCGGGCCCGGCCGGCCAGGATCATCGCCCGCGCCGTGTCCATTCCGTTGACGAAGCTGTTGCACGCGTTCGTCACGTCCAGGGCGTGCGCCCGCGAGCCCAGCTCGGCCTGGACGACGTGGGCGGTCGCCGGTTCGGCCATGTCCCGCGTGGCGGAGGCGAACACCAGCAGGTCCACGTCGTACGGAGCCAGTCCGGCCCGGGCCAGTGCGGTACGCGCCGCCCGCACCGCGAGCGTCGAGGCGTACTCGCCCTCCGCCACGGCCCGGCGCGAGGAGATCCCGGTGACGCGTTCGAGTATCCGCGCAGGCAACCGCAGCCCGGATGCCGTGGAGATCTGCTCCTGCAAGTGCTGGGAGGTCACCTCGAGCTCCGGCAGGCAGGACGCCACTGACGTGATGCCCACCCGGAGCACCGGACCTCGAACAGCCTGGTCTGTGTGCATGGGATGGACGCTATGAGCGGACACGGACGGCCTGCCTGAGCACCCCTACTCAACTCGCCTAGGTAGACGGCGCCCACCAGGTCTCCCGCGCACACGGCACACTGCGGAGGGCGCGCCCGCGGGCGCGCCCTCGATCGCCTGCGGTGACCGCTAGCGGCCCACGATGATCACAATCACTCCGTTGTCGAACCGGTGGTCGAAGCGGTGGTCGAAGCGGTGGTCGAAACAGAACCTGGGGTGGTGGAAGCAGAAGCCTCGGTGGTCGAAGCGGAACCCGCCGTGGTCGAAGCAGCGCCAGTCGTCGTGGTCGAAGCACTGGTTGGTGATCACACCGGTGTGTACGGCCGGGGCTGCTGCTGCCGTGCCTGCTGCGCCGATCGCAGCGCCGCCGGCCATCAGCAGGCCGGCCGCGGACGCCGCGACGAGACGCCTCGCGCCTTGTACTCGCATGATGGATGCACCCTCTTCTTTCCGGACTACGGCCCTACTCTCAGTACGTCGGCGGCGCCCTTTTGGATTGCGCATCGGTGGAACGGCCGGGGTGCGTGGTCACCGACCGCTGGGCTTGATCGCGGGCCTTCCCCCATGAAGGTGGGCACGCGGTTATTGATCACGCGGCGAGCGTGAGTTTAGCGGTGTGGTGTCGGTGTTCGTATTCGTTGGGGCTGAGTTGGCCGTTGGCGGAGTGCCGACGGCGGGTGTTGTAGCGGGTCAGCCAGGCGAAGACAGTCCTGCGGCAGGTGCCGGCGT